>NZ_FSRG01000001.1 GCF_900129975.1 Halodesulfovibrio marinisediminis DSM 17456
AGAGATCAGCTAGCGTCATCTGCTACGATGTAGTGGATGTCACAATACAGAATTATTAAACTGGAGAGTTTGATTCTGGCTCAGATTGAACGCTGGCGGCGTGCCTAACACATGCAAGTCGAACGCGAAAGTTTCTTCGGAAACGAGTAGAGTGGCGCACGGGTGAGTAACGCGTGGATTATCTACCTACTGGTACGGGACAACAGTTGGAAACGACTGCTAATACCGTATACGCTGGTAACGGGAAAGGGGGCCTCTTCTTGAAAGCTCTCGCCAGTAGATGAGTCCGCGTTTCATTAGCTAGACGGTGGGGTAACGGCCTACCGTGGCAACGATGAATAGCAGGCCTGAGAGGGTGGCCTGCCACACTGGGACTGGAACACGGCCCAGACTCCTACGGGAGGCAGCAGTGGGGAATATTGCGCAATGGACGAAAGTCTGACGCAGCGACGCCGCGTGGAGGATGAAGGTTTTCGGATCGTAAACTCCTGTCAAGAGGGAAGAAACCTATTAAGATTAATACTCTTAGTAATTGACGGTACCTCTAGAGGAAGCACCGGCTAATTCAGTGCCAGCAGCCGCGGTAATACTGAAGGTGCAAGCGTTAATCGGAATCACTGGGCGTAAAGCGCTCGTAGGTGGCTTTGTAAGTCAGGTGTGAAAGCCCACGGCTCAACCGTGGAATTGCACTTGATACTGCATCGCTAGAGTATAGGAGAGGGAAGTGGAATTTCTGGTGTAGGAGTGAAATCCGTAGAGATCAGAAGGAACACCCGTGGCGAAGGCGACTTCCTGGACTATTACTGACACTGAGGAGCGAAAGCGTGGGGAGCAAACAGGATTAGATACCCTGGTAGTCCACGCCGTAAACGATGGGTACTAGGTGTTGGGGGCTTGACCCTCGGTGCCGTAGTTAACGCGTTAAGTACCCCGCCTGGGGAGTACGGTCGCAAGGCTGAAACTCAAAGAAATTGACGGGGGCCCGCACAAGCGGTGGAGTATGTGGTTTAATTCGATGCAACGCGAAGAACCTTACCCAGGCTTGACATCCTGCGAATGCCCAAGAAATTAGGCAGTGCCCTTCGGGGAATGCAGTGACAGGTGCTGCATGGCTGTCGTCAGCTCGTGCCGTGAGGTGTTGGGTTAAGTCCCGCAACGAGCGCAACCCCTATCCTTAGTTGCCACCAGGTAATGCTGAGCACTCTAGGGAGACTGCCCGGGTTAACCGGGAGGAAGGTGGGGACGACGTCAAGTCATCATGGCCCTTACGCCTGGGGCTACACACGTACTACAATGGTGCATACAAAGGGTTGCGATACCGTGAGGTGGAGCTAATCCCAGAAAGTGCATCCCAGTCCGGATAGGAGTCTGCAACTCGACTCCTTGAAGTCGGAATCGCTAGTAATCCCGGATCAGCATGCCGGGGTGAATGCGTTCCCGGGCCTTGTACACACCGCCCGTCACACCACGAAAGTTGGTTCTACCCGAAACCAGTGAGCTAACCAGCAATGGAGGCAGCTGTCTACGGTGGGGCTGATGATTGGGGTGAAGTCGTAACAAGGTAGCCGTAGGGGAACCTGCGGCTGGATCACCTCCTTTAAAGAAAAAAATCCGATTCGCTATTTAATTGCAAAGAGTTTTGCT
>NZ_FSRG01000002.1 GCF_900129975.1 Halodesulfovibrio marinisediminis DSM 17456
CCGTAGAGGGTGAAAGTCCCGTATCTGAAGTCGAAAATGACACTGACTGTTCCTGAGTACCGCGGAACACGTGAAACTCCGTGGGAATCTGGGAGGACCATCTTCCAAGGCTAAGTACTACCTAGTGACCGATAGTGAACCAGTACCGTGAGGGAAAGGTGAAAAGAACCCCTGTTAGGGGAGTGAAATAGAACCTGAAACCAGTTGCCTACAAGCTGTGGGAGCATCCTTGAGATGTGACCGCGTGCCTTTTGCATAATGAGTCAGCGAGTTAATCTACTGTGCAAGGTTAAGCGAAAGTGGAGCCGTAGCGAAAGCGAGTCTGATAAGGGCGACAAGTACAGTGGATTAGACCCGAAACCAGGTGATCTATCCATGAGCAGGTTGAAGCTCAGGTAAAACTGAGTGGAGGACCGAACCAGTATCGGTTGAAAACGATTTGGATGACTTGTGGATAGGGGTGAAAGGCCAATCAAACCTGGTGATAGCTGGTTCTCTCCGAAATATATTGAGGTATAGCCTCGAGGTAGTTTAACGGGGGTAGAGCACTGACAGGGCTAGGGGGCTCACCAGCTTACCAAACCCTATCAAACTCCGAATACCGTATAAATGATCCTCGGGAGTCAGACTGCGACTGAGAAGGGCCGTAGTCGAAAGGGAAACAGCCCAGACCGACAGCTAAGGTCTCCAAATCCATGCTCAGTGGAAAAGGCGGTGGAATTTCCTAGACAGCCAGGAGGTTGGCTTAGAAGCAGCCATCCTTTAAAGAAAGCGTA
>NZ_FSRG01000003.1:300000-422726 GCF_900129975.1 Halodesulfovibrio marinisediminis DSM 17456
CTGCATGACGAGATTGCCGGTGAAATTATTATTGGTGGCAGTACAATACCTGCTCATTATCTATTACCACGAGTGATGGCTAAGTACATGTTGAAAAATACCAACGTGGACGTTTCGCTTAAAGTTGCAGATTCTGAGGCAGTTATTCAAATGCTGTCACAAGGTGAGCTTTCTGTCGGAGTGGTAGGTGCTTTTGAGAATGACCCTGAACTGACTTTCATCCCTATTGTTGATGATGAGTTGGTTGTTATCGCTTCACCTTCTTATGCTTCGATAAAAGAACCATTGTCTGCAGAAACATTGGCAGAGCATAGTTGGGTGATGCGTGAGCGTGGCTCAGGTACGAGAAAAACCTTTGCGAATGCTCTTGCCGAGCATAATGTTGATATCCGTTCACTTCCTTCTGTGGTTCAGGTTGAATCAACCAATGCGGTTATTCAATTTGTTAAGGCGGGAATGGGGTTATCTATTACTTCCAAGCTTGCAGTTTCGGCAGAGGTTGAGCGAGGAGATTTGGTAATTCTTCCCGTTTCAAACATGAAGCTTAAGCGTCAATTTTTCTGCGTTTATCACAATCGTCGTCATTATTTCCCTGCTATCCATAGCTTTATTCAATTTTTAAAGGATGAAACACGCTCTATGCGAGTTGATTCAGGTGCTGTGCATGACTAAGCCTACTGTTAAAATGGTAGATACTGTTAAAGCTGCTGGTTGAGCAGCGAAAATTTCTCCAGGGGACCTGGAGGAGATTTTACAGTCCCTGCCGCATGCTAGAGAGAATGAACAGGGTAGGGTGCTCACCGGTACAAGTAACAATGAGGATGCAGCAATACTGTCTTTTCCGGCAGGAAAGGCAATTGTGCAGACTCTTGATTTTTTTACTCCCATTGTGAACGATCCATATCGCTTCGGGCAAATTGCTGCAGCGAACTCGCTATCTGATGTTTATGCGATGGGTGGTACTCCCTGGTGCGCGATGAATATCGTATGCTTCCCGGTGAAAAGTATGTCCAAGGATATGCTGAGTGAAATTATTCGTGGTGGATACGATAAGATTGTCGAGGCAGGAGCAGTGCTTGCGGGGGGACACAGTGTCGAGGATGCAGAAATCAAATACGGATTGTCTGTAACAGGCTATGTTGAGCCGGATGCATATACATCCAATGCTGGTTTGCAGCAGGGAGACGTGCTTATTCTTACTAAACCTGTAGGTACCGGTGTCCTTGCTACTGGTGTAAAAGCCAGTTGGGATGGCTGTGAAGAAATGGAAGAGCTTCTGTATAGCTGGGCTGCAAGATTGAACAATGTTGGTGGCGAGCTTATTCAAAAAATGAAGTTGAAAGCAGCGACGGATGTTACAGGTTTTGGACTGGGCGGGCATCTTGTTGAAATGGCACAAGCATCAAAAGCACTTGTAGCTATTGACTCTGAGGCCATTCCTGTGCTTGATAAGGCGCTTGAGCTGGCAAGTATGGGACTAGTGCCGGAAGGTAGCCACGCAAATAAACAGCATTGTAAAAATGCAACAGAAGTTGCTGAGGGTGTTGACTCTTTGCGGGTTGATCTTATATTTGACGCTCAGACATCAGGTGGGCTGGTCTTGGCAGTTCCTGAAGAGCGTGTCGAAGAGGCCGTTTCTTTCCTTACAGAACGGGGCGAGATGGCTGCTGTGATCGGCAAGGTGTTAAAAAGCGGTACAGAATGCGGAACGTTACTAATCAGATAGTAATAATGAGGCAAGAAGGTTTGTAAGTACCTTCATCTACTTAGAGCTTTTTTTCACAAGAAATGCAAAAAATCGCATTTTAATGCTTGAACTCTGTGCGCAGCAATGGTAAATGTCTGCGCCTTCGACATGTTACCAACCAAGCAAACAAGAACATACAAATTTTTGTTTCGGTAAATGTCATACATATGAATGAATGCGAGAGTGGCGGAATTGGTAGACGCACCAGATTTAGGATCTGGCGGTTAATCCCGTGAGAGTTCGAGTCTCTCCTTTCGCACCATATATTTCTATCCGGTACTTAACATCGTTGATGGCCGGAGAATTTTTCTAATTTTCCACTGGACAAGAAGGAGCGTGTGCCATGGAATATAAAGTAGAAGATCTGTCTCCGGTTAAGAAACAGATTAATATTACTGTTCCTGTGGACGAGGTTAATGCTGCACTTGCTGCAACAATCGCAATGTACCGTACCAACGTAGACCTCAAAGGTTTCCGTAAAGGTAAAGTACCTTCCAGCGTAATCGAAGGTCGCTTCAAGAAAGAAGTTTATTCTGAAGCAACTCAGGACCTCGTTAACGTACACATCAACGAAGTAATCGGTCAGGGTGAATTCTCTCCGGTTTCCCGTATTGACTTCGACGGCGGCGAACTCGTTCGTGATGAAGAGTTCACTTACGCTATCTCCTTTGAAGTAATGCCTGAGTTTGACCTTCCAAACTACGAAGGTATTGATGTTGAAGAAGAAAAAGTTGTTGTAGACGAAACAGAAGTTGACGAAGTAATCGACCGTATCCGTGGCAACATGGCGGAAACTGTAGCAGTTGCTGAAACTCGCGCTGCGAAAGACGGTGAAATTGCTGTAATCGACTTTGCTGCTTACGAAAACGGTGAGCCTGTTGAAGGTGTATCCGCAGAAAACTTCCAGATGACTCTTGGCGACAAGCAGGCTCTCGAAGATTTCGAAGCCCTCGTTAAAACAATCACTGTTGGTGAGTCCGGTGAAGGCGAAGTTACCTTCCCTGAAGACTTCATCAATCCTGAGTTTGCAGGTAAATCTGTAACCATGAAAGTGACTGTACACGCTATTCAGGAGAAAAAACTTCCTGAACTCAACGACGAACTCGCTAAGAAAGCTGGTGGTTTCGATTCCGTTGAAAAAATGCGTGAAGCTGTAGTAGAATCCTACAAAAGCAGCCGCAATCAGCTCAACAAATCTCAGGCTCAGAAAACCATGCTTGATACCCTCTTGAAAACTGTTGAATTTCCTCTTCCAGATTCTATGGTTGACGGTCATGTTGACAGCCTTATTCAGGAACGCATCGAACGTCTCGAGCGTCAGGGTAAGTCTATTGAATCTCTTGGTAAAACTCCTGAAGAGCTTCGCGCAGAAGTTCGTCCAGAAGCAGAAGAGATTGCAAAAACTCAGGTTTTCCTTATCTCAGTAGCTAAGAAAGAAGGCGTTGAAGTAACTGACCAGGAAGTTGATATGCAGCTTCACCAGATCGCAATGCGTGCAGGTCAGGAATTCCACGTAGTTAAAGATTACTACTCCAAAAACAACCTTCTCTTCAGCCTTCGTGACCGTCTCCTCGCTGACAAAGCTATGGACGCAATCTACGAAAAAGCTAACGTTACTGAAGTTGAGCCAAAGAAAGAAGAAGAAAAAGAAGACTAAGCTTTCTCTTTCCTTTCTTCAGACTTTACAATCTAAACGGGGCGGCATATATGCTTGCCCCGTTTTTTGCTTTATATTGCAAGTTATCACAAATTGAGTCTCTTTGCTTCTTGAGCAGTTGGGTCAACTTCTGCTAGGTTGCTATAAGTCCGTTTGTTTGGACGGGTGGTACGCGTCAGTTATATATAATGCGTACATTCGCTGCCCTTTCTTTTTCCAAGCCTACAACACATACTTTTTTACCACTGTTAGGAGTGCGTTATGGCAGTGCCTATTGTTATTGAAACCACCGGTCGGTCTGAACGTGCCTACGATATTTACTCCCGTTTGCTTAAAGACCGGATTATTCTCCTTGGAACTCCAATTGACGATCAGATCGCTTCTTTGATTTGCGCTCAGCTCCTGTTCCTGGAATCAGAGAATCCTGAAAAAGAAATTTACATGTACATTAACTCTCCCGGCGGCTCTGTAACCGCAGGGATGGCAATTTACGATACCATGCAGTACATTTCTGCGCCTGTTGCGACGCTGTGCATGGGACAAGCTGCAAGCATGGGCGCATTGCTGCTCGCTGCCGGTGCTGAAGGCAAACGTTTTTCTTTGCCTCATAGCCGTATAATGATCCATCAGCCTCTTGGTGGAATTCAGGGGCAGGCAACGGATATTGATATCCACGCTAAAGAAATTTTGCGGTTGAAAGACTCCTTGAACGGTATTCTTGCTCATCACACAGGCAAGGCGATTGAAACCGTTGTGGAACATACAGAACGTGATTACTTCATGGGTGCGGAGCAAGCTAAGGACTTCGGCATTATCGACGAAATCCTCGTATCCCGTAATGACATTCTCAAAAACGAGAAGTAGTGGAATAGCCTATGGATAAAAACTCTATCGAACAAAACGAAGAGCTCAATTGCACTTTCTGTGGCAAGAGTCAGGAGCAGGTTGCTCGACTTATCGCAGGTCCGGAAGTCTACATTTGTGACGAGTGTATCGCTCTTTGTAACGAAATTATCGCGCAGGAAGGCGCTGAAGTCACTGAAGATGACGGTAAGCTACTTACTCCTGAGGAAATTAAAAGTAAGCTCGACGAGTATGTTATCGGGCAGCATCAGGCAAAGAAAATTTTGTCTGTAGCTGTACACAACCACTACAAGCGTGTGTTCTATGAGCATAAGCTTGGTGATGTTGAGCTTGAAAAAAGTAACATTCTTCTTGCTGGTCCTTCCGGTAGTGGTAAGACCTTGCTTGCAAAGACCTTGGCGCGCACTCTCAACGTTCCATTTGCCATTGCTGATGCAACGACCCTTACTGAGGCTGGATATGTTGGTGAAGACGTAGAGAACATTCTTGTGCAGCTTTTGCAGAATGCTGATTACGACATTGAAGCCGCTTCCAAAGGCATTATCTACATTGATGAGATCGATAAGATCTCCCGTAAAGGTGACGGACCATCCATCACCCGTGACGTATCCGGTGAAGGTGTACAGCAGGCACTGCTTAAAATTATTGAAGGTACAGTAGCAAACATTCCTCCTAAAGGTGGCCGTAAGCATCCACAGCAGGAGTTTATCCGCATGGATACGTCCAATATCCTGTTTATTGTCGGTGGTGCGTTCATTGGTCTTGATAAGATCATTGAAAACCGCATGAGCGGCAAGGCAATGGGCTTTGGTGCAAAGATTACCTCCAAGGAAGATTTGTCTTACACTTCTTTGCTGACGCAGGTACAGCCGAACGATCTTGTTAAGTTCGGTCTGATTCCTGAATTTATTGGTCGTATTCCTGTAATTACTTGTGTTGAAGAACTCGGTGAAGATGACCTCGTACGCATTCTAACTGAGCCTAAAAACGCACTTGTTCGTCAGTACCAGAAACTCTTTGAATTCGACAAAGTTTCATTACGCATTACCACAAATGCCCTTAAGGCTATTGCTCGTCAGGCAATTGACCGTAAGACCGGTGCGAGGGGGCTGCGTAACGTTATGGAAACTATAATGCTCGAGATTATGTACCACCTTCCTTCCCTCAAAGGGGTTAAGGAGTGTGTTGTAAACAGAGCGGTAGTTGAAGAAGGAAAAGAGCCAATGCTCATTTATGAGAATGAGGCGAAAACGGCATCCTAATCAGGTAGTTATCAAAATGCATCACATGTATTTGTGATGCATTTTGAGTATATTCAGCTGAAGCAATTGACAATTCGGCACCGAGACTTAACTATCTCGTTGTGCCTCTTGTCTTCCTTGCGGAAGAGTGCATGGCACGAAACGAGGAGGATATATGACTGAGATTGGATCAAGCGACGAGAAGCGCCTTGCTACCATTCAACTCCCACTGATGTCCCTGCGGGAAGTAGTAATGTTCCCGCGTTCGATTATTCCTTTGTTTGTAGGTCGTGAGGCCTCCATCAAAGCTATCGAGCATGCAATTGCTGATAGCAGTAAAGAAATCTTTCTTGTAGCTCAGCGTGAGCCGGAAATGGAAGTGCCGGAAGCAGAGGACCTGTTTGAGGTTGGTACTGTTTCTAAGGTGCTTCAGATGCTCAGACTGCCTGACGGTACGATAAAAGTCTTGTTTGAAGGTTTGTATCGTGCTCGTTGGACATCTGCCGGTGTTGAAAAGCTTGAGGTGGAAGAAGAGGGCGAAGAAGAAGTTTCTTTTGTTCTCGCCAACGTAACTCCTGTAGAAGAAAATGACATTGAGGGTACAGAGGCAGAAGCGCTTGCCCGTGCTTGTCATGAATCTCTGGAAGAATACGCAAAAATTAATAAAAAACTTGCTCAGGAAACTCTGCTTGCTATCAACGCTGTAAGCTCTGTTGGCAAACTGGCTGATGCCATTATGCCGCACCTTAAAGTTGATTATCGTGTGAAGCAGGAAGTGCTTGAGCTTACAGATCCTGTTCAGCGACTTGAGAAAGTATATGAGCTTCTTCAAGGTGAAATTGCGATTACATCTATGGAAAAACGCATTAAAAACCGCGTTAAGCATCAGATGGAACGTAACCAGAAGGAGTACTACCTCAACGAGCAGATTAAGGCGATCAATAAAGAAATGGGTCGTGATGACGATCCGCAGGAAGAACTTAACGAGCTTGAAGCTAAGCTACGCAGCAAAGATATGCCTGACGAAGCCCGTGATCGCGGCTTGCGTGAGCTTAAAAAGTTGCGTGGTATGCCTGCATCTTCTGCAGAATACACCGTAGTCCGTAACTACATTGACTGGATTGTAGATCTTCCTTGGAACAAGCTGAAAGAGACTCCGATTGATATCGACGGAGCACGTTCTATTTTGGATGAAGACCACTTTGGTCTTGAAAAGCCTAAAGAACGTATCTTGGAGTTCCTCGCAGTACAGAAGCTTGCAACCAAGTTGAAAGGTCCTATTCTCTGTCTTGTAGGCCCTCCGGGTGTTGGTAAAACTTCACTTGCACGTTCTATTGCACGCGCAACTAACCGTGAGTTTGTTCGTCTGTCTCTTGGCGGCGTGCGTGACGAAGCGGAAGTGCGTGGTCATAGACGTACTTACGTTGGTGCATTACCGGGTAAAATTATTCAGTCTCTCAAGCGAGTAGAGTTCAATAACCCGCTCTTCTGTCTTGATGAAATTGATAAAATGAGCACTGATTTTAGAGGTGACCCTTCCGCGGCGCTTCTTGAGGTGCTTGATCCGGAACAGAATGGCACCTTTAATGATCATTACCTTGATCTGGACTACGATCTGTCTCAGGTATTTTTCATTACGACAGCCAACAGTTTGCAGTCTATTCCGCTTCCACTTCAGGACAGAATGGAAATTATTCAGTTGCCTGGCTACCTTGAAACTGAGAAGAAGCGCATCGCTCGTGACTTCCTGCTGCCAAAACAAATTGACCAGCACGGTATCAAGAACGAAAACCTGCGCATGTCTGATAATGTAATTATGGATATTATCCGTTACTACACTCGTGAAGCTGGTGTACGTAGCCTTGAGCGCGAAATTGCATCTATTTGCCGTAAAGCAGCTATGCGTGTGGTAGAAGCGGATGATATGGATAAAGTGATTTCCATTACCACTCAGAATCTTCCTAACATGCTTGGTGTTAAAAAATACCGTTATGGTGAGCGGGAAGATGAAGCACAGGTTGGCGTAACTACAGGACTTGCATGGACTGAACTTGGCGGTGAACTGCTGCTGGTTGAAACTGCAATTATGCCGGGTTCCGGCAAGGTTTCTACTACCGGTAAGCTTGGTGAGGTTATGACTGAGTCTGCACAGGCAGCTCTTTCATATATCCGCTCTCGCTCCAGTTTGTTTGGTTTGAAGCCGAACTTCCATAAGGGCATCGACATTCATGTTCACGTACCGGAAGGCGCAACTCCTAAGGATGGACCTTCTGCCGGTATTACCCTGTGTACCTCAATGGTATCTGCTCTTCTGGGTATTCCTGTACGGAATGATATTGCGATGACCGGTGAGATTACGTTGCGTGGTCGCGTACTGCCAATCGGCGGTTTACGTGAAAAGCTTCTGGCTGCTCGACGCGGACTTATTACCACAGTGCTTATTCCAAAAGATAATGAAAAAGATCTTAAGGATATTCCAGCAGACGTTCTTAAAGGTATGACAATTGTTCCTGTTGAGAATGTCGATGAAGTGCTCCCGTACGCACTTAACTCTGCGGAGCTTTATCAGGGAAAGTCGCAGACTAGAGAGTTACTAGACTCTCTGAAGATTTGCGAACCTGAAGCAACACAAGTTACGCATTAAGCATGTGTATTGAATATGTACTTAAAAAGACCGTCCAATGGGCGGTCTTTTTTTTGCTCTGTTAACCTATGATATTCTATTTAAGTTTTCCTGCCTGACGCCGATAGTGAATGTAACTCGGTAAACAATGAACGTACCTTAACTAGTACGAACTGATATGGAGGACTGGCATGTCTAATGCTTTTCGCAGCGTAGGTATAGCGCTCTTGGTTATTATGGTTGGTGTCCCGCAGGTATGGGCAGAAGAACAACCACCGCAGAAGGTCTATGGTGCTGTTGAGAGCATGGTTCCTGAATCGGCAGATGCTACTTATCAGGAAGACACATCACTGACTTCCGTTACGACCGTTGTTAATTATGATAACGGGGTAATGCTTCCGGATGGAACTGGTGGCATGCTGTGGCGTAAAGGTAATGTTCAGTCAGATATTCCAGCTGTTGATAATGCTCGCGAAGTAAAGCTTAAAGTTCGTGAACTTGCAGATCAGCTATTAACTGATCTTGACTGGGAGATTTTTAAGAATGCAAGCATTCTTCCAGTCACTTTTGTAGAGCAGGATGACTTTGAACGAAGCTCAGCGTTCGGTCGTTATATTACAGAAGCACTTATTTATGAATTCAACCAGCGTAATGTGCCTGTAAAAGAATATCGTATTGGTAATGAGATTAAAGGACGCAAGGGTGAGGGTGAGTTTATGCTGACTCGTAACCATCGTACTTACGTCAAAAATAGACAGTCCTTGGCTATTGTCGGTACTTACTACCAAGTAAAAGGCAATGTTTTTGTGAATGCCCGTATGGTGCGTGTCTCAGACAACGCTGTATTACGCACAGCGCAGCTTGTGTTCCGACAGACTGATGTTGTTCGTAGAATGCTGGCAGATACTGGGCCTAAATTAAGTTCAGGATATGTTTCAATGCGTGACTTTGAAACTATGACCAGAGCAAATGACCTGACAGCCATCGATCTTGGTGAAGACCTGCATTAGGAGTTGATATGAAACGTGTTTTAATACTCATAGCGATGGTTGCACTTTCAGGCTGTGCGCTGAAAAGCAAAAAGCCGGTGGCAGTGCAGCGCCCTGCAGAATACAAGGTCGTAGCGTCCCCTTACAGCAGTAATTCTATGCAAAACTTATATATTGGCAGACAGTATGTCGCACAACAGCGGTATGAACTCGCAAGAGAGCATTTCCTGCTTGCGTTGGCGTCTGCTGAACATGAAAACATGCGTGAGCAGCTTGTTTCAGAGATTACAGCTGTGAATCGCTTACTCGAAACACTTCGGTAGAGGGAGGCCAAAATGATTCGTTGTATTTTTACCGCACTGGTGATGTTTGTGTGCCTGTTGCTTCCTTTTGCCGCTTCAGCTGGAACATATGAAGACTATATGGCAGCAAAACAAAAACAGGCTGAGGCCACAAAGCCAGCTATAAGAAAGACTATCCCTGTCGTTGCAGACACTCTTGCAGCACAGTTAGATGCCCAGCTGCGTCAGAAGCTTGATTTGGATGAAGGTGATGTAGAGGGCTACGGTGTCATTGTAACTACTCCGGTAGCACTTGAGGATTTGGAAGAAACCAGCTCTCTTGCTCGACAGATGAGTGAAGAGGTTTCTCGCTGGCTTGTAAATTCCGGTTACAACGTGCAGGAAATTCGCAAAAGTCGCTCTGTTCTTTTTGAGCCACGCGGTGGAGAATTTGTTCTGAGCCGTCGTACCCATGTGCTTGCTAACGAAAACGTTCGTGCAACCATCATTGTTACAGGTACCTACACACAGACTTTGAATCGTGTACGATTTAATATGCGCTTTATTCATGCACCAACAAACGAGGTGCTTGCCATGGCAACTCAGACCTTGCCGTTGAACGCTGAAATGCGGCTGCTTACTGCAAGCAGTAACGACAACCGAGGAGTTCTCCCTAGTGTTGGCACTAGCTTCTAAGTTATCCGACCTGAAGTGAAAGAAAAGCCCCTGTACATTTTGTGCAGGGGCTTTATTTGTGGTGTATTGCTATGTCTTGCTGGCACGATAGTTATGGAATTGTTCAATTCCAACTACTGCGAAGAAGGTGGCTGAAGCAACAGCAATGATGCTCGCGCCGGAGGTTAGGTTGAACCAGTATGCTAGTCCTAGTCCGAGGGTGCAGAATACCATGCTCCAAAAGACAGCAGTTCCCATCATCCAAGCAAGGTTGCGTGCTTTACGTTCTGCAATAAATGGCGGGATGGTCAGCAGGGCGATAACAAGAATAAGTCCTACTACGCGGATGATCATAACAATTGATAATGCAGCCATACATACGAGCACTGTGTGAAGGATAGAGGCAGGCAAGCCACGGGATTCGGCATACTCGGCATCAAATGAAATACTGAGCAGACCGGGGTAGGCCAGAATTGTTGTACCTAGAATGAATATATCCATCCCGAACATGAGCCATAAGTCAGACGCGGATACTGTGAGAATAGAGCCGAAAAGAAAGCTCATAAGATCGACGTTATACCCCGGTGTAAGATCTATGAGAATGATACCAAAGGCCATACCAGCTGCCCAAAGCACTCCTATGACAGTGTCTGCTTTTTCTTTATATTTTCTGGCGATAGTGGACATGGCAACGGACGAACCAAGCGTAAAGCCAAGTGTGCATGGGAGCACTGGCAGTCCCCAGAAAAACGCCAGACCTACCCCACCGTAAGCTGCGTGTGCAACTCCACCTGCAAGAAAAACAAGGCGGTTAAGGACGATCAGAGTACCGACAATGCCACATGCAATGGATGCCAGCAAAGAGGCTGCAATAGCGTTTTGCATGAAGGGGAGTGTGAGTATGTCCATTTCACTTACTCCTCGGTGTCAGGAAAGTTGATGTTTTTTGTAAACGGCTTGAATGAGAGTATCTGAGGTACATTGTTCATAAAAGCCCCCATCGGACAGGTACTGTCGTGTGTTCCATATAGATGGGCAAGGAAGTCCGGAGAAAAATCTTTTCCTTCGTGATACTTCAGGTCTTGGTTCACAACGGCAATGCCGGTAAACGGTGAAGCTGCGATGGAAATGTCATGGCTAACCACAATGGTTGTAATGTTATCTGGAAGACCTGCGAGAAATTCGTAGAAGCAGAATTTACCGCTTGGGTCAAAGTTCGAAGTCGGTTCATCCAGAAGCAGCAATCTGGGGTCAGACATAAGAGCTCTAGCAACAATAACTCGCTGACGTTGTCCGCCGGAAAGGTTGTGCAGTTTTTCTTTTTCTAGTCCAACAAGGCCAACTTTTTTTAATGCCTCAACAGCTTTTTTCTCATTATGCTGACGCTCTTTTCGCGAAAATGAGATCAGTAAGGGACTGGTAATTGCGCCCATCATGACAATATCAAGTAGTGTGGCTGGAAACAGGTCTTTAGTAGTAGCGTACTGTGGAACATATCCGATGTATCGTATGCTTTCCGATGGCTTTCTTCCAAAGACCTTGATGTTGCCAGATTGTGGTGTAAGAAGGCCTAAAATGCATTTCAACAGGGTAGTTTTTCCTCCACCGTTAGGACCTAAGATTGCAATGTACGCACCTTGCGGCACTGTAAAGTTTAGATTTTCCAATACAGTGACATGTGAGGCATTAGGGTATGCGTAGGTAAGTCCTGATATGTCGATGGCTGGTTGATTCATAGCTATTCACAAAGGATAAAAGATGCTGCGAGCTTTTTAGAAACGTCGCGTAAATTTTCTTCCCAGTTTTCGGCAAGTGGGTCGGCAGTTACAACAGAGCCGTTTATTGAACCTGCAATGGCTTTTGCGCTCGCTTGCGAGAATTGTGGCTGCACAAATATTGTCCGAAGATTTCGTTTTTTTGCAATAGCTGTGATTTGTTCAAGATCCTTAGGAGACGGAGCCTTACCTTCGAACTCAATTGGAATCTGGATGAGGTTGTATGTCATGGCATAGTATCCCCATGAAGGGTGGAAAGTCATAAAGACACGTTGTTCTGCTGGAATAGCCTTAAAGATTGCGTGAATGTCTTTGTCCAGAGCGTCCAATCGTTTTGTGAAACGGCGTGTATTGATACGGTATTGCGTGGCGTGATGTGGTGCCACCTTGGTGAGGGCAAGACGTGTTGGCTTTGCCATAGCTTTTACCCAGCGGGGAGATAACCATATGTGCGGGTCGAGCATGCCTTCATGATTATGAACTTGCTTCTTCTGGTCGTGGGCTGAGGCGTGCGCATCGTGCTCGGCTTTAGAGTTTCTGAAGTTAAGCAAAAGAGCACCACGTGGATTGGTGTCGACTTCTATTGCATTGGAAGTCATAGGGAGCTTGCGGAGAGTCTTGTCTATGTAGATAACTGCGAGATCAGGATTGGTGGCTTTGATGCGTGGAAGCCAGGTGCGTTCAAAAGGTACTCCGATGGCAAGGTACATATCAGCTTTTGCAAGCATAGTCATTTGCCGTGGCAGTGGTTCATAGGTGGCAGGGCTTGCACCGGGCTTAACCATAACCTCTACTTGAACAGTGTCACCGGCGATTTGTTCCACAAAATATTTTTGCGGGAGAATGCTGACAAAGACAACAGGCTTTTGAGCCAGCGCGGTGCTTGATAACGGGGCAGTAACTAGAAGCGTGAGAAAAAGAAGGGCTAGTGCTTTTTTATATAACTGCATGGTGGTTCTCTTTACTGTGTCTGAAGTTAAAAAGTTTGGTGATACAGAGAGTTAGCATATTGTAACGTATTTTTTGAGCACAAGGCAATGCAGGTTCGGAACCTATAATCTTAAAATTTATGAGAGAAATACGCGTAGCATCATAATAGTGACCTCACTGTGTTACTTTGCAGTTGGGGATTCTTAGGGATAGGTCGCACTCACAGTAGTAGTCAGTGAAATGACAAAATAACGTATCTTCCTTATTAGATATTTAGTCTATCTGCGAATGTTTTTGAGAATGACATTCACTCCTGTTTTGTCAATACAAAATCAGCTTACCATTCCTCTTGGCTTGCTATATGAAATGCAGTAATGAGAATGGATTGTTTTTGAAACATTCATGGGGAAATTTAGGATAGAAAAGCAGAGTTCGTAAGTAGAATAGTTGTTTTTTGGTAAGCCGTTATGTTTCTGCATTAGAGTGAGTAATCGCGTTAGCTTGATGTTGTTTTCAGGTTGCGTCTGCGTAAGACAAAAAAAGAGCGGTAAGAATCTGTTTGTCGCGTAGTATCTTTTTTTTTGGGATTGCAGCGGATTGTAAGATTGAGAATTTATATAAGTGTAACCGATAGCTACTCTTTAAAGCGCAGGCAGGAATATGCATAGGCGAAACAGCGTATTAGTTTTTTGAACGACTCTGCATAGTAAGGAGTAAAAGGAAGCTATGTCCTTAGAAAGAAGAAAGACTCGTGAAGTGACCGTAGGGGCACTTAAAATCGGTAGTGAGCATCCTGTAGTTGTGCAGAGCATGACAAACACAGATACTCGCGACGTAGAGTCAACCGTTGCTCAGATTGAGGAGCTTGTAGCAGCTGGGTGTGAGCTGGTACGTGTTGCTGTTCTTGATGAGCAGGCTGCATGGGCAATTTCCCGAATCAAGGATCAGATTTCTATTCCACTTATTGCTGATATTCACTTTGACCACAGGTTGGCAATTAAGTCTTTGGAGGCCGGTGTAGATGCATTACGTATTAACCCGGGTAACATTGGCGGTGAGAAAAATGTGGATAAAGTAGTGGACGCTGCTAAAGCACACAATGCAGCTATCAGAGTCGGCGTTAACAGCGGCTCTGTAGAAAGGGCATTATTGGACAAGTTTGGTGGTCCGACTCCTGAAGCCATGGTAGAAAGTGCGATGCAGCACGTTGCCATGCTTGAAAAGCGTAAATTTTATAACACCAAGATTTCTTTGAAGTCTTCTTCTGTTCTGCATACCATTGACTCTTACAGACTGCTTGCAGAGAAGTGTGATTACCCGCTGCATATTGGTGTGACAGAAGCTGGTACGCTGTTGCGTGGTGCCATAAAATCTTCAGTAGGTCTTGGTGTATTGCTCTGGCAGGGCATTGGTGATACTTTGCGCGTTTCCCTGACGGACGATCCTGTTCAGGAAATGACTGTCGCCTGGGAACTCTTACGTTCTCTCGGTTTGCGTCATCGTGGACCGGAGATTATTTCCTGTCCCACCTGCGGTAGAACCGAAATTGGCCTTATTAATCTTGTTGAAGTCGTAGAAAAACGCCTTGAAGGCGTTGTCGACCCTATCAAAGTAGCTGTAATGGGCTGCGTTGTTAACGGGCCGGGCGAGGCTCGGGAGGCTGATATTGGTATTGCCGGTGGCAGAGACAAAGGTATTATTTTCCGTAAAGGAAAAGTTATTAGAACGGTAAAAGGCGGAGCAAACTTGCTTAACGCCTTTATGGAAGAATTAGATAAATTTCTTATAGAACGAAATAAAGGATAGCTATGCGCTGGAGTCGTTTCTACATTCCTACGCTTAAGGAAGCACCAGCTGACGCAGAAGTTGTCAGCCATAAATTGCTTACCCGTGCGGGTATGATTCGTAAACTTACATCCGGTATCTACACATACATGCCGCTTGGTTTACGTTCCATCACTAAAGCTTCTGCTATTGTCCGTGAAGAAATGGACAAAGCAGGTGGTAACGAAGTGAGCATGCCAATGGTGCAGCCTGCCGATTTGTGGCAGGAATCTGGACGCTGGGACTTTTATGGTAAAGAATTACTTCGCCTGAAAGACCGTCACAACCGTGATTACTGTCTTGGCCCGACACACGAAGAAGTTATTACTGATATCGTGCGCGGCGAAGTACGTTCCTACCGTCAGCTGCCTATGAATCTTTACCAGATTCAGACTAAGTTCCGCGATGAGGTTCGCCCTCGTTTCGGTCTTATGCGTGGTCGTGAATTCATCATGAAAGATGCTTACTCTTTCGATAAAGATCAGGCAGGTCTCGATGAAAGCTATGACGCAATGTATGCAGCATACAATGCCATCTTCTCCCGTATGGGACTTGAGTTCCGTCCGGTAGAAGCAGACAGCGGCTCCATCGGCGGCAGCTTCTCTCACGAATTTATGGTGCTTGCAGAAACAGGTGAAGATACCATCGTAGTATGTGATTCCTGTTCCTACGCAGCAAACGTAGAACGTGCAGAGATTTTATGTTCAGGTGAAGAGTGCGCAGCGCTTGAAACCCCAATGGAAGAAGTTTCAACCCCGAATGCACGCACCATTGAAGAAGTTTCCAGCTTCCTTAATGCTCCTGCAACTGCATTTGTTAAGACTCTTCTTTTTGATGCAGACGGTGAGCCTGTTGCAGCGCTTGTTCGTGGCGACAGAGAGCTTAACGATGTTAAACTCAAGAACCTGCTTCAGGCAGACACTCTTGAGATGGCAACACCTGAGCAGGTTCGCGAATGGACCGGTGCTCCAGTAGGTTTCGCAGGCCCTGTGAAACTCAACGTTAAGCGTATTTATGCAGATAATGAGCTGCGTTTTGCGACTGACTGGATTGTTGGTGCAAACAAAGCTGACGCGCACCTCAAGCACGTTTGTCTGAAGCGTGATGTTGAGCTTACCGGTTACGCAGACCTTCGCGTTATCACCGAAAATGACGTATGTCCTAAGTGTGGCAAAGAAATTAGCCTCCCTAAAGGCATCGAAGTTGGTCACGTTTTCAAACTCGGTACTAAGTACTCAGAATCTCTTGGTTGTACTTTCCTTGATGAGAACGGCAAAGAGCAGGTAATGCTCATGGGTTGTTACGGTATTGGTGTTTCTCGTGTTGTTGCTGCTTGTATTGAGCAGAACCACGACGAGAACGGTATCTGCTTCCCGCCTCCGATTGCTCCATTTGAAGCGCTTGTTGTAAACCTCGACATTAAGAGTGACGAAGTTAATGACAAAGTAGACGAGATCTACACCTTCCTGAAAGAGCAGGGCATTGACGTGCTTGTGGATGATCGTAAAGAGCGTCCGGGGGTTAAGTTCAAAGATGCGGACCTCATCGGCATCCCAATGCAGCTTGTTGTTGGTGGCCGCGGTCTTAAAAATGGCATCATTGAAGCTAAAGACCGTCGTACAGGTGAGAAAACAGAACTTCCAGTTGAAGGCTTCATTGAAGCATTTAAAGAGTGGAAAGAAAAAGTATACGCAGGATGGAACATCGGTTAGTCAACCGTTCCTGTCTACTGGGTATTTCTCTGTATATTACTTGCGCAGTAATAAAAGTGAATACACGGTAGCTGTTACCTGAGTAAAATATGATGCTCCTGTTGCGCATGCACGCAACAGGAGCGTTTTTCTAGCATTCGTGTAGAATGGTAAGCGTCTCACCTAATCGGTGATGCGGATGTAAGGCAGGTTCTGCCCGTCGAGACTTGCCGGAGGCAAACTACGGAATGAGTCAGATTTTAACAGTCAGAGAATTAACAGACGCCCTCAAGAAGACCATTGAGGGTGCGTTTCCGTTTGTGTGGGTGCGCGGTCAGGTTTCTAACCTTTCGCGTCCTGCTTCCGGTCACTTATATTTCTCTCTCAAGGACACAGATGCTGTGCTGAACTGTGTCTGGTTTAAGGGGAACCAACGCGGCGATGAGCGGTTCGATCCCCTTACCGGTGAAGTTTTTGAAGATGGACCGAGACCCTGCCTTGCCCGTACCATGCAGAATGGTTCGGAGATTATGTGTGCTGGCAGATTGAATGTGTACCCTCCGCGCGGCAGCTATCAGCTTGTTGTTGAGCTTGCACAGGATGTGGGGCTTGGTAAGCTCTTTATGGAATTTGAAGAACTGAAGAAAAAGCTGAGCGCAAGAGGTTTCTTCGACTCCACGCGCAAGCGTTCTCTGCCGTACCATCCTGAAAAGGTTGCTGTAATTACCGCTCCTTCAGGTGCAGCTATTCAGGACTTTTTACGTATCTCTGCTACCCGTGGCTGGGGTACCCATATTAGAATTTATCCGGCCTTGGTGCAGGGAGATCTTGCAGCAGGGCAGTTAGCAGCGCAGATGGATAGAATTAATGCTGAAGGATGGGCGGATGTTATAGTGCTCATTCGTGGCGGCGGTTCTATTGAGGACTTGTGGGCGTTTAATGATGAAACGCTTGCTGAGAAAATTTTTGGTTCCAGAATACCTGTTATTGCCGGTGTGGGGCATGAAGTAGATACGACGATTGCTGATATGACAGCAGATGTCCGTGCTGCGACCCCAAGCCATGTTGCCCAGCTGCTATGGCCTGAACGCTCCATGTTGATTCAGTCTCTGGATGAATTGGAGATTCGCTTAGCTCGCAGAATAGAGCAGCAGTTGGGTGCAAAAGAGCATAGTCTGACCACGTTGGAACGTGGGCTGGGGTGGTTGTCTCCTGTGCAGCGCTTGAAACGGCTGGATGAGCAGTTTGTTGGGCTTACTGAGCGTCTTGAAAGAGCTGTTGTTCTGAAACTTGAAAACGCTGAACGGGCCGTGACATACGGTGAAGAGCGGATAAAGCGTGCTTTCGGTGAAGATTCGATCAACTACCAGTTGCAGAAGGTGCAGAGCTTAAAGAGTCGTTTACAATGGGCTGGGGATGGAATGCTTGCAACGGCTGAACGCACACTTGATCGTTTTTCTATCATGCTAGAAAGTCTTGATCCTCGAAAGCCTTTGGAGAGAGGATACAGTTTAGTTCAAAAGGCTGATGGTACATTTGTCCGTAGCGTTGATGATGTCGCCAAGGGTGAGCATTTGAATGTGATGGTGGCGGACGGTTCTGTTGGTGTTCAAGTTGAAACTGTGGAAAAGAATGGGAGTGATGAATGATTCGTCGTACTATCTTATTGATCTGTTTTGTTCTGCTCAGTGTTGTTCCTGCATTGGGAGCACTACGCATTGATTTGCCTGAACATGCCATGAACGGCAGAGCGTTTTTAGTTACAGTACACACAAACGCTCAGGCTCCTGTTTGTTTGAAGTGGAACAATACAGAAATTTCCGTAAGTTGTGTGAAAGATAGTGACGGGTACCGGGGTGTTGCATTGTTGGCGCTGCCTCGTGATTTTTCAGAAAAGACTCTGCAAGTTTCTGCAGTAGAAGAAACAGCTGCGGGGACTAATATTGTGACTCGTACAATTCCGGTGCAGCATAAAAAATATCGAGAGCAGCATCTTAATGTAGATAGGAAATACGTTGAGTTAAGTAAAAAGAGTCTGGATCGACATTATGCAGAGCGGGCAACTGTTCGCAGTATGATGACATCTCTTGCGGCAGAGCGAAAGTGGGATGCTGATTTTCTTCGTCCTGTTCCGGGAGGCGTAAGTAGTGAATTTGGTGTTCAACGGTTCTTTAATGGTAAGCCACGTAAGGCACATAGTGGTATTGATCTGCGCGGCAAAAAAGGGACATCAATTAAGGCATGTGCAGACGGTGTTGTACGAATAGCCGCTTCACATTTTTTCTCCGGTGAATCAATATATATTGATCACGGGCAAGGCGTTGTCAGTATGTACTTTCACATGTCAAAATTGCTTGTACGTGAAGGGGAAACTGTTAAGAAAGGGCAGGTCATTGGTCAGGTTGGTTCCACAGGTCGTGTAACTGGTCCACACCTGCATTTTGGCTTGAATGTTTCAGGCGTAGCCGTTGATCCTATTCCGCTTTTTACAGCGAAGAAATAAGAGAGTTACTCATGGCAGCAAAAAAGAAAAATTTTGAAGCGCAGCTAAAGCGGCTTCAGGCTATCGTTGAGTCTTTAGAAACAGGTGAGCTTGCTTTGGAAAAAAGTGTGGCATTGTACAAGGAAGGAATGACCCTTTCTAAAGAATGTCGTACTCAGCTTGAAAATGCGCGCAATGAGATTCGTCTTTTTACAGAAGAAGGCGAGGTTCCGTTCGAAGAAGAAACAGCAGCTGCTACCACAGCAGACTAGGTGGAATATACGATGACTATGATGAGTGTGCAGGAGTTTAAATCTGCACTGAAGACTGAGGCTGCATCTGTTGAAGAATTTCTTTCTACCTGTTTGCATAACAGAAATATTCCTCAGCGCTTACTTGATTCAATGGAATATAGTCTGCTTGCTGGCGGCAAACGTTTGCGTCCTGTGTTGTGCCTTTTCGTTGCGGCTATGTTTGGCGCAAACAAAGAGCATGTAATGCCGTTTGCTTCTGCTATTGAATGTATTCACTCTTACTCTCTTGTGCATGATGATCTGCCAGCGATGGACGATGATGATTTGCGTCGTGGAAAGCCTTCCAACCACAAGGCTTTTGACGAAGCAACTGCAATTCTTGCAGGTGACGGTCTGTTAACAGAAGCTTTTGTCTTGATGACAGAGACAGCGGAGCATATTTCTGCAGCTTCCGTGTTGGCAGCTATTAATACAATGGCAGTTGCGGCGGGCTCTGGCGGTATGGTCGGTGGCCAGCAGCTTGATATGGCTTTTACCGGTCGTGATAATGTCTCTCTTGAAGAATTACAGACAATGCACGCAATGAAAACAGGCGCGCTTATTCGATGCTCATGTGAGTGTGGTGCAATTTTGGGTGGAGCCAGTGCTGAAGATCTCGAACGCATTCGTACGTATGGTGCAAACATCGGTGCAGCGTTCCAGATTGTAGATGACATTTTAGACGAAACTGGAACTGAAGAAGAACTTGGTAAGCCTGTAGGCAGTGATATTGAACAGGGTAAAAACACTTACCCAAGCATGCTTGGTATCGAAAAAAGCCGCGAGCTGGCTCAGCAACTTGTTGATAATGCAGTAGAACAGCTTGCAGGGGGCGACGGTGCAGAAGCACAGTTTTTGCGTAAGCTTGCCCAGTACATTGTTGACAGAGTTTCATAAAGAGTACACTACCTTTGTCTGCAACGGTTTGAAGCTTCATTCCTAACTAATAGCACCCCGGATTTATAATGCCTGATAAGAGCCAATCTTCTCCTCGCCTACTGGACAGCATGAATTTGCCGTCTGATGTCCGCAAGCTTGATCTATCACAGCTTGAGCGGCTTGCAGGGGAGTTGCGTGAAGAGATAATTTCCGTAGTTTCTCAAACTGGTGGTCATCTTGCTCCTTCTCTTGGAGTTGTTGAGCTGACCCTTGCATTGATGTCAGTTTTTGATTTCGATCATGATAAGCTTGTATGGGACGTCGGCCATCAAGCCTATGCTTGGAAGCTGTTGACAGGACGTAAGGATGATTTTCATACCTTGCGTACCAAAGACGGCGTAAGCGGTTTTCCAAAAATTGCAGAAAGCTCGTATGACCATTTTGGAGTAGGGCATTCATCTACTTCCATTTCAGCTGCCTTAGGTATGGCTGTCGCGCGAGATTTGGCTGGCAAGAAAAATGAAGTGATCTCTATTATCGGAGATGGTTCCATGACAGCGGGCCTTGCTTTCGAGGGGCTTAATCAGGCTGGTCATATTGATAAGAAAATGCTCGTTATTCTTAACGATAACGAGATGTCTATCTCCAAGAACGTTGGGGCGATGTCGCACTTTATGTCCCGTAACCTGTCTTCCCGCTGGGTGCGCAGGTTTAAAAAGGATGTAGAGACGATCCTTAACGCGGTTCCTGCTATTGGTGAAGAAATGCTCAATTATGCTCGTCGTAGTGAGCATAGTTTAAAAAGTTTCTTTACGCCGGGGATGCTGTTTGAAGCGTTCCAGTTTAACTACATGGGGCCGGTTGACGGTCACGATATTAAAGCCTTGCAGCGTGCATTCAGACTGTATCAGGATCTTGATGAGCCTGTGCTGTTGCATGTTCTTACCAAGAAGGGCAAGGGCTACGCTCCTGCTGAATCTAACCCGACATTCTTTCACGGTGTAGGACGCTTTGAACCTGAAACTGGTCAGGCTAAGAAAGCAGCCAAGATTAACACTGTGCCTACCTATACAGAAGTTTTCGGCAATACCTTATGTGATCTTGCAGAGCAGGATGATCGCATTATGGCGATTACTGCGGCAATGCCAGAGGGTACTGGTACGGCCTGCTTCGAAAAGAAATTTCCGGATCGGTTTATCGATGTGGGCATATGTGAGCAGCATGCTGTAACCTTTGCAGCAGGTCTTGCTACTCAGGGATACCGTCCATGTGTAGCGATTTACTCCACCTTTATGCAACGCGCGTATGATCAGATTGTTCATGACGTTTGTTTGCAGAATCTGCCGGTTGTTTTCTGTC
This sequence comes from Halodesulfovibrio marinisediminis DSM 17456, assembly GCF_900129975.1. Lineage (NCBI taxonomy): Bacteria > Pseudomonadati > Thermodesulfobacteriota > Desulfovibrionia > Desulfovibrionales > Desulfovibrionaceae > Halodesulfovibrio > Halodesulfovibrio marinisediminis. Next base: position 321,311 of record NZ_FSRG01000003.1, read on the forward strand.
TGGATCGTGGTGGTATTGTGGGTGAAGATGGCCCGACACACCACGGTGTATTTGATCTGAGCTTCATGCGCCATATTCCAAATATGACAGTGCTGGTTCCTTCCAGTGAAGCTGAATTGGCGGACTGTATGGCAACAGCGCTTAAGCATGACGGTCCTGTGGCTATCCGTTACCCGCGTGGCGCTGGCTACGGCGTTCCTTTAAAAGAGAAGCCGGAACCGTTTGCTATTGGTACCGGTGAAATACTGGTTCAGGGTGAAGGGGTAGCTGTTGTCGCTGTAGGTTCCAGAACATACCCTGCAGTTGAGGCAGTGAAAGAACTGGCTGCAGAAACAGGAAAACAGGCCACTGTCTTTAACGCTCGTTGCGTAAAACCACTTCCTGAAGAGCAGTTGCTTGAACTTGTGAACACACATGACTCCTTGTTGTTGCTTGAAGAAAATGCGCTGCAGGGCGGCTTCTCCTCTGCTGTGCTTGAATTTTTGTCTGACAGTGGCGCTTTAGGTAAGTGTAAAGTAAAGCGCTTGGGTATCCCTGACAAATGGATTGAGCACGGATCACAGATTGAATTGCGTGAGCAACTTGGCCTTAATAAGAGTGGCATTAAAGAAGCTGTTCAGGAATTGTTTGATAAAAAATAGAATGTACCTGTGCGATGCAGACGCATTGTTAGGTGTCTCTGTATGAGAATAAAGAAAAGCCGGAGCAAAATGCTCCGGCTTTTTTTCTGGCGCAAAAGCCAGGATGGGATGAGCCTGACTTTTTGCTGGGGATATGACCATATTTGGGTCATTCTTCCTGATGCGTATATTTCGCCGCTAAGAGGCCTTAGCGTTTATTTATGTAGTGTACGGGCATAATTACCGTGGTACTTGTAGGCGAAGTATGTGCCGTAGTCACTTCCGGCGTCTGTGAGCATATCTTCAGTTGTCGGGGAGATCGATGGTAGTTGTTTACGTTGCACCTTAGGATTTGAGAGCTTTTGGGAAAGCATTTGCTTTAGAAGACGATCTTTTTCTTTGCGTTCCATCCAGATGCCGTTTCCGTCTGTATAGCGTTCTATCTTCCCGTTAGTATTGTTAATTATAGTGCGATCTACATTATAGTTATGGCATGTCATAATATTCTCCTTAAACGCACTTTAGTAACTATGTAGTCGTGCTGGTAATGTATATGTTTATCCGTATTAATACGTTTTGTTTGTTTCAGTAGTGTTGCAGTAGCTATTCATCTTATAGTCTTATTCGCTCATTTGAGCGAACCATCAATGATTGATGTGGAAGCTGTTGCTTGTTCTTGTTTGAGTTAGAGCAAAGTACGTGCCGAAAATGAAAAAACTATGAGACTAGTATGTTACATGTTCAAGAATATAGCTGCTTCTGCTGATGTTTGAAAATTGCTCAGATAGGTGTCATTTGTGCATTGTAAGCGACTAAAAATTGCACAAATTTTTTGTAACATGCAGTGAATACAAGAAAGGGGTGAGTTTTTTTGAACTCACCCCTTTCGCGTTTTTCGAATAGTACGTTTTGTTTTTCTTTAGGTAGTAGTTAGTTGCTTTTACTCAGGTGTGTGATGTGTGATCGCGGGCTGTGCTACCGCAAGTGTGTAGGGAGCCAGCTCTCCCCTCTTGCTTGTTTCAAGTTGTTTGTTCGTCATTTTGGGATGATTAACTAATCTATGTAAAAAAGAGCTGCAGGTAATACTTTGAATGGTAGAGCCAGTAAATGTTGCTGCCGAGGAGGGGTACTGTTTTAACAAATTACTTGTATGTAACGTAGCGGGGCAGTTACATGTCCGTATGTATTATCCTGCGGCTCTTTGTATGAAGGTCTTTAGTCAAATAGATCCATAAACCAAGGCTTACGGTGTTTTTTATGACCGTATTTATGGTTGTGCGAATCGTATTGCTCTCGATGGTGTATTTCTGGGAAACCATTTGGAGAAACTTGTACGCCTTGCTGTGGTGTTCGTATCTGGTGATGCTCTTGTTCATCGGCTAGAGTCTTTTCCACAATTTTATCCAGTTCCCCTCTGTCGAGCCAAATACCGCGACAGTCTGGACAATAATCTATTTCAATTCCCTTTCGTTCAGTCATATGCAGTTTGGTATTGCAATTTGGACAATTCATAGGCGTCCCTCCCCCTTGTCGTGCAGTAAATTTTTATTGGTGATAATATTTTTGTATATAATTACTACTGTGTTTGTTTTATAGATAGCATGATGGCTGCATTAACAATGCACAGTGCATTGGATGCTAACGGATAGAGTGAAAAAAACGATCTACAAAATTGTAGTGAGGTGACATCGTATTAATGCAGCCATCATGTTACGTGCACAGTGTGTTGCACATGCTTTGTTTTAGCAATAGCTATGCCATTTTTTTTGTGTACGGTATTTCAGCTAGTTGCAGTGTTGCAATTCCACAATGTTCAAATTGTGTACAAAATATATGCAGGCATGTGTATTTATTTGCACATCGGGCAAGGGGAATGAGCAAGATAATTCAGGTGGTTAAGGGGAAAGGCGAATGAAAACAGCGTATTGTTTGTTTTTGTATGTGCAGTGCTGTGTGCAAGAATTTACTTAAAGCACAGCGTGTTATGGGGGTATAGTGAAGAGAACAAGAAAAGCTGGGGCACGTAGAAGGGGGCATTGTGGTTCTTACAAGGCTATGCGAGCTTGCTTGAGAGGAATAGTCGGTGCAGATATTTCAACAGATGATCCGAAAAAAGATATTATCAGCATGCGGTATGCTTAGTGGGGCTTAATTGCGATAGTGGTATTACATTCTCAGAGAATGGGAAATAAAAAAAGCCCCTCTTAAATTGTAAGAGGGGCTTAGTTGTTTAAGAAGGAATCTTAGAATGTCTCTACGAACATACGGATACCGTCTTCAAGCATTTGAACAGCCATAAAGATGAGGATAAGCCCCATAAGGCGTTCTGTTGCTCGCAGTCCTCGTTGTCCCAGAATTTTAGTGAGAGATGAGGAGCAGAGTAGGATAATTGCAGTAACAAGCCATGACAGGAAAATAGCCACCAGCAACTCTGTGTTACCGTGTGGGCTTTCCTGAGAGCGTGCTGCGTAGAGCATTACTGCTGCCAACAGTGAAGGACCGGCCAGAAGAGGAACCGCAATTGGTACAATAAACGGATCTTTTTCAAGGTCAGCTGAAGAGCCGCTTCCCTGTGGAAATACCATCTTCATGGAAATAATTAGCAGAATGATGCCGCCCGCAATACGCAGGGTAGAGTGGTGGATATTAAGTAGGCCCAGCAGGTTGTCGCCAAGGAAGGTGAACAGAAGGATGATTCCAAGCGCAATAACAACTTCACGCAGCATAATTTGTCGCTGCTGTTTGGGCGTAAAAGCACCAAGCATCGGCAGACACACTGCAGCGTTACCCAGTGGGTCAAAAATCAGAAAGAGCGTAATGGAAATTTCAAAAATAACCTGCCAGTTCAAATCCATCATGTCTTACAACTCCAGATAGGTCGCAGACTGTGCAGCTTTTTCAGACACAGTTACGGAGTAGACCCGCACACCGTATGACTCGATGCGCTTGCCAAGCTCTTGATAGATGAAGCGGGCAAGATTCTCAGAAGAAGGGTTCATTTTGTCAAAAGGAGGTGTGCAGTTCAAATCTTTATGATCAATAAGCTCTGTTACTTCTTTCAGTTTGTTTTTCATTACTTTGAAATCAAGCAGAATTTCAACATCTTCAGAAAGCTTGTCACCTTCTACCACAGCTTCAACAGCAAAGTTGTGTCCGTGAATATTTTCGCACTTACCATCATAGTTGCGCAGTGCGTGTGCGGCTGCAAAATCGGAACGCACAGTAAGCCGCCAGATACCTTTAGCCATGGACAACTCCTTTCCAATTGGCATAGTCTTTTTCGAATTGTGGGCCCGGATGAATAGAGTATGCTTCATCCAGACTAAAAATAGCATCAGAGTCACTGATCATGGCCCGTACGTATACCGGAACGGGACCATTATGTTTTACTAAAATTTCTTTAAGTTCTGCGATGGCTTGAACGCAAAGTTTATTATGTGGTATGTCAATTGTTGTCGGCTCAAGATTGCACTGACATGCTTCAGAGAGTGACTCAACTTTCTCACATAACAGCTTAATTTCTTTTACAGCATCTTCATCGTCAGAATCTTCGTTGTTCTGTTGGTCGCTGATTCTGGCGGTCAGTAAAAGCGGCTGTTCACTCTGAAAAAGTTCTTTGCCTTCGGTATAGGCTTCAGGGAAAACAACAAGCTCGCCGGATGCAGTCAGGTCTTCAATATCCATGAAGGCCATTTTGCTTCCTTTCTTGGTAATGTGTTCCTTCATGGCGGTTACAAGAACTGCACATTTGATTTCGGCACCTTGCTCAAGGTCGGCTGCTTCTTCCAGAGGTTGCAAGTGCAGGCGGTGTAATTCACGACGGAAAGGCTGCAACGGATGGCTTGTTAAGTAGAAGCCTAGAGCATCTTTTTCAAAGCGCAGCTTCTGTTCGTCGTCAAATTCTTCAAGGGTCTGTTCTTCACAGTCAAATCCGATGCCTCCGATAACTTTCGGCTCTTCAGAGATCATGGTGAACAAGGAGACTTGATTGGAATCTTTGTCCTTGGCTTTCTTTTGTGCCTTGGCAACAACGTTGTCCAAAGCTGCCAACATGCCGCGGCGGGAAACACCGAAGCAGTCCATTGCACCGCCCTTGATGAGGTTTTCCAGTACGCGTTTGGTAACTTTTCTCAGGTTAACGCGGCAGGCAAGGTCGAGCATGGATTGGAATTCGCCATCTTCTTCCCGAGCTTCGACTATTTCGCGGATAGCTTCATCACCCACTGTTTTAATAGCGCCGAGACCAAAGATAACTTCGCCGTTATGCACCGTGAACTGTCGCCGGGATGCTTGTACGTTTGCCTGTTTAACGGAAACGCCCATGTCGCGACAAGCTGCAACGTATTTAAGTACCTTGTCTTGGTTGCCCATCTCTGAAGTCATGAGGGCAGCCATGAACTCTACAGGATAGTGAACTTTTAAGTACGCAGTCCAATAGGAGATAAGCGCGTATGCAGCAGAGTGGGATTTGTTAAAACCGTATGCTGCAAACTGTTCCATGAGGTCGAAGATTTCGTCGGCCTTTTCTTTTGGAATATTGTTTTCAGCAGCACCGGCAACGAACTTGGTACGCTCCTGCGCCATTGCTTCCGCAATCTTTTTACCCATTGCGCGACGTAGCAAGTCCGCACCACCAAGAGTGTAGTTGCCAACAATCTGCGCGATCTGCATTACCTGTTCCTGATATACGATAACGCCGTATGTAGGTTTCAGGCAGTCTTCCAGAGAAGGAAGTGGGTAAACAACAGGCACTTCGCCGTGTTTACGCTTAATGAATTCATCTACCATACCGGAGTTCAAAGGCCCCGGTCGGTAGAGGGCGAGCATCGCGATAATATCGTCAAAACAACTTGGCTTGAGCATGCGCAGGTAGGTACGCATGCCAGACGATTCTACCTGGAAAATACCGTCGGTATCACCGCGCTGGTAAAGTTCATATGTTGCTTCATCATCGAATGGCAGTGTGTCGAGGTCTGGTTGAGGCTTACCTGCAAGTCCGATGTTATCGACCGCATCCTGAATAACAGTCATGGTACGCAGTCCGAGGAAGTCGAATTTTACAAGGCCGACTTCTTCAACCTTTTTCATATCGAACTGTGTAACCCTGCCGCCTTTTTTATCTCGGTACAATGGCAGGTATTCAACCATTGGTTTGTCGGAGATAACAACACCAGCCGCGTGGGTGGACGCGTGACGACAGAGACCTTCAAGACGAAGGGAAATATCGATGAGCTTGGTAACGGAAGGATCGTTGCGGTACAGAGTTGCAAGCTCAGGTTCCGCTGCCAACGCTTTTTGGATGGTCATTTTCATTTCATCAGGGATAAGTTTGGATATCTTATCACCTTCTTGGAATGTTAGACCTTGAGCACGAGCAACGTCTTTAATTACCGCTTTTGCCTTCATTTTACCGAAGGTCGTGATCTGGGCAACTTTGTCTTCGCCATATTGCTCCATGGTATATCGGATAACTTCACCACGACGGCGTTCGCAGAAGTCAACGTCGATATCCGGCATGGATACACGCTCAACGTTCAGGAATCGTTCGAAGAGCAGGTCATACGGAATAGGGTCAAGGTTGGTAATACGCAGAGCCCACGCGACAATGGAACCTGCAGCGGAACCACGACCCGGCCCTACAGGAATACCATTGTCCTTTGCCCAGTTAATAAAGTCCTGTACGATGAGGAAGTAGGCAGGGAAGCCCATGTCGTTAATAACTTTAAGCTCAAGCTCAAGTCTGTCCCAGTACACTTTTTTATCAATTTCGTACGGAACGACATCAATACGTTTTTGCAGACCCTCTCGGCACATGCGGCTGAATTCTTCCGCCATGGTCATGCCTTTAGGCAGGTCGTATTCAGGGAAGTAATATTCGCCCAGTGTCAGCTCGATATCAATCTGATCTGCAATTTTGACTGTGTTGGAAATAGCTTCCGGAACATGGGCAAAGGCAGCCTTCATTTCTTCCGGAGACTTGTAGTACAGTTCTGTGGTGTCAAAGCGCATACGTTTTTCATCCTGCACTTTTGCACCGGTCTGGATACAAAGCAGGGTGTCGTGCGCTTCAACGTCTGAGGCGTTTAGGTAGTGGCAGTCGTTAGTTGCCACAAGCGGAAGCCCTGTGCGTTTTGACAGCTCAATAAGCTTATCATTAAGCTCATCCTGTTCTTTAAGCCCGTTTGATTGCAGTTCAAGGTAGAACCTGTCAGGAAAAATTTCTGCGTATTCTTTTGCGACTTCTTCTGCTTCTTCCATGCCGTTGTTTAACAGATAACGAGGAACTTCACCCGCAAGACAAGCGGAAAGAGCAATAAGGTCGTCACTGTGCTCGCGCAGCACTTCTTTACTTACACGTGGCTTGTAGTGGAAGCCGTTAACACAACCTTCCGTTACGATTTTGCAAAGATTTTTGTACCCATTCTCGTTTTTAGCAAGTAGCACCAAGTGGTAGCGCCTTTTGGCGAACTCACTGGCTTTGTCTGTATGGTCACCGTGCGAAACATAGACTTCGCAACCGATAATAGGCTTGAGACCGGCTTTTTTAGCCATGAGGTAAAAGTAGACGGCACCATACATGTTGCCGTGGTCAGTAATGGCAACGGCAGGCATGTTGAACTCAGAAGCCTTTTGACAAAGGTCTCCTAAACGGATAGCGCCATCAAGAAGGCTGTATTCAGTATGGCAGTGTAAATGTACAAAATCTGACATGGTTCGCAACTACTGTGGAAGGTTTTTGAACAGGGTTTATGGGACTAGTTTTACGGAATAACTGGTACTAGTTAGTATCAAAGGAACGTAGCAGAATCAAAACATCGGGACAACAGGATTTCCAAGTCCTTATTTGTACTCTTTTGAAAAAATAGAAGAATGTTTTTTCATATGTACGAGTTTGATGTTGTATGAAGTTAATTCTGCTATGCTTGGATTCAAAGAGCAGGTGTAATACAGGAGGTTCGAGTGTTTGAAAAGTTTTCATCGTGGCTTCAGAGTGTTGTTGAATCAAAGAGTCTTGACGAAGCCATAACAAACTTTATTTCCACAAAGTACGGGCAATATGCGCTAATATTTATCTTTTTCATGTTCATTATTACCTACCTGCGGGTTCTTTTTGGACCGAAAGGCTTTTTCAGGGAAAAACAGTGGGATGAGTGGAATGAAGATGCAAAGGCTAGACGTGAGGCAGAGATAGCTGAGCGTGAGGCTGGAGCTCAAATTGAAGCAGAGAAAAAATCTTAAGTAATACAGAATAGCCATGGCACCAGATATCACCACCTATCAAGAATGGTTTGCACAGTATGTAGCAGGATATGTGCAGGCTGGCAGCGACGATCAGCAGTATATCGACTTAAAACGCGATCATACGTTGCGGGTCTTTGAGAATGCAAAACAGATTGTGGATTCGTTGCAGCTGGATTCTATGACGATGAAAATTACGCTGCTTGGTGCGTTGTTTCATGACGTAGGGCGGTTTGAACAGTTCAGGCTGTATAAAACTTATAGCGATCGGGAATCTGTGAATCACGGTATTCTTGGCTGTCGTATTTTAAAATATGAGCAGGTGTTGGGGCATGAGCCTGTAGAAATTCAACGTGCTGTACGATCTGTCGTTGCCATGCATAATAAATTTGTTCTGCCTTCAGCACTTCCTGAACACATCCGTGTTGCCACCCATATTGTGCGCGATAGTGACAAGCTGGATATTTTTCCAGTGTTGGTATCTAATTTTACACATGATGGTTCGATGAACGATGTTGTAAACATGGGGCTGGAAGAGGGCGCAACTCTGTATACCCCTGAGGTGTTGTACAATGTTCTTAATGGTGAATCTGTAAAGTACGGTGATATGCAGTACGTTAATGATTTCAAACTGCTGTTATCCAGTTGGGTGTTTGGACTTGAGTACCGTGCTTCTATGCGGTTGTTAGATGAACGTGGTTTGATGGTGCGTCTGCTTGATACGTTACCTGCCTTGCCGGAGATGGAACAGGTGAAGCAGGTCGTACGTGATGAAATTCAGCGGGTGCTTGCAGATGGTGTGTCTTAAGAAGAGGAAGTTAGCGTGAAAGCCATTACAGCATTTTTATGGAAAACAATTGTCACAAGTACGGTCGAGCAAACCGTGAGACTTGTGCGTAAGGCTCGTGCCCGTAGAGTGTTTGTGATTGGTGAGAATACAGATGCGCTGTCGTACGCCTTATCTAACGTTGTTGAGCAACTTGAAGTCCTCAATCATGATGGGTTGCACTCAGTGCTGGCGCGCTCTCAAACGGAACTGCAAGAGGGGCGTTCTTTTTTGAGCGCAAAAGACGATTCGTTTGATCTTTGCATTGTGAACTTCGAGCTGCATCAGGTTGACCCGGAAGTGGCAGAACAGATCGTGCGTGAATGTAAACGAATTGCACCTAATGCGCTGCTTGTAGATTTTGCACTTGCAGAACGGAATATTGAGCTGCCATCTCAGTATGTATGCTCACTTGCAGAACAGTTCCTTCATAGAGGGCATTGGGATATTTATAAAAATTACATTCGTGTTGGTGCACTGCATGGTATTGCACATCGCGCTCAGGCAAGTGAATTTGCTAACAAAACCATATGGGGTGGCGGTATCCGTTTGTTGCTGGTTGGATAGAAAAAGAATTTATTGAAAGCAGATTATCTCATCAACGGTTATCAATATTCTTCTGCTTTCAAAAGAAAAGGCACGACGTTTATCCGTCGTGCCTTTTTTTATTAGTTTTTGGGTAGCGGTATGTTTGGAGTAACGATGTTGAACCAGAACGGGAAGTTGTCGAGCATTCCTAGAAGCGCGTGAAGCTTTTTCTCGTCGCCGGTGACTTTTATTTCGCTTGTTTTGACTGCATCTGCGAGTGTGGTTTCTTTAAGGAATACTTTATTCAATAGTGCACGCGGCATCTCGATGGTGAGGTCGGCGTTTTCGGCTGCTCCAGTCCGGTTGGATAGTGCTGAGTTTTGAAGTTCCAGTACGAACTTTTCAGAGGTGTCAGTAAGCACTAGATTAATGATGATATTTTTCCCAGCGGCTTTTTCCGGATTGAGGCGAATGCCTGTGTAGTCCAGCAACATGGATGTGTCCATTGCCTGAATAAAATCCAGCGAGGCAGTGTTTGGTGCAGGCAGCTCTTTCACACCGTTTCGTAACTCCTGTGCACCAGTAAGGTAGAAGTTACGCCATGGGCCGGATTCAGCCTGATATCCAAGTTGTTCTAATGCATCTGCCACGAGCATACGTGCTTCCTTGTTGGAAGGGTCGGCAAAAACGACGTGGTTACCTACTTCAGCTACCCATCGGTATTCGCCGTTTTCGTAGGCCTTGCGTGCTTTGGAGAGGACTTCTTTTGCTCCGCCCATGTATTCAACATACTTTTTGGCTGCTTTAACAGGAGACAATACGTGCAGTTTAGATGGGTTGCCGTCGAACCAGCCAAGATAGAACACATATGTAGCTTTGACGTTATGATATACTGATCCATAATAGCCGCGCATTGCCCAGTGTTGAGCCAGTTTTTCAGGGAAGCGGATTTGTTCTGCAATTTGATCTGGAGTGTATCCCATGTTGGCAAGGCGGAGGGTCTGGTCGTTGATGTATCGGTATCCGTCACGAGCCATTTTAAGGTTTTTAATAACCGCTTCATTTCCCCATACTGGCCAATGATGCATTGCGTAGAGGACTTCAGCATTTTTACCCCACAGCTGGATAGTCTGGTCGAGGTATTTGGACCATGCGAGTGGGTTGCGGATTTTGGCACCACGCAGTGTGTACGTGTTATGCAGGGTATGGGTGCAGTTTTCAGCTGCAGAAATGGCTTTAAGCTGCTTTACGTACCAGTGCATTTCTGCCGGTGCTTCAGAACCCGGAGCCATGAGGAACTCGAAATCAAGTCCGTCAATAGTCATTTTTTGACCGGTTTCTTTAATGAGGTCGGTAGGAAGAATCAGAGTAACCGTGCCAGTAGACGTAGTAGTGCCAAGACCTGCCCCTACTTGTCCTTTTGGAGATGGGGGAAGCAGGTTGCCATACATATATGTGGCTCTGCGACTCATGGCATTACCCGCATAGATGTTTTCTGAAACGGCGGCTTCGGTAAAACCTTCTGGGGCGATGATTTTTATTTTACCGTCGCTAACGTCTTTTTCATCGATAATACCGCGTACTCCACCAAAATGGTCCACGTGGCTATGGGAATAAAATACCGCTACAATCGGTTTTTTGGGGCGATGTGTGTAGTAGAGATCTAACGCTGCTTTTGCTGTTTCTGCAGAGATGAGCGGGTCTATGACAATAATGCCTGTATCCCCTTCAATGATCGTCATGTTTGAAAGGTCAGCATTACGTACTTGGTAGAGCCTGTCGCAGACTTTGAATAAGCCACCCTGCATGACAAGTTGCATTTGACGCCATAGGCTAGGGTTGACGGTGTCAGGCGCTTTCTTTTCTTTCAGAACAAACTGGAATGCCTGCATATCCCAGACAACTCGCCCCTTGGTATCTTTAATGATGCCGTTGTTTGGCAACGGAGTAATGAGCCCTTTTGCGGCATCCTTAAAATCCTGTTCGTTAGCAAAAGGTAGAATTTCCAACCACTGGGCATTCGCTGCTTTTGTGAAGTCCGTTGCCGGATTCGGTGAAACAGTTGCAAATGCGGGATTTGAAATAGCAGAAATAGTCAGCCAGAAAAGAAGCAAGAGCCGTATGCCTTTCATGGTATTCTCCTGATAAGCTTTTAGGGAGGGTACTGCGTGATTGTACCGCGTTAAACTTGTCAGTCAGTGATAATTAGGCGTGGTTGTAGCTGCTTGTCTTTTTGTGTTGGCTTTTATTTTTCAAATTTAGCAAGCTGCAAGAATAGATCCCAACAGTCTGCTGCTATAAAGTCTGGGTTTTCTGCTTCAAATTCTTCTCGGGTGGCTTCTCCGGTGCAGACTCCTGCGGTAAGGGTTCCGGTAGCTTTGCCAGTATGAATATCCATCAAATGGTCACCAGTCATGATTGCTTCATGAGGCAGGCAGCTAACCAGAGCAAGTGCTCTGTGCAGGTGGTCTGGATCTGGTTTTACGATAGGGACATCGTCTCGGGTGAGAACTACAGGGCAATATTGATCTACATCCGGAAAAACAATGCGGACAGCTTCTGTGCAGTTGCGTGTAACAATACAAGGGGTAATGTCTCTTTTGCGCAATTCAGAAAGCAGGTTTCGAGTCCATGTGAATACATCGCTCCGTGCTGCGGCTTCGAGTTCAACATCTTTAGCAGCGCTGATGGCCGCCTTATCCATTGCATCGAGGATGGAAAGGTTTTCCTTTGCGGCCTGTTTTTTTGCCATATCAAGCCATTCAAGAAGAGGGAGGCCGTTAAGGTCAGGAAGGTTTGGGTAGATTGTTTTTACTGCGTCATACGCCCGTTGTTTCATTTCATTAAAGTCAATGGTGGGGATCGCAAGGGTTCCGTCAAAGTCGAAAACAACAGCTTTGAGTGAATGTAGCATGGTTATCCTTGTGTATTGAGGAGAGTTCCTCAAGGGTGCGTATAGCTGATTATGAGTTGTGGCTTTTGTTTTTCTATAGAGCGCACTCAGTAAGGTCAACACGTCAGTTGTGGCGGGAGCAGAGTTATAACCGGTCGGGTGGTTAGATATTGTCTTTAAAAATATGAGTGCGGGTAGGTTGGGATACTAAATGACGTAAAGGTGCCGGGGATATATTCTGGGAAGAGGTGTGTAGGTAAAAAAAGACCCTTTAAAAGGGTCATAGTAATTAAAAGCCGTGAAGGATTTGTTAGGCCATCAGTAGGTGATATTGTCTTGGCATTAAAGGTAAAGAGCAACAGCACTATTCGTTGATAATAATGATGTCTTGTTCAGATGTGTCGTTAATAATGACTACGTCCGGTTCGTGCCGATCGTCGATAATAATTACATCCGGTTCAGGGCTTTCGTCGATAATGACGATGTTTGGCTCTTGTCTATCATCAATGATGACGACATTTGGATCAATATAATCGATGACTGAATCGATTATGATTTCTTCCTCAGAGATGTCGTCATAAACCATTACATCTGGGGCATCATCTTCCAGAATAATTATTTGATCAGCAGTTGCGATGTTAGGGATGGTAAGTGCAATTAACAGCAAAAGAATGTGTTTCATCTCTTCTCCTAAAGTTATATTTGAGAGAATTACGCTGCTGTCAGTTAATTTTGGGTAAAGGATTATTTTGACAATAAAAAAGGATCATAGACGAAGTCTATGATCCTAGTTTGTCTAATGGTAGCGAGGGAGGGAATTGAACCCCCGACACTGCGGATATGAGCCGCATGCTCTAACCAACTGAGCTACCTCGCCATCAATTGTATGCACTAACCAAGTTCTGAAGAACGTGATTACTAAGTGCGAGATGTCTTTTGAATAAAACGGACGAGAAAGTCAAGCGAAAAATAAAAAAAGCATGGAAAGGTTATCTTATCTGCACGTGCTGAAGACAGTGTATAGATAGGGTTGCCGGTTGTACTTCCTAAAAAACTTCAGGAGATACTATGAGATTTTTTATTGATACCGCTAAGATAGAAGATATTAGGACTGCGGCTGATCAGGGTTTGATTGATGGTGTGACCACTAATCCTACACTTCTTTCTCGTGAGGGAGGGGATTGGCGCGATCGGGCAAAAGAAATTTTAGAGGTGGTAAAAGGACCTGTGAGTTTGGAAGTAGTTGCAGAAGATGCCGCAGGTATGATCTTACAGGCTCATGATCTAAAAAAGATGGGCGATAATGTTGTTGTAAAAATCCCTATGACTCCTGAAGGACTGAAGGCAGTCAAAACGCTTTCCAGTGAAGGTATCGATACGAATGTTACACTTATTTTTTCTCCATTGCAGGCGTTACTTGCTGCAAAGGCAGGTGGAACTTACGTAAGCCCGTTCATCGGACGTCTTGATGCAATTGCCGAGAACGGAATGAGCTTGGTGGAAGATATTCGAACCATTTTTGACAACTACGGATTTACTGCAAAAATTTTGGTCGCGAGTGTACGTCACCCTATGCATGTGTTGGAAGCTGCTCTAATAGGTGCGGATGTAGCTACTGTGCCGTTTGCTGTGTTGCAGCAGTTTGTTCATCATCCGCTCACGGACAAAGGACTTGCAAGTTTCCTTGGTGACTGGAAAAAACTGACAGGCGGGAAATGGTAGGGGGAAGCTAGATAAGGCTGTTTTGCAAAAGGATCACTGACGCTTTAATCGAGAACAGGGAATATTATTTTGAACCTGATTAACATTGTCGGGCACCTGCATGATGTAAAATGAAGTCACGTATGCAGGGGGTATCTTTTTTTATAATCTGTTTTGTTGTGATGATACTGATTGTGCACAAAAAAAGAGAAGCCATGAGGCTTCTCTTTTTTTGTGACTAAACTGTATCTTAATGGTTCAGAATCTGATCAAGGAATGCTTTACAACGCTCTTCGCGAGGGTTGGTGAAGAATTCTTTTGACGGTGCGTACTCAACAATCTGGCCTCGATCCATGAATACCATTGTGTCCGCAACTTCGCGTGCAAAACCCATTTCGTGGGTAACGCAGATCATGGTCATACCCTGATCTGCAAGTTCACGCATTACATCAAGAACTTCTTTAATCATTTCTGGGTCGAGTGCAGATGTCGGCTCGTCGAAAAGCATGATCTTTGGCTGCATAGCAAGCGCGCGGGCAATTGCCACACGCTGCTGCTGTCCACCGGAAAGCTGACCGGGGAATTTGTTTGCCTGCTCGCCGATGCCTACGCGCTCAAGGAATGTGTACGCAATTTCTTCAGCTTGTTTACGTGGCATCTTACGAACCCATACAGGACCGATTGTAACGTTATCCAGAATAGACAGGTGCGGGAATAGGTTGAACTGCTGGAATACCATACCTACTTCACGACGAATTACTTCGATGTTTTTGGTGTCGTTTGTCAGTGTGGTTCCATCAACGATGATGTCACCTTCCTGATGTTCTTCCAGACGGTTCAGTGTGCGGATCAGGGTGGATTTGCCGGAGCCGGAAGGGCCGCAGATAACCACCTTTTCCTGTTGGCGAACCTGAAGGTTGATATCTTTTAATACATGGAACTGGTCGTACCATTTGTTTACGCCGTCCATTTCAATAATGACTGACTTATCAGCAAGATGGGTTGCTGTATGTACTTGGCTCATAATTATATCCTTACTTGTCTACTTGGACGCGTATTTCTTTTCTAGATGCTGGCTGTAACGGGAGAGTGTGTAGCAGAGTATCCAATACCAGAGTGCTACAAACACGTATGCTTCTTCCAGTCTGCCAAACCACTTAGGGTTTGAGGTGGTCGCAAAGGCAATCTGCAACAGGTCTACTAAGCCCACAATACCAACCAGTGATGTGTCTTTAAGAATACCGATAAAGTTATTTACCATCGGTGGAATTACAATGCGGAGAGCTTGTGGCAGAACGATGAGTATTGTTTTCTGCCAGTATCCCATGCCAATGGCATCGGCCGCTTCGTATTGTCCTTTGCCAAGTCCTTGTAAACCGCCGCGGATGTTTTCTGCAAGGTAGGCAGAAAAGAACATTGTGATACCGACCATGGCTCGTAACACTTTGTCCAGCTCAACATCTGTCGGGAGGAATAATGGGAGCACTACGGATGCCATAAAAAGAATGGTAATAAGTGGTACACCGCGAACCAGTTCAATGTATGCTACGCAGAATGACTTAATGACCGGCATGTCAGATGTTCGACCGAGCGCCAGCAGGACACTTATTGGAAATGCAAACAACATTGCTACAGAGGCGAGAATAAGTGTGAGCATAAGCCCGCCCCAGTAGTGGGTGTCTACTACTTCCAATCCGGTGAACAAGCCTCCATGGATGATTAAGAAGACCGCTATCGGAGAAAGTCCCCATAGAGTGTAGAGCCAGTTTGTACCGCGGAACTTGCGGACGAGTGTCAGCATGATCAGCGACAGTACAATCAGCAGGGCAACAGCAGGGCGCCAGCGGTGTTCTTCCGGATAGATACCTACCATAAAGACGGGCCACATATCACGGATAAAGCCCCATGCGGCACCGGAATATTCTTTAGCCACTGTTGGATCAAGTGTGATCGTAGCGTTTACGATAGCCCATTTAATAAACGGCTTAACTGCGGAGTAAATAGCCCAGCTTGCAACGATGGTAAGCAGTGCGTTGTACCATGGGAATAACAGGTTGGCGCGTATCCAGCCAAGGGCACCGGTTTTTGTCACAGGTGGACGGCGGTCGTGAATTATGTCTGCCATCTTAACGCTCCACGAGTTTGATTTTGGCGTTGTACCAATTCATTCCAAGCGAAATAAGAAGGGAGAGGGATAGGTATACGCCCATCCATATGCCCACAATTTCAACAGCTTGACCTGATTGGTTGAGGATGGTGCCACCCACACTTACGAAATCCGGATAGCCGATGGCAACGGCGAGAGAGCTGTTTTTCGCAATAGCAAGATATTCACTAGTCATTGGTGGCACAATAACGCGCATGGCCTGAGGCAGGATTACAAGGCGCATGACGTGGCGCTCTTTTAGCGCCAGAGCTCGTGCTGCTTCACGCTGTCCATTTGATACAGATTGAATACCGGAGCGGATGATTTCTGCGTTGAATGCAGAAACATAGACTGTCAGACCTATAAGTAACGCTGTGAATTCTGGTGTAAGGTCAATACCGCCACGGTAGTTGAATCCTTTAAGCACCGGATAGTCCAGAGTGAAAGGGGTACCTGCAATAAGCCATGCAAGCGCAGGTAGGCCGATAAGTACAGCAAGAGATGGCAAAAGAATTTTGCCAGGAGTCCCGCGTTCATTCAGTAACCGAATGGAACGACGGCAGATAAAGTATACACCAATTAAGGCTGCACCGATGGAAAGGCAGAACAGCCATGCGCCGGATTGTGCAACCGGTGCAGGCAGGAACAGTCCGCGCTTGTTAAGTATAAGCCATCCGCCAACATCGATAGACTGTCGAACAGAGGGCAGCTGTTGTAATACAACAAAGTACCAGAAAAATAGCTGTAACAGCACTGGCAGGTTTCGGTTTAATTCAACGTACCAACTGCATAACTTGCTGATGAGCCAGTTTGGGGAAAGTCTGCCAAGGGCAACGAACAGTCCAAGTATGGTCGAAAGGATGCAGCCGAGAATGGTAATTTTAATAGTGTTGGCAAAGCCGGTGAGCAGGGCTGTTACATAGCTGGAAGATTCGCTGTACCGCGTAAAAGAAATAGAATCACTGCCGAGAAAGAGGACAAGAACCGGAATGATGCCGACAAATGCGATGACGGCAAAAACGGTTTTGTCGCTTGCTGTGATGGTGGTGCCTTTTTTCTTAAGCCAAACTGCAATAGCGCGTGATGCAAAAAGTCCTACGATAAGAGCGGCAATAAACCAGAGAAATCCTCCTTGTAAAACAGGGATTGGAGGAGTCTCACCGATATTGAATCCTGCTTCGTTTTGTAAGAAGCCAAATCCGGAACCGATGCCGCGTTTTTCAAGGTTCGCCAATGTATTTTGATACATGGAGAACGCGACCCACAAGAGACCCCCGAGCATGATACACTGGTATATCCATGCACGAATCTGTGGATTTCGCCAAAAAGGGACGCCGGCATTTTCGAGTGCGTGTTGTGACATAATAATTCGTGAAGATTGTGTGTCGGGATTTACAAGAACTGTATGAGCGAATCAGTTCTTAAGCGGAGGAGGCTGCATTGTATGCGGTTTCCTCCGGCATCAAATTAAAAACTGCCGGAACAGAAAAGCATTATGTTGCTTCTGTCCGGCAGTAAATAGTAGTTCGGTTTAGCGGAAAGGAGGAGCGTAAATGAGGCCGCCTTCGTTCCACTGGCTGTTGTAACCGCGTTCAAGACGAAGCGGGGTGTTTACACCAAGGTTGCGTTCAAAGATGTCGCCGTAGTTACCTACAGTTTTGATGATGCGAACTGGTGCGTCTTTATCAAGACCAAGGTTCTGCCAGAGAGTGCCGGTAACGCCGAGCATGCGCTGAACTTCTGGGTCTTTGGTTTCTTTCGCCATTTTGTCTACGTTGTCAGCAGTAATGCCTTTTTCTTCAGCTGCCATGGTGAGCCAGATGGTCCAGCGAACAATGTCGCCCCACTGGTTGTCGCCGTGGCGTACTACAGGAGCAAGAGGCTCTTTGGAAATGAGTTCTGGAAGAATGATGTGTTCTTCTGGTTTTTCCATGAGGGAGCGCTGAGCAGCAAGGCCGGAAACGTCAGTTGTATGAACGTCACAACGACCGGTGTCGTATGCTTTGCGTACGTCTGGCTGTTTGTCGAAAACAACTGGAGTAAATTTCATGTTATGCTTGCGGAAGTAGTCCGCAACGTTGAGCTCGGTGGTGGAACCGGTCTGGAGACAGATGGTTGCGCCATCAAGTTCGCTTGCTTTGGTAATACCGAGTTCTTTACGAACCATAAGGCCCTGACCATCGTACAGAGTTACAACGGTGAAATCGAGACCAAGGTTAGTGTCGCGACTCATGGTGAGAGTTGTAGTACGGGAAAGCAGGTCGATTTCACCGGACTGGAGGGCTGGAAGGCGCTCTTTAGATGTGAGCGGGGTGTATTTAACATCAACGTTGGTTGCTGCACCTACAGCGCGGCAGAAATCAACATCAAAGCCGATACGGTTACCAGAACTGTCCAGTGCGGAGAAGCCCGGGTTTTCAATGTGAGTACCACACTTGAGGTAACCACGCTTTGTCACGTCTTCAAGAGTAGACGCGAATGCGCATGATGCAGTGAGGACAAAAGCAAGAACGAGAGCAAGAGTGCGTGTTGTACGCATAATAAGAACCTCCCATAAAAGAAACATTTGAGCAGGCCACGCAGTGAATAGTGTTTACTAGGCAGTGGCAGCATACCTATACCGTATGTGAATGTCTGCAATCCGTTGTGCAGGCTGCAGACACTTCATCACCATGCGATTCGAACTGCTTATAGCAGAGGGGATCGTAAGGAAAAGGTTATGAAAGTAATGTGTCGGAAAAGAAAAAAATCCTTCACGTTGTTTACTAGAAGGACTTCATACTTTTTAGAAATGTCAGGGCATATATTTGAAAAGTATATGCAGTGACAGTTTGTAGAAAGAACAGTGTTAATAGAAATTCTTCTAAGAAAACAATTAGTATAGCCTACTAAAGAAATTCTATCTTCGCAATCTGCTTTAATAAAAACAGTGTGTTACATAGTTACAGAAACAATGTGTATCATTCTCAGTTTTGAATAAAGCAAGACATTTTTTGATGGGTTATTTTGTTTCAACAAATCGTATTTGTTACGCTTTTGATGTTGCGTTTGCCCAGATCTTTTGTGCGTTTTTGTTTATTTACTTTTGAGTCATTTGATTCATCTTATCTAATGTATCTTTTTCATTTTTGCTTGGTTTGAAACAAGCTTGTTAATAATTATGCAATAAAAATGGCGGGTAACGTGGCTGCGATAACTAGTGTTACCTAAGCGAACTTCCTAACACAAATCAGAATGGTGAACGAGTAACCGCCATATATATCGGAATGTTGTCTGGTTAAGGTGCGATTGAGAGTTATGGGAAGTCTTGTTTTTTTGATATGTCGCGTGATGTTTTTATGGCTGTGATTAATAAAATGGCCAAGGAGGCATAGTAACAGATCGTTATGTGTATGCTATTAGCGGGGGAGTTTTCTATGCAAATCATATTCAGCATGAACAAGTTGCGTATGCTAATGGGATAGACATGGAGGGCGCCGATGTTACGTGATGTACTATGGGCAATAGCGACAATGTGTTTTTTAGCAGCTGTCTTTTTTGCAGGGCTTGTGGCCTTATGGCTTTTGCCTTTTATCTTGCTTTTTATGGTGCTGACGCGCCGGTATTAATACGTGTAAAAAGCCACAGTGTTATCACTGTGGCTTTTTTTTATTTTACATTACAAGTGGTAATAACTTTATTAAAAGTAAACTTCGTTTTCTGTGTGTATGTATGTTCCGGCATTAGCACTGTCGATGGGAAATCAGGTCTGTTTGGCGAGTTGGGAAAGTGCTGTGTTTCAAATGAGATTGCCCCATGCCTCGGCACGGTAATTCCATCGCGATAGGTAGTGTTCCCGTTTAGTTTGTTTGCTGTGTAAATGTGTATTCCCGGTTCAGATGTTGCGATGCTGATGCTGCGTCCGGTGTCTGGGTGAGTAAGCATAGCTGCTAGACGAACGATATTATCATGATCTTTTGAAAGTACGTATGTGTGATCAAAGCCTCCGGCAGAAATAAGCTGAGGGTCTTTTTTATACAGTCTGTTTCCAATAACTGTTGGTAGTGTAAAATCCATAACCGTGCCTTCAACACACTGGGGAGCTTCAGGGATAGGAATACATTCCTCGTTTATTGGAAGGTAGTCCTCAGCATGAACAGTAAGGATATGTTCGGAGATTTTAGACCCGATTTTCCCAGATAGGTTGAAATAGGTGTGGTTGGTGAGATTGATCACCGTAGGCGCA
Source organism: Halodesulfovibrio marinisediminis DSM 17456 (assembly GCF_900129975.1). Classification (NCBI taxonomy): domain Bacteria; kingdom Pseudomonadati; phylum Thermodesulfobacteriota; class Desulfovibrionia; order Desulfovibrionales; family Desulfovibrionaceae; genus Halodesulfovibrio; species Halodesulfovibrio marinisediminis. The sequence continues at coordinate 341,489 of NZ_FSRG01000003.1, forward strand.
TCTGTGAACGCGGAGTAATCAATTGTCAGGGTATCCATTGTGTCAAGAGTGTATGCAACCTGAACGGAAAGTGTACCCGGAAATCCCATATCTCCATTAGGGGAAATGTGCTGCATAACAACAGTAGCACTGTCATCATTCTCTATCACATGTGCGTTCCACACGTATTTATCAAATCCTCGGGAGCCGCCATGGATGTTGTTCCTGCCGTCGTTTTGTTCAAGAGAATAGGTTACTCCTCCCAGCCGGAAGGAAGCTCCCTCAATTCTATTTGCATATCTTCCAACAATAGAACCGAAATGATGGTTCCTTGTCACATAATCTTCTAATGAATCAAACCCTATTGTAATATCACCCATATTTCCGACACAGTCGGGGGTTGTGATTTTTAGAATTGTTGCACCAAATGTAATTAACTCTACGGTTATCCCTCTTTCGTTATCAAGAGTATACTTCTCTACAATTTCTCCAGAGGGAGTAATCCCAAAAGAATCAATTGCTACCTTCATACTGCCTCCAAAAAATGCTGCAAAACTATGACTAAGAGCGTACTCAACGTTTCCTTTTGAAGTAAGGATTTTTCTCTCTGAGAGTGACTGAGCAAGATGGTACTCGAAAATAAACAAAATTGTGATATTTGTAACAAGGTCTGTGAATGCCTGCTGGGCAAGGGCATTAGAAGAATTGGTTTGGTGTAGAATTTCAGTGTATTAATTGTGAATAAAAGAACGATCTTTTGTTTTTGCTTAACTTTTAGAAAATGCAAAATGGGTCGTATTGTGAGTAAAAAATTTTTATTTGTGAGCGTGGACTCTCGTATGTATTTTTAAACTACGACACAGGTTATCTACTTCGCAGCGTAGCGAATGTAATAACAAATTTCATACACTTAGACTTACTACGGAGATATCAAATGGCTGTACGTGAAGAAGTGAATGGATTCTATATCCCAAGTGTTACTTTGTTAGGAATTGGTGCTCACAAAGAAATTCCATCTAAAATTCGTGCTTTGGGTGGCAAAAAGCCTCTCTTAGTTACAGATAAAGGAATTACTGCAGTAGGAATGACGCAACAAATCGTTGATCTACTTGCATCTGAAGGCATGGAATGTGTAGTTTATGATGAAACTATTCCTAACCCAACAGACACTAATGTTCATGACGGCGTTGATGTATATCGTAAAGAAGGTTGTGACTCTTTGATCACTCTCGGTGGTGGTAGTGCGCACGACTGTGGTAAAGGTGTAGGACTTGTTGTTGCAAACGGTGGTAAGATTCATGATTATGAAGGCGTAGATAAGTCTTCAAATCCAATGCCTCCATATGTTGCAGTTAACACAACAGCTGGTACTGCTTCAGAAATGACTCGCTTCTGTATTATTACTGATACTTCCCGCAAAGTTAAAATGGCGATTGTTGACTGGCGCGTAACTCCAACTATTGCTCTTGACGATCCAATGCTCATGGTTGGCATGCCTCCAGCACTTACAGCTGCTACTGGTATGGATGCGCTGACTCACGCAGTTGAAGCATACGTTTCTACCGCTGCGACTCCACTTACAGATGCATGTGCAGAAAAAGCTATTAAGCTTATTGCAAAGCATCTGCGTGCCGCTGTTGCAAATGGTCAGGATATCGAGGCTCGTGACGGTATGTGTTATGCCCAGTACCTTGCAGGTATGGCATTCAACAACGCAAGCCTTGGTCATGTTCACGCAATGGCTCACCAGCTTGGTGGTTTCTATGATCTTCCACATGGCGAATGTAACGCTATCCTTCTTCCACATGTTGAAAAGTTCAACATGATTGCTAAGATGGATCGATTTGCAGAAATGGCTGTTTGGATGGGTGAAAATATTGATGGCCTGAGTGAACGTGAAGCAGCAGAGAAGTGTCTCAAAGCTATCCGTGAACTTTCACAGGACGTAGGTATTCCTGAGGGCTTGGTTGCTCTTGGTGAACGCTACGGTAAAAAAGTAAGCTCTGCTGATATTCCTACAATGACAGCGAATGCTCAGAAAGACGCATGTGGCCTTACTAACCCTCGTCGTCCTACTGATCAGGATGTAATGGAGATTTACGAAGCAGCTATGTAACTATTACTAACAATAAAGAGAAAATAGAGCGGAGGGATTTCCCTCCGCTTTTTTTATGCGTATATTAATAGCCAGTGGAAAAGTGAGGCAGAGAAGAGGGCACTTGTATGAAGTGCTCTAACATTATATAGTCTAGCTAACTCTGATGATATGCATACGCGTAAGGGAAAGGTTTAGCGAGCAGATCGGAATAAACTATCCGGAGGCACTATGAAATTTGTAGCTGGAGACGTTATTCAATTGAAATCTGGTGGACCGGAGATGACTGTAATTAAATTTGATGCCGCAGCAGGACTGGTTAGCTGCAGCTGGTTTGTAGGTAGAGAATTGAAAACAGCGTCGTTTCCTGTTGAAGCCGTTGGCGAATGTAAATTGTTCGTAGAAGGTGCATATTAAAGGAAAAAAGCCTTGTCAGATGACAAGGCTTTTTGTTTAGATCGTGTAAATCAACACAGTTAAAAGGATAGAAAAAGCTAAAATGGCAAGTGCAATGTAACGTTCCATAAGGCTTTCTCCTTGTTAGGTGTATACCATGCCTGCTTTTACCATCTTGCCTTGCTGATGAGTATTACTTTTTGGTGATCATAAAAAAAGCTCTTACCGTTTAGCGTGGTGAGAGCTTTTGTGTTGTAGTGACTATAATATTTTAAATGGCTAGGCCATTACGTCTTGTGGTGTGAGTGTGGTAACTGATGATGCTGTAGGAATTCTTTTCCCTCTTCGATCATCGCCGTTATGTTGTCAGGTAGTTTGGTTTTTCTTCCTTCATCGAAACTGAGAATACATTTTTTATATCCAGTTGCGAATGAATAGTCTGCGTTGCATCCTAGATTAAACATCGTGCTGTAGATGGGGTCTGCAAAATTGCAAAACTGTTTGAGCTCATTTGCCCCTTCAGCTTCATAGTGTTTGTGAACAGCGCAGCTGCTGAAAACAAAAGTGTAGCCACCAGTTACTGAATCGACATTAAAGGTATATACAAAGTCTTCAGGGTACAGACGCTCTTGGCTTTTTTTTGCCTGATTGTTGAAATAGTTTTTCATTAGTTGTGAGAATGCTAGTTTCTTAAGAGGATACCAGAGTATTTTCGGCAGTTGTTCGCAATATCGTTTGAAAACTTTTCCGTTGATGTAAGCTGCTGCTTCAGGGATAAATCCATATTTTTTGGTGACATTATAGAAACCTATGAACCAGCCATTAATTTCAATAATTGGTGTATAGGCATTTTCGTTGCCACCTATGTAAGGTAGTCGTTTGATTATGCTATTTGTTTCCTGCGTTACCTCGTCCATAATTATGTTGATTATGTTTTTACCATAATATTGTTGAAGAACTTCGGAAGCCCAACGGTTCATTTGTTGGTATTTCTTCTGAAGTTTCTTTTCTTTTTTTTCATAATATGGATGCATGGCTTACCTTCCTGTTAGTTGGGTAAAGACTTATTACAAAGCTTTATTCTCCCTATAGAGGAATTCTTAGTAAGATCTTGGAGATAAATTTCGTATTACTATTGAGTATACCTCAATATGTTCAGTTTTCAATTGATGATGTAGCTCAAATTTATATATCAGGGCATATTTCCTCTGATAAAAGAAAATTTCATAGGAAAACTCCCCGTGACAAATGACCTGGGGAGTTTTTTATTAGTTGTATTCTGTTTCGGAAGTAGGACTAGCGGGATGCTTATCGGCACATGGGGTGTTCCAATGTGTGCAGAAAATATACCGAACTGTTGGAGTAGATATAAAAAAAGCTCTTACCGTTTACAGTAAGAGCCTTAGCTAGCTCATTGAGGAGGCGACGAGAATCGAATATTTTTACTTTCCTATTGAATCACAAACGATTCTGTCGAGGCTCGACGAGAAGGTACGGAGAGTTGGTGTAAGGTAATCCCGACGGATTCCTATCATGACTATCTAAGGAGCATTGAACCCAAGAAGAGGATGCTGATCTTAATGATTCGGCTTTATCAACCTCGAACGTTCGATCCGTACCTGCCGCTGACCGGAGGCATTTCGTGCGGTGACGTCCTTTTCCATTCCGACAGACGCATTAGGTCACAAATATCGATCACGTCTTTTTTTGGAATACCAAGAGCTACGATTTCCTCCACTGCAAGGCCGCGATCTAGTCCATCGATGACGATATCGATAATACGGTATTCATGTCCGATTCCAAATTCATCCGTCACACCTCGCGCCATATCGGGCGAGGGCAGCTGGTTGCGGACAGGCTCGGGCAGCTCTAATTCTTTGGCCAGTTGACGGACCTGCGTTTTTAATAGCCCTGTGAGAGGTTGCACCTCTAGATCGTCAATTCCATCTTTAACAAACCAGCCTACTTCGCATTCGGATCGGTTAGCCGCCCCAATCAGTGATAAGTTCCGCTCTGTTGCGATGCATTCGAGGATGTCGCGTCGAAAAACATGGCGCTGGGTGAAGCCGGCATCAACGTGATGCATGGTCAAGTTAAACATCAAACGCTTATACCAAGGTTGCAATGTTTCACCGCTGCCGACTCGTAGCGTGGATTTAAACGGTGTCTCGCCGCATATCAGTTTGTAGCTCGCTGCACTGACCCTTGCTACTGCACCGGAAATTCGTAGCATTTTCGTGAAAATCGAAGCGTATACGCCGCGCTTCGCCATGTCCTCTGAAATGTCGGATTCCTCTAGGGACAGCCCCAGACTCTTCGCCATAAGCCGGGCATTCTGGGCGATTATCGGATCGCTGTCTTGGTCAAAAAGATAGACAACGGTTACCGCCTGTGGCCCTAGAGCATGTACGGCTAGTACAGCAAGGACACAAGAATCTAGTCCGCCGCTCAGGCCGAGAATCACGCCGTGCGAGTTGTTACGCTTTACTATCTGTCTCAGATACTTCGAAATTTCTTCGACAGTCTGAGTAGCATCTACGCGTAAATCAAGTGTCACGGGGGCACCTCCAGTTCGGTTGTTCGCTAATCACCAAGTGATAGCCCATTCTATCTTTGCATCTGACGCTAGGTTAGATGAAGTTAAGAGCGATGGGGTTCTGTTTTCGGAGAGTTATCGAACATGTATCACCGTTTTTATGAAAGGAAAAATTATTCTCATAAAGATAACTCAAGATTAAATGAGTTATCATGGCTGGCTAACAAGGCTGGATAGTGGGTAGTGAGTTCAATTTAAGTGAAGTCAATAATTAGATTATAGCACTCGTCTTTGTATTTATTGCAAAGGCGTTTTGCTTAGCATGTAGCGAATTTTACAAGCATTGAGAAATCCATAATCAACTTGAGATCGTCTTGAAAATGTTTCGTAGGTGTTCAATGGTTAGCAGAAAAAAGATAGCAAAGGTCGCGAACTTGTTTATTATGTTGGAAATAGAATTGCTGCATGCTGTTTTTTCACTCATGCACTGTTTTAGTAGAGTAGCTTATCTCTTTGGCGATGGTTGTAATGACTCCTGCTTTCTGCAAGCAAGAGAGAGATTGTTGCAGCTAGTCGTTTGGTAGTCAGTTGTGCTTCATGTTTTCTAAGAGTTGTAAGTGAGTAGCGCAACTTACGTAGACTAATAATAGCGTAATTCCACAGATGGTTATCTCGAGTGCTTTTGTCTTGACATGGTTGCATGCAATTTGCTCTGTTGCAGAACATTTTTGCATGCAATTTTATTTTTTTTGCAAAATGCTTTTGCGCTTTTTCTATATCACATTGTTATGAATGGATAAAAAATCAATTTCAAATGGCATGGTTCATGCCTTAGTTCGAATATGCAACATATTTCTACCACCTGTCCTTACTGCGGCGTCGGCTGTGCCTTGTCTCTTAATGTAGACGGCGATCGCATTATTAGTGTTTCACCAGGACCTGAACCTTTAGTAAACCAAGGTGCCCTTTGTTCGAAGGGACGGTTCGGGTTTGATTTTGTGCACCATGCCGATCGGTTAAAAAAACCTTTGATACGTAAAAACGGGGAATTGGTTCCCGCAACATGGGATGAGGCTCTCGACCTTGTTGCAACGCGATTTGCCGATGTTGTGTCTACCCACGGCCCAGATGCTCTTGGTGGATTCAGCAGTGCTCGTTGTTCCAACGAGGAAAATTACCTTTTTCAGAAACTGTTCCGCGCAGGAATTGGTACAAACAATATAGATCACTGTGCGCGACTTTGACACGCCCCAACTGTAGCCGGTCTGGCTACATCTCTGGGAAGTGGTGCCATGACGAATTCCATTCGGGAATTATGGGATATGGGGCAGGGGGACTGTGTATGTGTCATTGGCTCCAATACTACAGCGTGTCATCCGATAATTGGATTGGGCATGATGGAAGCCAAGCGCAACGGCGCAAAGCTGGTTGTTATCGACCCGCGCGAGATTGATCTTGCTCGCGAGGCTGATGTCTGGCTGCGACTTCGTCCCGGAACGGACACAGCTTTGCTTTCTGCTATTGCAGGCGAAATCATTAATTCCGGTTTGGCTGACGTTGAACGTGTTGCCGCTGTAACCGAGGATTTTGAAAGTTTCTGCAAGAGCCTTGAAAGCTTTGACGTTGAGACTGTATCTGAGATTTCGGAAGTTCCCGCTGATGGCATTCGCAAGGCTGCGCGTTGCATTGCTCAATCTGCCAATACCGCCTTTTATTACACGATGGGGGTTACCCAACACACAACAGGGACAAGTAATGTTTTGGCTGTTTCCAACTTAGCTCTGCTGACCGGTAATATTGGTCGTCCTAAAACTGGCGTGAACCCACTTCGAGGGCAGAACAATGTGCAGGGCGCTTGTGACATGGGAGCTTTGCCCAACGTACTGACCGGTTATCGTCCGGTAACTGATGATGCGGCAAGAGATATCTTTGAAAAGGCTTGGGGAGTTGAGCTTCCTCCAGAAATCGGTCTGACTATCCCTAAAATGCTTACTGCAATCGATGAGGACCGGTTGAAAGGGCTTTTCATTTTCGGGGAAAACCCGATGCGCAGTGATCCTGACATTACCCATGTAGAGCATTGTCTGAAGCAGGTAGACTTCCTTGTTGTTCAGGATATTTTCCTGACTGAAACCGCACAACTCGCTGATGTAGTGCTCCCCGGAGCTAGTTTTGCGGAAAAAGATGGGACGTTTTCCAGTACTGAAAGAAGAGTTCAGCGTATTCGCCGTGCTGTACCACCTGTAGGTGATAGCCGTCCGGATTGGGTGATCCTTGCGGAACTACTGAAAAAGCTTGGCCGACCGGAACGATACGCAACAGCTGAAGATGTATTTAACGAAATGCGAATGCTTACTCCGAGTTATGCCGGAATCACCTATGAACGGCTTGAAAACGGTGGGTTACAGTGGCCATGCCCAAGTGAAGAGCATTCCGGTACCCCGATTCTGCATGTGGGCAGTTGCATGCGTGGAGCAGGAAAGTTTGTTCCCCTTACCCACAGGGAGCCTGCCGAACTTCCGGACAACGAATATCCGCTGACATTGACCACCGGACGCGTTGTAGCCCATTACCATACTGCCACCATGACCAGACGTTGCTTTGGCCTTGTTGGTACATGGCCTGAAGAACTTGTTGAGATTCATCCTCTTGATGCTGCTAAATACGGTATAGAAGATGGCGATCTCATAGAGGTTCGTTCCCGCCGTGGTGCAGCAACGGGTAGGGCGTGGGTTACCCGTAGGGTTCGTCGGGGGCTGGTCTTTATGACATTCCACTTCTCCGAGAGTCCGGCCAATATTCTTACCAGTTCTGCTGCTGATCCTGTGACAGGTACTCCGCAGCTTAAAGTTTGTGCAGTATCTGTACGCAAGCTCACTGGTGATGTTCAAGCAATGAATTTAAAACACATAGAGGAACATTTGTCATGCCAACACGTTTAAACCCCTTTATCTTAGCTTCAGCCTCAAAGTGCATAGGCTGCCGTGCTTGCGAGTTGGCCTGTGCTGCTGCACATGTTGATGGCGGGGTATCCGTTGGAAGCCTTAAAGGTTCCTTATCCCCGAGATTGTACCTTACTTGTGTTGAAGATATCCGTGTCCCTGTTGGCTGTAGACACTGCGAAGATGCTCCGTGCGCTGCTGTTTGTCCTAACTCCGCCATTTACCGAAGCGATAATGGGGTGCAGGTTGATGAAAGTCGTTGTGTAGGCTGTAAAACCTGTCTGGTTAGTTGTCCGTTTGGTGCCATGGAAATGGCGCAGGTTTTGGAAAACGGTAAATCGGTTATGCGTCGTATTGTCGATCCTGATTTTCCTGAGGATGTTAAGATTGAACCGGCTCTTCTGGCCAGCAAATGCGACCTTTGTAAAGGCCGTGAGGCGGGGCCTGCCTGTGTGGAAGCCTGCCCTGAAAACGCATTGGTTTTATTACAGCCTGTTAAAATTAAAAAACGTCGCAATGTTGAAGCAGCGCTGGCACTGAAAGGTTTCGGAGCTAGATCCGGAGACGAATTATAATGACTACTCCATCCCAAATTGTTTCTATTGACCCTTTGTTATGCACCGGTTGCCGTCGTTGTGCCGAAGTTTGTCCGGTGAATGCGATAATCGGAAATCAGAATGAATCTCAGACAATTGATGCTTCCCGCTGTGTAATGTGTGGTCAGTGTGTTTTGAGATGTTCTGCTTTTGCCTCTCCTTTTGATGATGTAGCAGAGCAGCTGCCGCAGATGCGCAAGGAACGTGGTTTGCCTGAAGATGACAACTCCCTTCTGTTTGCCGCCCATTACCGGATTGATCAGAGAAACGTCTCTGAAATGCTGGCTGATTCCACCAAGACTTCCATGGTGCAATGTGCACCGGCAGTACGTTCTTCCATTGCGGAGGAATTTGGACTGGCACCGGGCACACTTACCCCCGGTCAGCTTGCAGCAGCTTTACGCAGACTGGGCTTTGATTTTGTGTATGACACCATATTTGCTGCTGACGTAACCATAATGGAAGAATCTTCAGAGCTTCTGCAGCGTCTTGAATCCGGCGAGAACTTGCCTATGTTTACCTCCTGTTGCCCTGGTTGGGTTCGTTACATGGAAACAGCATGGCCGGACTTACTGTCGCACCTTTCCAGTTGCAAATCTCCTCAGCAGATGGCTGGAGCGCTTTTCAAGACATATGGTGCAGAAATCGCAGGAAAATCCCCTGAACAGATTGCCAGTGTTGCAGTAATGCCTTGTACTGCTAAGAAATATGAGGCTGGCCGTCCTGAAATGCAGGCGAGTGGTACTCCTGATGTCGATGCAGTTTTGACCGTTACCGAACTGGCAGACATGCTTAAGAAAAAAGGTATCCGTCTGGAGAATCTTCCGGAAGAAGATTTTGATGTGCCTCTTGGGCTTTATTCCGGTGCGGGAGTCATCTTCGGAGCTTCTGGCGGTGTTATGGAAGCCGCACTTCGTACCGCAATTGCGGTTACAACAGGAAATGAAGTAAGCGAAAGTGGAGTGAACTTCAGCAAGGCTGCTGAAGGGGTATTCCGTGCTTCTGTGGACGTGGCTGGAAGAACTGTGCGTGCAGTGATCGTTTCAGGTCTCGCACATGCCGCAAAACTTCTTGAGGATGTTAGGGCAGGCAAAGCAGACTTTGATTTCATGGAAGTTATGTGCTGTACCGGAGGTTGTGTTGCAGGAGGAGGACAGCCGAAACTTCTGCCGCACGTGGATGTTGTTGATGCTATTTCTCGTCGTCGTCAGAGCCTGCATAATCTTGATAAACAACTTTCTGTAAGGGTTTCACATAAAAATCCTTCTGTTACAGCGCTTTATGAAAATTATTTGGAAAAACAGCTGGGACACCGTTCTCATAACTTGCTCCATACCAGTTACGGAGATGATGCAGGGAGCCATGAATAATGCATGCCTTTGTTTTGTCAGCCCCTTCCCGCTGTATAGGGTGTCGTGCCTGCGAGATTGCTTGTGTTGATGCTCACATGGATGAGGATATGGGGGAGGCAGGAGAAAAGAAGTTACCTTTTTCTCCAAGATTAAGCATTGTTCACGAGGCGGAAGTCACCGCTCCTGTCCAATGTCGTCAGTGCGAGGATGCCCCATGTGTAGCCGCTTGTCCTGTTGGAGCCATACTCTCTGATGGAAAGGCTGTGCGTGTGAACACAGTGGACTGTGTTGGTTGTAAAGCTTGTCTGGCAGTTTGTCCCATCGGCGCCATGCAAGTGGGGTGCCTCCCTGAATCTTCAACTAGACTGGTCGCCCACAAATGCGACCTTTGTACCGGACGTGAGCTTGGTCCGGCCTGCATAGCTGTTTGTCCGGCTGGAGCACTTACACTGCTGACCCGAAAAGAACTGAAAAACATTTCTAGCTCAAGAAGGTGTCATAGTGCGCTTCAGGCTGCCTATAGGAATAGCTGAGGGAAATGTTTTGATAATGACTTTTGCGGATCCTATTATAGACGTTCGGACAAAAAAGAACGGTAGTTCTACGTCGGAGTAACTCTGGAGCAAGGATGTGTTAGGTGAGATTCTTACCCCCTTGAGTGTAGGAGTATAGCCCCTGAACAGTCTTTTTTCTGATGTAATTGATGCCAAGCAACGGCATGAAATATCGTGAATTTTTCTGATATAGAACACGTGATAAAAAAAGGGTCTCAGCAGATTTTGCAATCTGCTGAGACCCTTTTTTTACCTCTTTGGTGGAGGCGGAGAGGATGTGTAGCTGCCTCTGAGTAGCTCATGACTTCAGGTCGTCCCGAAGCCGTATTCTATGGGTGTGTAGGAAAATGCTGCCGCAAAGTGTGTAGGGTGTCAACAGTGCCTGTGACAGGGTATCTATTTTGATTTTTGACTCTTTTTCACCATGAGGTTGACTTTTTCTTCAACACTTTTTTGGTAGAGAAACATTGCTTTGCTCACACTTGGGTCAGTCATGAGTTCTTGTATGGCAATGGTTCCAAAGTATTGGAAAGATTTTTTGTAGGCTTCAGCTCCTTCATACTTCATAGCTTGCCTTGCTTCGTTTTCGCATATTTGAAAAGTAAGTCTTGTTACAGAGTCAACTGCTGAGTTGGTTGTATCAACTAAGTCACTGTAGGAGGTTCTTACATGTTGGGACACTTTACTATGCTGAGCAAGGAGGACGCCCATCCATGTTGCTAGTGCGACCCTGTCTTCTTTTGTTGCCGATTGAACAAGGCACTTAGTGAGTTCGTCTCCGTATACGCCTGCAAAGGATATTGAGTGTGCTGCTGAGCAAGCGAAAAAGATTAAGAGCGCTGCAAGAAGTTTATTCATTTGTCTCTAACTCCATTATTTTTTATAGGTCTATGAGAATGGATTTGAGGTGTCTATGAGAATAAATCTTAATGGATTATGTGGGTGTTGTGGTGGTTTGTTATGTCGATTCGGTATTGGTTGGCTGTGTAAAAACAGATAGCAGCAGCCACGAGTTCGATTCTTAAACTGGAAATCGAACTGATGAAATAGTTTTTGTTAGTTATTCTTTGTTAATAAAGGAAGAGGGATGAGAGTAGTTTGGTGGGTGTCTTGTGTCATAATTTTTTGGACAGGCCTTTTTTCAGGAGCGTTTATAACATCTAGAGCTCAGTTGTTCATCGATAATATTGCGACTTGGGTTGCTGCTCTTTCTGCTATGATTGCAGGCTACGTAGCTTGGTTGACATATTGTCAGCATGCAGAGGCTAAAAGGCAGAGGCGCTGGGAGCATTTTAAGCCACTACTGGTTGTTGTTTTAAGAAGTAGTCAGCAAATAAGTACTGATGCAAAATCTATGGCTGGGGTGGGGGTAATGGGGGAGCCACAAGAAGAAATTCAATCATGGTTAAAAGGTAAGATAAAAGCTGCTACTGATGAAATGGAACCCGCGCTGGTTGAGCTCAGAGATGTGTGGGGAGATTTTTTACCTAATGAATATTATGAACTGCTTAATGACTACTCAAAAGTTTCTCTCGAGCTTCGTTTAAAGCACACTACTCTTGATGGCAGGTTTCACCATTCGAAATATTACAATGGATTGTCACAGGTGATGGCTGCGCTGTTTTCCAAGACCAAAGAAGTTACTCGTGAGTTTTCAGGCTTGCACGAGAAAAGGAACGAAAGCCAGGCAGGTAGCTAGTTGCTTTTGTATGTGAGTGGGAAGGCGCTATTCTTTCTTTTCCACTCGCTGCACGGTCTTTGTAGAGCAGCTAAGCTCCTTCGCTATGGCTGAATGGCTCATACCCTCAGCAAGCATATCCTTGATTCTACCTTTGTTATGAGCTGTTGGGCGCCCTTTGTACTTCCCTTCCTTCTTAGCCTTCGCAATACCTGCTAACTGACGTTCACGACGTAGGTTGGTCTCGAACTCAGCGAACACTCCGAGTATCTGGAGGAATGCTTTACCACTAGGTGTAGAGGTGTCGATAGCTTGGTCGAGAATCTCAATCGATGCTCCCTTCGTTTCAAGTCGCTCTACGATGGAGCACAGGTCATTCATGTTCCTCGCTAGGCGGTCGAGTTTCCATACAACTAACTTGTCTCCTTTGCTCATTACGTCCAGTAGGATGGACAGCATCTCACGCCCGTTCATGGTCGTTGCGCTTGCCTTCTCCTCCCTCACGATAGCTTCAGGATACTTAGCGAGGATGGCAGTAGACTGCATGATAGGGTCTTGGTCGAGAGTAGATACACGATAGTAAGCGTAGATATGGGAAATGAGGTTTTCCTTATGTACTTATAAGTCTTAGACTCAAGGTCTGAGTAGTGGATTTCTGTGCTTAACCTAACCCAAATGTGCACACCTATGCCTACTGGACGTAAGGTATGCCAAAATGTCCATAGGTAACTACTGCCCTGATTGAAAGAGCGACCTGCAATAATGCAATTCAATCTAGAAAGGGCTGTAGGATGCAAGTTGGATGATGGTTTCAGGGCGCTTACTGTTTCCGTTCTTTGTTTATGGAGTTCAATAGAACATATTCCCCTACCCTCCGTGCATCATGGGGCTATGGGGAAACTGGGTAGAAGTTCGACTCCGAACATAGGGTTGCAGAAATTTTTTTTATTTTCCTTTAATGTAGTTGTCTTAATAAATCCTAGAGCCCTAAAGTCGATTTTTGAGCAATAAAGAGAGAGGTCCTCCTCTCTTTATTCAGGTTTAATCTTCTTGATATACTCAGGACATCTTCAGCACTCATCATAAGCTATACTTCTCAACGAACTACTTCGTACTTATCGTCCCATAATAAAAGCTACTTAGCTTGCATTACCCGTTGGTTTGATTTGGGGGATATAAGCTCATTGTCTGAGGTCATTACCAGCCGTATAATCTGAATAGTATGCAATAAAAAAATTGAGACCTCTTAATCAGGGGAAAGCAAATGAGAGTGTTACTTATTCTGGTTGTTTTAATTTTTTCCGCAAGCAGCGTCTTTGCAGAGATTCCCAAGGCTCAAACGCCCTTATCTCGCAAGGCACAGAAACTCAGAATGGGTATGTCAAAAGCGTCAGTCATTCGCATGTTTGGTAAACCAACTTGGGCTATAATCCCAGGCGATAAGGATGGGGATTATGACATTCTTATGGGAGACATGGTGCTGGAGCTTCAGTGGGATAATGGGAGTTGCGTTCCTGTGGCGGTTAGCTTCGATATCCAGATGGAAGTGATAGGATGGGACGAAGGGCGGCTTTGTCTTGATAAGCCTGTATTTAACCCGCCAGATGAATGGAAGTGTTCCGCCCCAACTAGGGCTAAGTACTGCAAGTAGCATTTGGACGCGAGGCTCTTCCGCTTGGTGATGCATTGCGAATTTCTACGCCTTCTGTGGTAGTGACAAGCTTGCCTTTGGTCAGAGCGTAGTGTTTGAGCATGTCGTTTCTTACGTCTATACTACTTTTAGGTGCTTCTTCTGTATCTGTCTTGATCCAGTTTTTGATATATTTATGCACAACATAGTTCAGTTGTTCCGGTGTTAGTTTACTCATCTCTGTAGTTCTGATTCTATCGAATAAGAAAGGGGTTGCGGAGGCGAGTTTCTTAGATGTTCGCTGTGCTTCACGTTTCTTAAGAGTTCCGAGTGAGTAACGTAACTTTCGGATGCCCAAAACAGGTCGTAGGTCGAGTGGAATAATTCTTCTGAAGCAGTGTGCAGAGGCTGTTTGAAACAGATAATTAGCCATTTGGTGTGCTCCAACGTGTACTAGAAATGTACTAAAAACACACTATAGGGGTATCTATAGGCAATAAAAAAGCCTTAATCGTCTGTAACGATTAAGGCTTTCTTTGCGTTGGTGGAGGCGGCGTCCATCGATTTGCCTATTTAACTGCTTGAAAATTAACAATTAAATTTTTCTTTTTAGTGATGTGCCCCCAAAATGTGCCCCCAGAGAGAGCGGGCTGCAATGAAATGTCTTGGTGGCACGTGATATTTTAGCCCTAAAAAAGCCTGTATGAAATGATCATACAGGCTTTTTCTTTTTGCACAGGTAATGTGTTTCTTGGCGTTACTTTACCAGTTGGCGTACTGCGTCTTCTACTTCTTCTTTTACCCAGAAGGTGCTGCGTCCAAGCTTTCTTGGTTCTGGGAACTTTCCTGCTTTTACGTAGCGCCAGAGGGTTGTTTTGCTGACTGGGAGGATTTCTTGAACTTGGGCGAGTTTTAACAGCTGGATGCTGTATTCGGGTGGTGTTTGTTCGATTGGTTGTGTGTACATAATGGTTCTCGCTATGTGGTTAAGTGTGGATAAGGGTAAGCCCCGCCTATATTCCATTAGCGAGGCTTGAATAGGAGTTTGGCACAGAACAATATGTTTATGTCTTGCTGATGATTAGGATAGGGAGCTAGCTCCTATATGTCAACACGCTTTTAGGGAAAAAATCCCGTTAGCAATATTTCTTGAATGAAAAAGAAATCCCTAGAGGTTTTGACATAATTTGTTGACGTAGGGAAAGTCGCAGAGTATCGGCGTCGAATGACTCAAGAATCAAAAAGACACATATTGGCGGGAGGATGCATTCAAGATTTGGATGCAATCAGTGAAATATATAAAGCTATTTCGGCAGTGCGTTTTTGCGCAACAAATGCACCGCTAGGTTTGGGGGATATTCTGTTCGATCAGTGTGAGCGGCTGGAGATTGCTCTAACAGCAATAGAGCAGCAAGAGGCGGCTTCGCTGGCGAAAGAAAAAGGGCGCTAGTCGCCCTGGTAATAAAATGAAAAAGCTCGATCCAAACGGGTCGAGCTTATTCTTTTACAAGTTAAATTCCTTCTCTACGTGCCATAGCAGGGTCGGTAGATCCGTGCCGAGGACTTCTGCTATGTCGTAAGCTTCGTGGATGGCAATCTTGCGGGGCTTCTTTTTCCCTTCCACACCACGAACGCTTCTCCATAGCCTTCCTCCGTCTGGTGGACCGAAGGCACGCCTTCCAAATTCGTTATGCGAAATGCCAATTTCTTCTATTTTTTCGCATACGATTTCCACAAACTTCTTCTCAAAAGCCATGCTATTCTTCATTCCTCCTTTGTATGGGAATTTTTTCCCTAAGGAAAGTAGAAAAAAACCCCTTGACGCAAGCGGGAAATTTCTCCTAACTTTTGCCGCATGAAAACACTAGCTTACGAAAAAAACATCGAGCGGCTTAAGGCAAAGTACAGAACTTTTTCAAACGTGGCGCGTTACATGCGGATGGATGTACGCCATTTCCGCTACCAGCGCCGCACGCCCAACAAGTTTGGTCTGCACCGTGTTTCGCAGGCCACAAAGATAATGCGTCTTCGCATGCTGCTTAACGTGCTGTGCGAAGAATACGGCATTTCGCGTGACACCATGGCAGAAGCCATGCGCAAAGCGGATGCCCGCATTATGTCCGGCAAGTCCTAACTACGGGGCTTAGTCTAGGTTCTTTCAGATCATCCTCACAGTTCCATGTCTTATACTTAGGAGAATTATTATGAACTCTACTTACCCAGACGGCTCCATGATTGCAGATAACAACTACGCCCTCCATAACCTCAGTCCGGAAGATGCCTTTAAGCTCGCGCTCGAGCGCTCCGGCATGACATGGCAGAAGCTCTCCAAAGAAATGGGCTGGGCAGAATCCCACACCAAGCGCGTATTCAGCTTGGAACGTTACTTCCCGACATACGAAGACCTGCCGAAGTTTTGCAGCACTGTAGGCAACATGGTCATCATCAACTGGCTGCAGGTGCAGGCAATGCAGTACGGCATGGAACACAAACATGCAGACGTAGACTGCCAGAGCCTTGTTTTTAGAATCAGTAAGCTTTTCGGCGAAACAAGCGACGTAGGGCAGGAAGCACATAAAGCAGTAGCCGATGGCGTGTTGGAGCCAAGAGAGCTGCGCCGCATTATCGGTGAGCTGAACGACGTGGTGAACACCTCGCTTGATATGATCGCAGACCTGCGCGAGCTCGAGCGCAAATTGAAAGCGGAGCAATAATGTCTACTGCAATTGCTTCATCAGAATATCGTATAGGGGCGGAAGATATTGTTAAGGCGCTACTTGGCGATGCGCGGTTTAATTTAAAAGAGAGAGGGGGCTACCTTAGGGGTGGCCCTTGCCCCTCTTGCGGAAAGAATGAACTGTTCACCAGTATTGAAAAACCTTGGGTGCTGAAGTGCAGCCGGCTGAACAAATGTGGATGGGAAGAAACAACCCGCGAGCTGCTACCAGAGCTTTTTGAGAACATTGCAGAAAAGTACACGCCTACTCAGCAGGAGCCTAATAAAACTGCGGACGCCTACTTAGGGCTGAATCGTGGTTTCGATATTTCCAAGCTGCGCGGCATGTATGAGCAGGGCATGTTCCAGTACCCAAACAGCCCGCACATTACTCCGACCGTACGTGTGTACATGAACGAACTGCGCACCGTGTGGTGGGAACGGCTGATTAATCCACTCTCCGGAAGACGTAAGGCGAACTTTAAAGGCGACTACAAAGGCACCGCCTGGACACCGGCAAATATGAAGCTGGAGCGCGGCGACCGCTGCTTTTTGGTGGAAGGCTTTTTTCATAACCTCGCGTTGCTTCATGCAGGGCGCAAGGCTGCCACGTGCTGGTCGTGTAATAATTTTCCGGAGAAATTTATTGAGCAGCACAAGGGCAAAAACATTCGGTGGACTGTCGCACTTGATGCAGATCCGGCAGGACGAAAGGCAGCGAAGAAGTTTGCACAGCTGATAGAGAAGATGGGTGAGCGCTGCGAGGTGCTTATTCTGCCTTCCGGCGGAAAGGATTGGGACGACTACCACCGTACCGGCTCCATAACAGGCGCATTCATTAAAAACTGCCTGTACTACGGACGCCTGTTTATGTCTGCCACAGCCAACGAGAAAGCGTACCACCATTATCTGCGGCACGAGCTGCGCTACTACATAATAGATTTTGATAACTGCATGTACCGCGTTGAATGCGGGGAAAAGTTTCAGGAAGCGTTGGAAACAGCCGCAGCGGTACGCAGGAACAAGGAAGAGCAGGAAGGCTCCGAAGAATCGGAAGAGAAGCAGAACGAAGAAATGGACTGGCGCAGAGTAGTGCTGGAATCCCCCAAAGGGTGGGACATTTTTCTGCAACATGCGGATGTAAGCAACATAAGCAACGTTTTCCCCGAAATGCTGTACCACGAGGCAGACGAGCTTTTGGAGAAGGAACAGTACTACGTAATGCGTATTAACTTTCCGCGTAAGGCTCCCGTAATTATTCAGTTGGAAGGCTCGTATCTTTCCAGTGCGCAGAACTTTGCAGCAGCATTGCTGAGCAAGACAGCAGGTGGCGACTTCTCCGGAACAAACGGAGATTTTCTGCATCTGCGAAAACGCTGGCTCAACATTGCCCAGGACAAAAGCAACACCACCGTAAAATACTTGGGCTATGTGCCTTCCGTAAACGCGTATTTGTTCGATGATGCCGCGTTCTACAAGGGAAAGCAGATTAAGCTGAACAACGAAGGCTACTACCAGATTGGGGACAGAGGCATACGCCCGATACTGAAAGGGCTGAACATAACAACGGATGGCGTTTTTGACCCGAGCTGGCTGGAAAACTACGTAAAGGCATTCCACTGGCAGGGGCTTTCTCTATTAGCATTCTGGCTCGGCTCACTCTTTGCGCAGCAGATCCGCGAGGAGCAGAAGTCGTTTCCGTTCTTCGAACTCACTGGTGAACCGGGTGCGGGTAAATCTACTATTCTTGAATTCTTGTGGAAGTGCGTAGGTCGTAACGGCTACGAAGGTTTTGATATTTTAAAAGCCACAGCAGCAGGACAGCGCAGGGCGTTTAGTCAGCTTTCCAACCTGCCTATCGTTCTTATTGAGTCCGACCGCGACAACGGCAGCAAGGACGGCAGGGTAAAGATGTTTGATATGGACCACTGCAAGCCGTTCTACAACGGACGCGGCACAGGCACCCGAGGCGTGAACAACGGCGGTAACGAAGTGTACGACACTATCTTTCAAGGTACGCTCGTAATCTCCCAGAACGCAGAGGTGGGCGGCTCCGAGGCACTGCTGGAGCGAATAGTGCACTGCCATGCAAGCAAAGATCACCACAGTCTGGGAACACGGGATTTAGCCAGATGGTTTGAGAGACAGACTGCCGAAAACGTCGGCGGCTTTTTGCGTTGTGCGCTGCGGGCAGAAAAGAAGATTTTAGAGACCTATTTTGCCGCCTTTAAGCACTACGAGGAAAAGTTTGGAAACGAGCTGGAGAACCTGCGTATATTAAAGAACCATGCGCAAATTGCCGCCTGTGGTGCAGCGCTTGGCGTGCTGTTCCCGCAAATGACACGGCAACGGGTGGATACGTTGGCCAACTACCTGCTGGAACGAGCCAAGATACGCGAAGGCCGCATAGGGCAGGATCATCCAATAGTGAAAGAGTTCTGGGACGTGTATTACTACTTAAACGAGGAAGCAGAGACAAAGAAAGAAGGCTTCCTTAATCATTCAACAGATGTGGCAGTAATAGCCATTTCCATACCACAGTTTATTTCAGTTGCCCGTGATGAAGGTTTCTTCTTCCAACGCAACCTGCTTATTGAGCATCTGCCAACGTCTCAACGGCACGTATTGTTAAGTAAAAGTGTGTCCAGAAAGAGTAGATGGACAGGAAAGACTATACGTAGGTGGGAGTTTGTAGCCTAACTATTTAGTATAATAGATAAAGCGCACTGTTTAGTGCGTTTTATTTTGTCTTTTGGCTGAGGGGGTCGATTATTCTAGACGACCCCCTAAAAGAAGTGTGACTTGTGTGACCTACGTGAACTTGACTGATTTAATTGAATATTTTTAGCTAAAAAAGTGTGACCAAAGTGTGACAGGTCACACTAGCAAAACCACAGTTTGTCACACTACTACTGTGACCTTTGTGTTTTATTTAAGTGCTTGAATATATTGTAGTATTTCTGTTTATGTTTGTTTCGGGTCACACTAGTAGTGTGACCCATTTTTGTTAGTTAATTTAATAGGTTAATTTTTAAAAATAACGCGGGTCACACAAGTCACACTATATAGATGGGCGTCTAGAGAATATCCATTCTTAGTGTTTTCGTTTTGCTTATAGAGAGTTGATTGGTGATGAAAAAACTCCCTTCCCCGACGATTATTTGGGGAGCTTTTTTCTCATTGTTTGAAATTATTGCTTTTTGCGTTGACCGAATACGTAATTGGAGTAGAATTGCTCCCTAGAAAGCAATTAGCATTAAATTGCGCTTTAAAGAGCAATTTGCCCTAAATTGCGTATTAGAGAGCAACTTTTGTGTTCGGTTGAAGTAGGGAACAATGCTAGCGTGGAGGAAGCAATGGATACAGTGTGCGTGCTGACAGGAGACTTGATTGATTCCCAAGGGGGGCAGACAGCGCTTTACCTTGAGGCGATAAACAGCATTTTAGAAGAGCTGAAAAACAAGCAAAAAATATTGCGCTCTGATTTATATAGAGGGGATGAATTTCAGATTACGACCTTGCCAGAAGAAGGGCTGCTTTGTGCCTTGTATATACGTGCTTCGTTAAGAGCTCAAAATGCCAAGTGGGATGCAAAAATTTCTATTGCGTTTGGTGAAGAGAAAGAAAGCGATGGAGCGTATGGCGCTGCCTATCTGCATTCCGGAAGAAATCTAGACTCGTTATCTGCTAACACCCGCATGCAGATAATGGTTGAAGAGCAAAAGTTTTCTGTGCTGGCGCAAACGATGGATTACATAATTAGCGGTTGGAGCCAGACAACAGCAAGAGCCGTTAGGGCAAGGCTGTATGCAAAAACTGCAAAGGAAGCAGCAGAGCAACTGCAAATTTCTCCTGCCAATGTTTCGCGTGCACTTAAACGTGGCGGCTATGAGGTTCTTTTAGGTTTGGCAAAGTTTATATACGAGGCAGGAGGGTTAGATGAGCATTCCCAATCTTAACTGGCTGTTGCTGCTTTTAATTGGGCATTTTTTAGCAGATTTTCTTTTTCAAAAAGATGCATGGGTTGCGGAAAAGAATGAAAAACATTTTGCCGCACCTTCCTTATATATTCATGTACTGTTGCATGCCGTTTTTTCCGGCCTGATTGTTTTTGCTTTTTATGCAGCGCAAGATGCAAAAGCGTTTCTTCCAAGCTTAGGCGCAGCTGCGGTTATTTGTATAAGTCACCTTGGAATTGATCTGGCGAAAACTTATGCACAAAAAAATACGCTATCATTTCTTTTAGACCAGCTACTCCATCTTGTGGTTATTGTAGGCTTATGGATGTGGATCACAGCACAAGGTGGTGTGGTAGTAGAGCTTGTAAAAAATGCTAACTACACCAAGTGGTCTCTTTTGTTTCTTGCATATTTTGTGTTGTATATGCCTACAGGCATCCTAATAGGAATGCTGCTGCAAAAATGGGCACCTCAAAATGGACAGGTAGGGCAGACCAGAGATGATGCTGTAACGGCTGACTCTCTTAAGCAAGCCGGAAAATGGATAGGCTACTTAGAGCGCACGCTTATTCTAACTTTTGTTATTACCAATCACATATCAGCAGTAGGTTTTTTATTTGCCGCAAAATCTATTTTCCGTTTCGGTGAATTGAGCAATGCGGAACATGTAATAAAAACAGAATATGTACTGCTAGGTACGCTATATTCATATACGTGTAGCTTGCTGGTTGGTTTTGCTGTTCAACGATTGCTGTAATAGAACAGGAAAAATCTCCCCCGATCTCTTGATGAGTTCGGGGGAGTTTTTTGTACTAGATGAAATAGAAGTAAGCACATGTTTACAAAGTGTGAGATCTTATGTAACCCTCAGAAACAAAGAGAAATTTTAAATTGGGGGAACCATGACGAAGTATCAACGTGCGCTCCAGATTTGGAGCATTCTTATTTGTGCTGCTAGGGAACGGAAAAGCTACACCTATGGCGAGATTGCAAGAATTTTGGGTGTAGGCAGAGCTGACTTCATAGGTACCTACTTGGGACCGATAATGTATCACTGTGATGAAGTCGGATATCCAGCATTGACTGTTCTTGTGGTACGAAAAGATACAGGGTGTCCGGGAGAGGGGTTGATTACTGTCTCAGAGGACGAGTTAGATATTGAACGCGAAAGAGTATTTAAATTCAATTGGTTTGCTCTTGAACCACCGCAGATTGAAGATTTTGAAGAAACAGATCAGGCTTAGAGTGTCTGGTTAGACAACTTACTCCCCCAATCTCTTGATGAGGTCGGGGGAGTTTTTTTGTACTTAACGAAATAGAAGTAAGCACATATTTACAAAGTGTGAAATCTTATGTAACGCCCAGAAACAAAGAGAAATTTTCAAATAAACTTATTTCTATTTAGAGATTGGCTGTATCTTCCGGGGTTGGAAAGATCCTAGAGTTAGCATTAGAATGGATATTGGGAGGGCGGTGTGGCTGAAGATAAAAAAAGTAAATATCAAGAGCTGGTTGATAGGGCTGTAAGAGCTAGTCGTGCAGAGGGGTTTGATAAGGCCGCTTATGAGACGGATGCTATTCCTTACGTTCATGGGGCTGCGCAAGGTGGATTAATGAGTGGAAGTTCATCTGAACGGAAACGAATTCGTGTTCTTGAGGATGAGATTGCAGACTTGAAATCTTCACTCCAAAGTCAGCAACAAATAATAGAGAGCTTAAAGAAATCAACCACTCAATTTCAAGATAAGATCGAAACTCAATATAAGAAGTTAAGAGATGATCAAGCTTCCTTTGTTGAAGATACGTTTGGAAATTTAGATCAACGGCTTGAAAGCTGGTATGGGAAGATGGCTTATCTCAGTGACGCTTTCGATGGATTGCAAAAGAAAGAGAAAAAGCTTTTTGATTTCTATAATAAATTTATGGGTACGTCTGATGTGAATCAAAAAGAGATTTCATTAGAAGAATATCAAAAACTCTCTCCAGAAGAGCAGGCAACATGTTTCATTGATGAAGAGGATAGGGTTTACTGTTTAGAGGGAGAACGAACGATTGGGCGTTTTGAAGAAATAGAGAGTGTGATGTCAGAGATAGAGCTTGAACGGTTTAAGTATCAGGAACGGTATGAAAAACTTTATCAAGAGATTGCTGAGCTAAGAGGTGGGGCAACTAATGAGGGGCTCGGTAAGGCATATGCAGAAGCAGAGAAAAAACACTTTTACTCGAATATCGTTTGGAACATCCTGTTATTATTTTCTGTTGCCTCATTAGCGGCAGTTCCGCTTGCATGGGATCATTATTTTAGTTTTCCAGCATGGGTTCAGCAATACGCTCCATATGGGCGAATTATGTTTTTTGCATCATTTGAGTTACCAATGATGTTTGTTGTGTTTATTGCAAGTAAGAACTCTAATTTATATAGGCGACTTGCAGAAGAATATAGATACAAAAAGACATTGGCATTTACCTACAACGGTCTTCAATCAGAAATTGGCAAAATTAAAAATCCTGAAAAGGCAAGCGCACTAGCTGAGAAGTTATTAGAGCAATCCTTGGCAGCTTCAGGAGCTAATCCTAGCGCTTTGGTGAATGAAGCAAAGTCTGATTTGCCTATGATGAAGTTATTGGAATTGGCAGAGAAATACGGTGAAGGTGTCGTTGAGATAACAAAAGGTCTGAGAGGATCGAAGGTGTCTATTCAGCCACGTGATGTGAAAAGTTCTCAGAATGATAAGGCTGTCGAAGAAGACAAAAAAGAAGCAGTGGATAATAAAGTTGCTGCCTAAAAAATTTCCATCCCCCAACCTTTACTAGCTTGGGGGAATTTTTTTGTCTTTTTTTCGGGTTGCACATCTCATTTCTGTACAAATTATCTATGTTCTGGAATGGTTAGCGCCTATTTGAAATCTAATGGAACTATTTGGAGATATATATGCGTCTTTTTCCACCAGAGCCGGTTATTGGTCCAAGAGATGGTTTTAATGGGCACGATATTTTTGGGTATGCAAAATTTGGTGAGCAGCTGAAAGATTTTTATGCGAAGTTTGATGACCCACTTGTTGGTGTGCTCGATGCTCCATGGGGGAGTGGTAAGAGTACCTTCATTAAAATGTGGTGCGGGCACATGCGCAATGCTGGGTATCCGGTAATTGAGTTTGATGCGTTTAAGAATGATTATACAAATGATGCTTTTATGGCACTGGTAGGAGAAGTTTTTGCCAAGGCAGAAGAGTATTGTAACGCAGTGAAAGAAAGCGAAGAGTCAGTTCTTCCTGAAGAGCTTAAAAGCCGTCTCGTTGAGAAGGGAAATAAGTTTTATCAAGCTGCCCGCAAACGTGGAGTTAATTTTTTAAAGATTACGGGTAATGGTATTGCCAAAAAACTTGCTGGGAAGGTGATTGGTGATGAAGAATTCGCCCAGTTGAAAGAAGAGTTTGGTGAGTTCTCAGCAGAATTGATTAAAGATGGTGTCGAAAACGGCGGCAAAGAAATTGGAACGGCGATATCAGATTTGATTGACTCAAAATTTGCCATAAGGAGTGAAGAGAAAAGAGCGTTTGAAGATTTTTCAGAACAACTGTCTGAAATCGCAAAACAACTATCCATGGCTGCCTTACGGCTCGGTTCAGTTAGTGTCGACAGTTTAGACCCCAATGATACAAAACGCCCACTTATTTTTGTTATTGATGAACTAGATCGCTGTAAGCCTACTTTTGCATTAGAGTTACTTGAAAAGATTAAACACTTCTTTTCTGTACCTAATGTTCATTTTTTACTTGTAACCAACCTTGACCAACTAAGTAAGGTTGTAAAATGTGAGTATGGTTCAGAGATTGACGGGGCAACTTACCTTCAAAAGTTTTATGATGTTGTATTTAGTCTTCCGAATGGAAATCAAGCTTACCAAAAAGAGTTTTATGAAACTTTTTGTAACTATGTGATTGATACATGTGACAGCACAGTTCCAGGAAATTGGTTTACTCCAGTGGTGCTATCTAAGCAGCTCTCCTTGAGAAGTATCATAAAGGCACATGCGTATTCAGCTGGTTTTATAGGGAGAGGGCATGGAGTAGCTCTTAGTAGTAAGCTTGTTTATATTGGTTTGGGGTTTATGAAGGTTATATCTCCTGAAGTTTTTGCCAAAGCTCTTGAAGGAAGCTTGGAACTTGTTGATATTCATTCTTTCTTTGACTCTGAGGAACGAAGTATTGACAGAATGAAGAGTATTTTTACCTACTTAATTGGAGAACTTCCTGTTGAGCATGAGCTTCGCCAAGCATTGGATAATGACTTTTTCTATTATGACTGTCCATCTGTTGAGATGTTTGCTCAGAATATGAATCAATTAAGGATTACAGCATGAGCAGGATGATAGTAATAACTTGGGGCAGCTTTTTAAAATGCTGCTCCCCCGCCCCATTTGACACCCACCCAAAAAAACGACATATTTCTCCCTAGGTGCTTCAACACGCCTAAGTTTTTAAGTTTTCCGACTAGCGGCTTTCCGCTCCCGTAAGAAGTGGTTTTTTTGCGCCCAGCGTTTGGGTTTACGTGTCCTTAGGATACGTGTATCCGGCGAATACAGAGCAGCAAAATTACATTTACCAAGCTAATTTTTGGTCGGGAGTACGAGGGCTATACAATACCCGCAAGGGGAAATCCCTCTGGTCGTATCTAGTTGGGCGACTGTTGAAGCTCCCGATCTTTTTTTATTTGCGTGAACTCAACATAGCGCGAATAAATTCAACAAATAACCAACTAGGAGCTGCCTCATGGCACAGAACGACACTTCCCTTACTGTAGATCCGATTACTCAGTTGTACGATGTAGCAAGCACCTTACGTATGTTGCACGAAAAGCTCGGCGAAGATTACCCAGAGCTTAAGCACACATGGTACTCGCTAGAACGCTCCCTCAACGACTGCCTCTGCGTGCTAGATTCTGACGCAGTAGATGCAGCTCTGAAAAAGCCCGAGTAAAACAAAAGTAGAAGAGATAAAGAAAAAGCCCCGCTAACCAGCGGGGCTTTTTTATATTATTTGAATTAAGCTTTGGACTATTGCGGTGAGTGCTAATATCGCAGGGAAGCTGATGTCCATGAATGTTCTAAGGTAAGTTATGCTTTTTGTTGAATAACTAGTGAATATTGCTTTGATTAATTTGATGGGTAATACGACGAGACAGAGGAAGAGTAGTTTAATAGGATTATTTCCAAAGTCATGCTTGTAATGTATGCGCATTTCTGAGGATGCAGTGACAAGAAACATTATCGCCATATAAACAAGAATCCAGAACAGTAGTGAATCTAATGTTGCTTGATTGTTGGGTAGTTCTATGTATGGCAGATCCTTAATTTGAATATTCCAACAATATCGTGAGATAATAATTGTTGAAATGACTAGTAAGTTTCTTCTGTGCTTAAAGAGCTGTTCTGAGTAATTTGGATAAGTTTCGTTTTCAAAGTCAAAGAGTGAGCGTAGTTTCTGCATTCTTATTCTTTCTTTTCTCCACGATCTGTGGAGGAATCAGGTTCTCATTTTTTTTTGCCATTGTTAACAACGTTGCAGACCTGCCCAAGAAAATCCAAAGGGTGTGGTGTTGGGTTAAGTTTTGAAGCTAATGGGCTGAATATATGTTTAGTAAAGTTGTCTAGTCTAGTGTCGTCAGCATCGGCAAAAGCGGTATATGTTGGGGCAAACTTACAAAGTGCCTCTCGTATTTCGAGTTGAAGTAGCTCGTCGCGAGCAGCGTAGAAGTTGTTCAATGAAATTCTAAAAAAATAGATAATTAATGCTTCAATTGCTATGAAGTATAGTGTGTTACTACTAAAGAGTGCGTTGAATGTTTCTTCGGCTCCCTTTGCCGCTTCAAGGGTGGAAATTAACCCAGTGGCAGGGTGAAGAATGATGGCAGCAATAGCAATAAGCACGGCAAGCCATCCAAATTTTTTTGTGGCTTTAAGCCATTTGTCCATTTCTATTTTTTTCTTTTCGGAAAAGTTTGCAAAAGATGAAGAAAGCTTATCTAGTGCGGCATTTGAGATGTTGTTGTATTTAGCAATAATTTTTTCAGCTGTATTTTTTTCGTCTTCTAGTTGTTTTGCTAACGTGTCTTTTGTTGATGTAATTTCAGTTGTGACCGTTTCAAGTTTGTTAGCTAGTTCCTCTGCTGTTGCTGTAGCTAATTTGTTTAATGATTTGTCAAGTTCTTCAGTGTGTTGTGAAAAGAGCAGGCTGTTGTCGTAGAGTTGTTTATATTTAAAATCGGTTACTTTTTTTGTTGTTAGCAGGTGTTCTGTTAGACGGTTTGTAGCAGGTAAATTATCCTCTAAGTAGTTAATGAAATACAAAATTTTCATACTTTCATTTGAAACTATAAAAACGTAAATAGCTATTCGAGAGAGGTTAATTGCAAGGTTGTTTAAATTAGCGCTTGTAATATCCTGTTGTAGAGTAAAAATTGGAGTAAGTTCATTTTTAAAATCGTTTAAAAAATATTGTAAAATTTCACTTCTAGCTCCTTGAGCACCATTCATGGTGTCCCAAAAACGTCTTAACAGGTTTACATGTTCATTTTGATCGTTTTGATAATTAAGCTTAAGGAATTCCTCTAAGCACTGAAAGAATTCAGTTTTTATATCTTGAGTCACTAGTTAGTCCCCCCTTATGCAAATAAATTCTGTTGCTGCGCTGGCGGCACAGTCTTAACTTTCTCACGTAATTCTTCCGGTAACTTCAGCGCTGAAGGGCTTAAGGTGTGGGAGAATTCCAAGTTCATTACCCATGTGTGACCGCAGGTTGGGTCTTTGCAGCCGCAGTAGAGCAGTTTGAGCTTGTCGGAAATAATTTTACTGGATTCTATGCGTGCTTCATGCCCGCATACACAGCAGCGCTGAACAACAGATCTACTCATAATGTGTCTTCCTTATTGAATAATCATCATTATAAAGTGGGCGCATCTACAGTGTCAAAGCTTACTTGCGCAAGTTTTGGTAAATACTGATTTATCTCCAGAAGGTCTTCCCTGATTGGGGCAATCTCGTTGCGCTGGTAGACTGCGTCTATCTTTTCTATGTCGCCAAAGCTGCCTGTTTGGTTTTCTGGAATAATGGCAGCCAAAGCAGGGGGCATGCGGTGCGCGGCTATTATGTCGTCGCGGGAGATGTTTTTAATTTTTTCCAGATCGTCCTTGGTGCTGAAGTCGCCCACGGGCTTGATCTGGATGGCGTCTTTGTCTGCTCCGCCAATGTGAAGGAACATGTTTTTAAAGTTGCCAATACCTTTTGACTGCTCAATTGCCTTTTTAATACGTGCGCGTGTCTCTTCCTCCAGCCCTGCAGCGGTCGAGTAAAAAATGTACCCCACATGCGCGCCGTTCTTGTAATATCTACGGCGGAACAGCGTAGCATCCTCATTCAGCAGCATAGACTGAATCGCGCCCAAGTATCCCGGTTGACCATAGATCTTCTGGCTCACATCATAGTTCAAAATATGCACCACCTCGTCCGCTTTGAACTCCACAAGCTCGCCAGTGGTGGTAAGCATTCCAAACCGTCCCGCCTCCTTAAGCCGCCGCATGTTCACAGCCTGCAAGTGCCTTACGCCGATAATCTCACCATAAAAGTTACGCACCAGCTGAAAGTAGCAGTTAGCAAACACGTTGTAGTCCATAACTGCGCATTTCATCTCCCTTCTAGTCAGCAAGCTATTCCCGTTAAAGCCGCGCATGACCATGTTCGTCTTAAACTCCAGAATAGGTCCGTGGTACGCATTCGCCCTCAAGAGTTTCGCCAGACCCAGTAGTGACACCGGCGTGCTGTAGTAGCGTCCGTTGTCCATCAGCCAGATGCCCAAGCTGTCCATCATAGAATGCCCGTCCAGAACTGGTTCCGGATCACCGAAGCTGAACGCTTCCACGTCTACTTTCGTCTCTTCTTTCATACGATTCCTTTTATGTCTCCGACGGCGCTTGCCAGCGGGGCTTCAAGAACCTTTTGCAAAAGGTTCTTAAAAATCTCCAAAAACTTTTAGGGGCGAAGGGCGCCCGTTGTTTATGTTGTTGGTAGCCGCGAGGGGACTACCTTTCGGTAATGTTCTGGTAGTAATCTTCAAGCTCTCCAGCGTGTTTTATGACGGGCTTACCTCGCCTAATAAAAGTTTTAGGAAGGGGGTCTGGGGGAGAACCCTTTTCCAAAGCGGTAGCCGTTCTCAAGGAACGAGAGATTACGGATAGCGACAGTGCAACAGGGTTTCCCCCAGCCGCCGGAGGCAAACAAAAAACTATGCACTCATGGCGAAATCACTGCCACCGCTCGGCAGCTGTGCAAGCGGCTCATTATGCAACGCATGCATTATCGCCCATGCCACGTCTGCGTGTCCGGTGTCGGTTGTTCTGTTTGCGGCGTAGGTTATGTGCCCGTTTGGTGTTGCGGTTTGCTTTACTGTTAGGAAGGCTCCGGCGATGTCGGTGAGGGACGCGTCCCAGTGGATGCGGTTTGTGTTGATTACGTCTTGGGTCTTTAGGACTAGGTGCGTCTTTGTTTGTAGTCCGTAATGGATTGGCGTTACTTGCGGGTAGAAGGCCTGCACCATTTCGAGGACACCGAGACCGGGTCCGGTTGTGTCCATGCCTATGTAGGTGAAGTTGTAACGCTGGGTGAGTTGTTTGATCTGCTCGGCTTGCCAGCGCAGGGACTGTCCTATCCACTTGTAGCGGGCGAGAACGCGGAAAGTGCCTTGCGGCTCCAGTGGCGGCGCTATGATGACGAAGGATGCATCGTCGCGACTGCGGGACGGGTCGTACCCTCCCCAGACGGGGATGTTGCCGAACGGGCGGTTGGCGTTGGGCGCGTAGTCTTGCCAGTCGCTGCTGTCTGCGTAGCATTGTTCCAGTGCGGAGAGTTTGAATACACCGAGGCTGCCGTCTATGAACTGGCAGGCAAAGAGGTTGGCGAAATCTTCGGGGCTGTATTCCAGCTTGAGCTGTTTGATGTCGAACAGGTCGCAGCCGCCGGACATTGCGTCTTGAATGGTGATGATCTTGCGCCAGATTTTGTCTACGCATTCTACACCTTGTTGCAGCTCCTCGAAGGATGGGAACTGCACGCGCTTTGTTTTGAAACGCTTGTTGTACAGCTCGCCGGACCAGAGGGGGTATGCCTCGTGACTGACGCATGACGGGGTGGAGAATATGGTGCGCCGCCACTTTTTGTGCGTTGCCATGCCGGTGGCGACTTTGTACAGCTCGCTGAACTTGTTAATCCAGAAGCATTCGTCAATGTATACGTGCCCGTGGTAGGACTGCGCGCTTTTTGAGTTGTTGGAAAGGAAGTAGAGCGTGGCTGTGCCGTGGGCTGTGTGCAGCTCCAGCTTGTCTTTGCCTGTTAGCTCTATGTCGAACTTTTGCTTGGCAATGGCGATTATGTAACAGCGGAAAACGTCTGCCTGCGCGCGGGTGGCGGAAAGAAAAATCTGGTTGTCACCTGTCAGGCATGCGTCTTCAAACGCTTCCTGCGCAAAGTACCATGTGGCGCCTATCTGACGGGATTTCAGGATAAAGCGGTTGCGGTAACGCTTTGCTGCGCGCAGCTCGTGCTGATAGACGAAATAGTCGCCGTGGAGCTTTTCTGCAAAGTCTTCCGCGGTTAGGTGCGATACGTCGTTTTTAATCTTCTTTTTGGGCTTGTTGTTGCCTTTTGTGCTTTTGGTGCGCGGGGCTGCTTCCTGCGGATCTGCTTCTTCCTGTACTTTGCGTTTGCGCTCATCCAGCTTTTGCAGACGCTCCAGAATGGTGACGAGCGTGTTAAGCTCTGCAAGGTCGGTCTTTGTTTTTTCTTCCTTGCCGGTGAGCAGCACAAGGCGGCGTTTGGTAGCGCTTATGGTGCTCTCGTGCTGTAGCAGGTTGTCCCAACCGTCTTTATCACGCCAATGGTAGAGCGTGCGTTTAGACAAGTTGAGTATTTTGTGTATTTCTGCAATGGTGTGTTTACGCAAAAATAAGTCACGCGCTGCTATTTTTACTTCTTCTGGATACTGCGGCATACTGCTACAGTACATATCCTTTCTTTATATCTCCCCTTTGTACAGTCCTATACTAGTCTTATAGGATTCTATTACGTTGTAACATGCATGCATGTGTGTATTGTTTACGCATGTTATACACAGAATTTATCAAAGTTGCACAGTCCGGTGCCACAATTGATGGCCGCGAAATTGCGCCGCAGGATTTGCGCGATATTGCGGAATCCTACAGCCCAAGCACGTACGAAGCCGTAATCTGGCCGGAGCACGAGCGCTTTTTCGGCAACCACGGAACCGTAGCCGCAGTGGAAGCACGCGAAAACGGCGAACTGGTTGAGCTGTACGCCAAGTTTAAACCGGGCTGGCGTTTTCTGGAAAAGAACAAGGAAGGGCAGAAGCTCTATTCCTCCATAGAAATCTGGGACAACTTTGGTAACTCCGGTAAGGCGTACCTTGCAGGTATTGCCATTACCGATACTCCTGCCTCGCTCGGGACTGAGCAGATTCGCCTGTTCACCGCACAGCGTACCAAGCACAGCCAGCAGACCGGAGAGTTTTACTCCGGCGTTGAGCTGCCATCCTTTTTTGCTGCCGCAGCGCAGCCGGACGAACAAAAGCCAGAAGCCTATTCTTTATTCCAGCGTCTAGGAGCTGCGCTGTTCGGCAGCAATCACAACGAACCAGAAACAGAAGAGGAAAGCATGACCGAAGAACAGTTTAATCAGCTGCTCAGTGCGTTAACCGATACCAAGGCAGCAGTTGATGGCTTGGCAGGCAACTTTAACAGCCAGCAGGCACAGCCGGAACCGGAACCAGCCAAGGCAGAGCCGGAGAACAATTTTTCTGCGCAGCTGGAGCCGCTTGTGGGAAGCATGAACAAGCTTGCCGAGCAGTTCGGGGCAATGGCGCAACGCATGGAAGGCGCAGCCTACAGCACAAGTGTTCCGGAAAATGCAAACCCAGCAAGCGGCAACGCATTAATCTAGGGGGCGCGCTTGAACACCTTAACAAGACAAGCCTTCAACGCCCTGTGCAAAGCCTACTGCGAAGGCTACGGCGTACCTTCCGTACAGGAGCAGTTCTCCCTTTCCCCGTCTGTTCAGCAAAAGTTGCAGGATAAAATTGTAGAGCAGTCTACCTTCCTGCCAAAGATCAACGTTATCCCTGTGCTCGAGCTGCAGGGGCAGAATATTTTAGGCTGCGTTACCGGCCCAGTGTCCGGCAGAACCGACACAAGCGTTGACGGTAAAGAACGCATGCCGCGTGATGTGCTTGGTCTGGAACCATACGAGTACCAGCTGCACCAAGTGAACAGCGATGTGTACATGACCTACCGCACAATGGACGTATGGGCGAAGTTTCCGGACTTCCACGATCGCTACACCCGCAACGTACAGGCGCAGATCGCCAACGACCGCGAAATTGTAGGCTGGTACGGCACGCACGCCGCAAAAGATACCAATCTTACCAAATACCCGCTCATGCAGGATGTGCTTCCGGGTTGGCTCCAGTACATGCGTGACCGCAAGCCGGAGAACATCATAAAACAAGGCGCAACCGTTAACGAGCTTCGAATCGGTGAAGGCGGCGACTACGCCAACCTTGATCTTGCCGTTAACGACATGTTGCAAGGCATCCCAAAATGGAAGCGTAAAGGCTTAGTCGTAATGGTAGGTGACGAGCTCATAGCACGCGAGCGTGCTGCGTTGCTCCTTGCCGTCAAAGGTACTCCAACAGAAAAGAACGCCATGAACACAGCCATGGCGACCATCGGCGGTCTAGCGTGGGAGACTCCATCAAACTTCCCTGGGCGTGGTCTGGTAATCACCAACCACAAGAACCTTTCTATCTACTTCCAAGACGGCAAGTGGCGTCGTCATATCAAAGACAAGCCGGAAAAAGATCGCGTTGAGGACTTCAACAGTCGCAACGAGGGTTACGTCGTCGAGGATGTAGAGCAGTTGGTTGCAGTGGAGTTTGACAACGTCAAACTGCCGAACGCTGCGGGCGACGGCTGGGTTTAGTTTGCCTCCGGCGGCTGGGGGAAACCCTTTTGGAAAAGGGTTCTCCCCCAGACCCCCTTCCTAAAACTTTTATTAGGGGATCGTTATGAGTTTGATGCTTTCACACCAGCAACAAGTACGTGAACAAAAGAAACGTGCAGAAGCGGGGCAGCCGGAGCGGGAGAAGCCGGACATGTTGAAAACCGCGCCGACTGGTTTGGTGGGTACCCAGCAGTTACTAGCCCTGTTGGATAAAGCCTTAGAGCAGGATTTGAAATCGCTGAAGGGCATTAGCTCTCGTGAACGCAAAGCAGATGTAAAGCGGGAGTTGGTAACTAAGTACTCTGCGTATGTTGAGCGCTTAAAGGCTATTGCAGCGCCGCATGATCTGCTTGGCTGGTATCTGGTTTGGCTGTTCGACATTGGCGAGCTGGATACCGCTGTTGAGTATGGTCTGTGGTGTGTGCGCGAAGGCGTGGCTCTGCCGGAACGCTTTAACCGCGATGTAAAAACGTTTGTTGCGGATGCGATTCTGGAATGGGCAGATGCGCAGTTTGATGCAGGGCATAGCGTGCAGCCGTATTTTGCAGTTGTGTTTAACCATGCAGACGGTATGTGTTGCCAGCCGTGGGATTTGCCGGACGAAGTAACAGCGAAGTTTTATCGCCAGCAGGGGCTTGTTCTTGCCCGTGCAGAAAAATTTACAGCAGCAGTGGATGTGCTGGAAGAGGCGTTGAGCCTTGGTGCGAAGGTTAAGACAGCGTTGGCTGACTGTCGCAAACGAGCCACACGGGACGTAAGCTAAATACTCCTTGACCCCCGAGAAGACTGGCTTTTCAAAAACTGGATGCCACTGTGTACGCCGAGTTTTTGAAAAAGCCAGTCTCTCTAAAATGTTAATGGAAACAACATGACAGCATTCTCCGGACACACTTCTACAGCTTCTACCGCCGTTGTGCAGAACGACGGATTCTGGCCGGAAATTTCCGTTGCCGAGTTTCAAGAAATTTACCGACTTCCTCGCGATTATGCAGAGCCGCTGTTGGTGAATCACTTGAAGCTAGGCGTTGTGTGGACGAATCGTCAGTTGGTTGAGTGGAAGCGTGAAGCGATAATGCGTGGACATGGCTCCCTTGCCTCCATGCCGGAGGATGAGCAGGGCGGCGCCTTGGGAGACGAAACAACAGCGTTGCTGCATTACAAGCGGGCTGTTTTTTCTTACGCCAAGGCGCTGCTTTTGCCTCAGTTTGCCACCATCAATCGCAGGGAAGCAGCCAGAAACGAAGCACGGGAAAGCGAAGAAACACGGGACAACTTTCTTGCCTATGCAGAGCAGGCTATTGCCGACTTTTTAGGCAGCGGGCGTGTGGATGTGGAGCTTATCTAGTGCGTAAGCTCACAGCCTTAACTACCTATTTGCTGCAAACAGCAGGCATAACCAAAGAGCAAGTGCTGAGCGTGGCAGACAGGGGCGAAACAATCCCCACAGGGCGCGACTTAGGACACGGCGTGGAACTGGGCGTGTTCAAGTATGACGCGCTTATTCAGGTGGAAGGTTTTAACGGCAACAGTAGCGAATTGCTGTTGTTGGTTATGGGCTGGCTGCACGACAACGACAAAGACCGTGACTATGCCGGACTCGCGGATCCGGAAGTAGACGCAAGCCTGAATGATGACTTTACCGCTGACGTTGATCTGGCAATTGAGTTTGAAGAACCGTTGCAGATAGTGCCGGATGAACAAGGCAGCATTCTGTTTAACGGTAGACGATGGCGCGTGGCAGATGTGCCTATTGATGTAGCGGAAGAGTTGGCAGGTATGGACGGTACAGCCAATGCCGACAGCTAGCCCGCTTGAATTTTCTGTAGATAGAAAGTCCCGCCTCAAGCTTAAAGAGCAGCTGCAAATTCTGGCTATGGAGCCGCGTGAGCAGCGCAAGCTAGTTATGACCATGGCGCGTGCTGTACGTAAGCAGGCAGCCACAAATATTCGGCAGCAGCGCACAGTAGAAGGGCGTGCAATGGCTCCGCGTAAGGAAGCCAGAGTAAAGCGCCGTATGCTGACCAAGCTGGCAAGACCGAACAAACGCCGCGGACTGCAAGTCTACGGCAGAGGCAACGATGCAGCGGAGCTTGCTTACGGAAACAAGCTTACAGGGCAAATTGCCTACAGGCATCAGCACGGCATCCCAGAACCGTGGACCAGTGCAAGAGCAAGTAAGGTCTACGGTACGCCGGACTACAGCGCTCCAGCCACCAGAACGCAAGCCAAAGCGCTAAACGCAGCCGGTTATCGTGTCTCTGTAAAAAGAAAACGGGGTAAAGGCTCCCGCCTAAAACGAGTCTCTATTAAATGGATTTGCGAAAATCTCACCCAAGGGCAGGCAGGGCGCATTCTAAAAGTTTTGAATGGCGGCAAGCAGGGCAAAACCTGTTGGGAAACAAAGCCCGCAGCGCGTCCATTCCTTGGAGCCACGCCGGAACACGCACAGCAAATGTTGCACGACCTAGCCCGCCGAACCATAGAACAACTCAAGAAATAAGAGGTGCAAATGGCAACTCCTATAGTGCAAGTTAACCGCCTTAACCGGAACCAAGGTCCTTTTAAAGAAGTGGAACGCCTTTTCTGCTTCATAGGGCAGGGAGAAACCGGACGCGGCAGCTTGCATATGGTGAATACAGACACCGACCTCGATGCCGTATTGGGCAAAGGTGAAAGTGTGCTGAAAACACAGGTGGAAGCGGCAAAGGTGAACGCCGGACAAAACTGGAATGCCTGTGTGTTTGTGCTCGATGGCGTGCTCACATGGAAAGAAGCAGTAGACTACGTAATGGAGCAGCAAAGCGTAGAAGGCTTTGTGATTGTAGATCCTGTTACAAAATCTACCGACATTGAAGCCATGCAGACCAAGCAGGCAGCGGTAATGGCAGAGTACATGCGTCCAACGCTGTTTCTTGCTGCTTTCCGCAAGCTCGACCCAGCAGCAGACACGTGGGCTATCTACACAGAAGCCGCAATTGCGCTGCTTACAGGCTTACGAGCCGATACAGTCTCCGTTGTTCCATACCTATGGGGGCACGAACTCGGCACCTACGCAGGGCGCTTGGCAAGCCATGCCGTAACCGTGGCGGATTCTCCAATGCGTGTAGCAACAGGTAATCTTCTCGGCGAGTGGTCCAAGAAGCCACAGGACAAGCTTGGCAGACCTGTAGACCGCTCTATCCTCAAAGCCCTTGCAGACGCCCGTTATTCCGTGCCGTGGTGGTATCCAGACTACGAGGGCATGTACTGGACAGACGGGCATCTCCTTGATGTTTCCGGCGGCGATTACCAAGTAATCGAAAACCTGCGTGTGGTGCAAAAAGCCATGCGTCGTGTCTATCCATTAACAGTGTCCCGTATTGCCGATCGTCGATTAAACTCTACCCCTGCCTCCGTTGCCTCCAACGAATCCTATTTTATGCGTCCGCTCTTCGAGATGGCAAAAGCTGTCGAGATTCTCGGCGAGGTGTTCCCCGGAGAGATCGAGCCGCCCAAAGATGGCGACATTG
This sequence comes from Halodesulfovibrio marinisediminis DSM 17456, assembly GCF_900129975.1. Classification (NCBI taxonomy): domain Bacteria; kingdom Pseudomonadati; phylum Thermodesulfobacteriota; class Desulfovibrionia; order Desulfovibrionales; family Desulfovibrionaceae; genus Halodesulfovibrio; species Halodesulfovibrio marinisediminis. Next base: position 377,495 of record NZ_FSRG01000003.1, read on the forward strand.
TCATAAGCTGGCCGACCAAAAACAAGGTTGAAGTCTACATGGCAGTACGACCGTACAACAGCCCTAAGAGCATTACCTGCAACCTGTTGTTGGATCTTAAAAATTACGCGTAGGCGTTTGTTTATGCCTCCGGCGGCCAAAGAACCTTGTTGGAACAAGGTTCTCTGGACTCTCCAAAAACTTTTAGGGGCGAAGAACGCCCGTAAATAAAGGCGTTGGTAGCCGCGAGGGGATTACCTTTCTGTCATTGGGCAGGGTAGTTTCCGTAAAGCTGACCAGTGTTTTTTAAGACGGGTTTATCTCGCCTAATAAAAGTCTTTGGAAAGGGGTCTGGGGAAGAACCTTTCTACAGAAAGGTTTTCCCCAGCCGTCGGAGACATCCCGCTGATAAGCGCCGCCGGAGGCAGAAAAAAAGAAGGATCTCAGATGCAAAGACTAAGCGGAAAAAATATTGATGTGACTGTTGGCGATATGCGCGTGCGCGTTGCCAAGGCCACACTGGACATTACGGACAACACGGCTGTTGCTTCTGACGGCGGCGTCCCTAATGGGCATGTGGACGGTGATGTTTCTGCCAGCGGCGAGCTGGAGCTGGACATTGCTAACTTTAAGCTGATTAAGGAGGCGGCAAAGTCTGCTGGCTCGTATCGGGGCTTAAAGCCGTTCGACTTGCTGTTTTACGGCAAGACTGCGGATGGCGAAGAAGACAAGGTTGAGGCGTTTGGATGTAAGCTAAAGCTTAGTTCTATCCTTGATGTGGACTCCAAGGGCGGTGAAAAGCTGCTGCGCAAGGTTAGTTACGACGTAACTTCGCCTAACTTTGTGCGCATTGGCGGTGTTCCGTATCTGCGTAAGGACGAGACTGAGGGGCTGCTGTAGGTGGACCAGTTCGACAGAGCGTCTGAGGTGGAACAGCGGTTTATTCAATCTGCCATTGCTAGGGCGCAGGCTGGGCGTAAGAGCGGGGAAAGCTGCACGCATTGTGAGGAATGCGGGGAGGCTATTCCGGAAGCTAGGCGCAAGGCTATTGCCGGATGCAGGTTGTGCATTGTTTGCCAAACAGAACAGGAGACAGCGAATGGATAGGATGCCACGTGGAATTCGTAACAACAACCCGGGCAATATTCGTCACGGTGAGGATTGGAAAGGCTTGGCGGAAGACCAGCCGGATGATGCATTTTGTACGTTTGTAGATCCGCAGTATGGCATCCGCGCTATGGGCAGAGTGCTGCTTAATTACCAGCGTCGGCACGGCATTAATACGGTTGAAGGCATTGTTAACCGTTGGGCACCTCCGGTGGAGAACGATACGGGCGCGTATGTTGCGCATGTTGCGCAGCGCCTTGGCGTTAACGCTGAGGAGCCGATTGTTGTTACTGAGCATTTGGAAGATTTGGTTACAGCGCTGATTGTGCATGAAAATGGCGTTAATCCATATGATGTTGAAGTGATTATGGAAGGCTGCCAGATGGCGCGGGTGTAGTATGCTTGGGGATTTAATTAACCTTGGCGATACGCTGATTAAGCGCATTTTTCCTGACCCTGAGCAGCAGGCAAAAGCACAGAGCGAACTGCGCCAGATGGAGCAGAATGGCGAACTTGCACAGCTTAACGCGCGGTATTCTGCCATTGTTGCCGAGGCACAGAGCAAGGATAAGTGGACTAGCAGGGCGCGCCCTATGTTTTTGTACGTAATGTACGCGGTCATTTTGCTTGTGATGCTGGGCAGCGTTGTAGGCGTGTGGTGGCCTGTGCAGATGAAGCAGGTAGCAGATAACCTTAAGCTGATGTTCGGCGCTATTCCGGAACCGTTGTGGGTGCTGTTTGGTACTGGCTACCTTGGGTACTCTGCCTCCCGATCTTACGACAAAAAGCAGCAGACAAAAGCAGGGCTGTAGATGGACGCAGCAGAAATTTTTGAGTGGATTGCGCGCTATGTGTGGCCGTTTGTGCTTATGTGGAATGTTTACTTGTTCCAGTATGCACAGACGAGCCGCAACCAGCTGCAGGAGTTTAAGCTGTATGTGGCGCGCAATTACACATCCAAGCAGGATTTAGAAAAAATGCTGGCAGGGTTTGAGGATCGTTTTGAGAAACGGTTTGAACAACTTTTTCAGCTTATTAATGCCAAATAGGTGGAGCAACCCGTGGAAAAAACAATCTCTCTTACAGTTAACGGAATTGACCTTGCGTTTGATGTGACCTTGGAAGCGTTTAATACCTACGCCAACGAGATGCAGCCAACGGACAAGGTTAACCCTTGCCACAACTTTCTTATGCGTACCGTAAAGGCAGAGTACAAGGATGCCTTGCGGGAACTGCTTAATCAGCCTGGTGTTGCCATTGAGTTGGCTGCGGCTGTTGTAAATAACTACAAGCCCAAGGTTACTATTACGCTGGGAAAGTAGAAGCCATTGCAGGCGCAATAGAGCATAGCGCTCTGGAACAGATGCTTGCCCTTACGCACAAGTGGTTTCCCCAGCGGGAGATAACAGAACGCAGTATGGGCGAGGCTATGTTTTTGGAAAAAGACTACTGGCACAAAATGGAAATAGCTGTGTGTAACGGCATTGCAAAGGCATTTGGTGGTTAGCACGTGTGGATGGAAAAGCTGTTTTTTAAGCTTGGGCTTAAAGATGATGTTACCGGTCCTGTAGGAAAAATCCAGAAAGAACTGGATGGGCTTGCAGGGTCCGCACAAAAGTCTTTTACGCAGGTTGGTGTTGGCGTTGCCGGTATGTGGGGCGCAGCGCAGGGGATTGATGCAATGCTTTCTCCAGCGCGGGAAATGAACAAGGCGCTTGCAGAAGTGGGTAGCCTTGATGTGAATGGCGCGGCGCTGGGTAAGTTGAACAGCGCTGCGCTTGAATTTTCCATAGACTACGGCGTGGCTGCCGATGCTGTTGCAGCTTCTGCGTACGATATTCAGTCTTCCATTGCCGGATTAACAGGGGATGAACTGGCAAGCTTTACCAGAGCTTCCAACGTACTCGCCAAGGCAACCAAGGCGGATGCTGCTACTGTTACCGACTATACCGGTACTATGTTCGGTATTTTTAAAGCGCAAGCCACGGAGATGGGTAAGGCAGCGTGGGTAGAGCAGCTTGCAGGTAAAACAGCAACTGCTGTGCAGATGTTTAAGACTACCGGTTCGCAAATGTCTGCTGCGTTTACGTCCATTGGTGCCAACGCTACTGCCGCCGGAATTGATATGGCGGAGCAGATGGCGGTTATGGGTACGCTGCAGGCGACTATGTCCGGCAGTGAGGCTGGTACTAAGTACAAGGCGTTTCTCTCCGGCATTGGTGGCGCGCAGGAGCAGTTAGGGATTAGCCTTACAGACGCCAATGGCAACATGCTTGGCATGATGGATATTCTTACCAAGCTCAAGGGCAAGTTTGGCGACACGCTGGACGTTGCAGAAAGCGATGCGCTTAAAAAGGCGTTTGGCTCGGACGAGGCTGTCTCGCTTATTAAGCTGCTTATGGCGGATACGGAAGGGCTTGGTGAATCCATTGCCAAGCTTGGCAACGTGGACGGTATGAGCAAGGCAGAGCAGATGGCAGCGGGCATGGTAGATCCGTTCGACAGACTTTCTGCTGGTGGGCGTGTTCTTACCACTGTGCTTGGCCAAGCACTTTTGCCAGCAATTAACCCGCTGATTGATGCTTTTGCGGATGGATCTGCAACGTTGCTTGGTTGGTCGCAGGAATTCCCTAACATTACGCGCTGGGTTGGGTACGGTGCATTAGTGCTCTTAGGCTTTACTGGCGTGCTTGGCGCTGCCGCTGCAGCATCTGGTTTTATGCGTATTGCTACGCTGGGGTTGAATACGGTGTTCGGTCCACTGCATAAGGCTGTGGTGTGGGGTAAGGGCGTGTGGACTGCGTATTCCGGTTCCCAGTGGCTTGCTAATGCTGCGTTATGGGGATTTCCTGCCACGTGGATTATTGCCGCAATTGTGGGTGTGGTAGCCGCTGTTGCTGCGCTTATTTACTGGTGGGATGATCTTGCAGCAGCCTTTGCCGACTCCGGCTGGAGCGATGCACTGTATGCCGCCTTTGACTTTATAAAGCTATTTACGCCTATTGGTCTGCTGTTCACCTTCTTCGATGAAGGTTTTGATGGCGTATTCAAGGCTATTCTTGGCTGGTTCGATACGCTTGGCGGTGCCGTGCATTGGGTGCTGGAAAAAATAAACCTGCTCCCTGGTGTTGATATTTCCATGGGCGATGACGCTATCCCTTCAACCTCTCCCTCCTTAGAAGCTCCTCGCATGGCAGCAGTTCCTGCAGGCGGTGTGCAGCAAAAAATTATTAACGCGCAATCCAACAGTCAGAGCCGTACACAGTCTATCGGCAAGGTGGTGATTACCACGGAGGGCAAACAGGATGCGCAGTCCATACGTGAACAACTGCTAATGGCTGGTGCCTGATGCCTAAGTACACCGATCTGCTTGTAACGGATGATGACTTTACCCTTGATGCCGGACGTAACCCTGTGCTGGTGCATGATGTGGACTGCATCGCGCAGGACCTTGTGCATATGATTCGCGAAACAGGTCTGCTTGTGGAACTGGTAGCAAACAAGGATGCACGCAGACGGGCAGCGAACCTTATTAAGCTGGAGATTGCCATTGAGGAAGATGAGCGGATTAAGCCCGGTACTGTATACATAGAAGAACCGGAGCTTGGCGTGTTTTATGTGCTGGCAGAGACCCTTGAGTTTGGTGAGCTTTCCTTGCAGATGGAGGCAAAATAGTGGCTGAGCCTGAAAAGATATTTACTGCCATGCTTCAGGATGCGGGTGTGCCCGTAACGGAAGAGGCAATGCAGCAGCGCTGGAACGAAATTAACAGCGAGCAGGGCGGGCTTATTCAAAACAACAGCAAGTGGAGCCCGTTCTGGAGGCTTATTACTGCCATTGTTACCGAGCCATGCAAGCAACTGGTGAAGCTGCTTATTGAACATGCATTGCCCAATGTATTTTTGCGCTACGCAAGTAGCACATGGCTTGATTTGTACGCATGGGGCGTGGATGTAGAGCGCAAAGCCGGAGTAAAGGCGCAAGGGCAGCTTGTTGTTACCCGCACTGTAAGTACGGGGGAATTGTTTATTCCGGCTGGTACGGTTGTAGAGAGCCCGCCTATTAACGGATATGTGTACCGGCTTGTAAGCAGCGCGGATGTAACCATTGCAGACGGGCAGCTGACAGGCTTGTTACCTGTAACAGCAGAGCAGATTGGCAAGGCGTACAATCTGGGACCTGCGTACTATTCCATTTTGCCGGTAGCCATTACCGGTGTTGCATCCGTTACCAACAATGCAGACTGGCTGCTTGTTGCAGGTGCAGACACGGAAGAGGACGAACCGCTGCGCCTGCGCTGCCGCAATCAGTTTTCTGCTGTTGGTCAGTATCACCACGATGCAGCGTACACAGCGGAGATTTCCAGTTTTGCGGGTATTCGTCCCGACTATCTTTTTTTTGAGCACGATGCCCCGCGTGGCGCTGGTACTGCCAATTGTTATGTGATGATTGAAACAGGCGTACCTACGCAGGAGTTTGTGGACACCATCAACACGCATATTCGCGATACCGGCAACCACGGACACGGGGATGATCTGCGTTGTTTTCCTATACAGACAACCGCTGTGTCGCTGACCGTTACAGTGCATCCTGTGGCGCATCTTTCAGAAGAAAAAAGGAAAGCGCTGCGAGCAGGTGTTGAGAACATGGTGCGTTGTGCCTTCAGGGAAAACACCAACTACACCGTTTCCAAAACATGGGCGCTTGGTCGCTTTTCTTTTTCCCGCCTTTCCGACGAGTTGCATGGTCAGTTTTTAGATCTGCGTTCTGTCGAGTTTTCTCAGGATGACATTGTGAGCGAGCTTACTCTGCCTGTGCTTTCCACCTTTACCGTTGTGTTGGGGGCAGAATAGTGCAGTTACCATTTTGGTTTTCTAAAGAGCAGATCAGCGCGCTGGCGACTGCGGCTTCTCAGTGGTTTGCAAAGCTTCAAGAGTGGGCATTGTGGCCAGCCATGCAGAGTAATCCGGAAACATGTGCGGAAGCTGTGTTGCACCTCATAGCATGGCAGCGGGACATAGACCGCTTTAAGGGTGAGCCGTTGAGCCTGTTCCGTAAACGAGTGAAGTACGCTTACATCAACGCCAAAGACGCAGGGAGCGTAGCCGGTTTTAAGCGCATATTTATGCGGCTTGGCATTGGCTATGTGGAAATTGAGGAACGCATGGACGGTGTGGACTGGGACGTGGTGGATATTCAGCTATCCGACTCCCAGCTTGCGGAGAATCAACAGCTGCTCACAGTGCTTATTCAGCACTACGGGCGCACCTGCAGGAGGTACAGGTGGACTGTAATAACTCCAATGAAACTACAGATAACAGCACACGAGTTTAACAACGACTATCAGGTGGTAACAGCAAAGTTATGAGCACAGTAATTACAAAAGCAGGGGAGCAGCTTATTGCGCAAAAGATAGGCGCAGGGGCTGTCCTTTCTATTGATACCATCATCCTTGCCCATATTCCCGATCTTGATGTGAGCCTGCCGGTTGATCGTGATCAGGGAAAGCCACAACAGGATCATGTGGTGCATGAGTACGCTATTCCCGAAGAGTTTAAGGGGTACGTTAACCCGAATCAGGTTGTGTATTCCATGCTTCTTGGAAGTGAAATTGGAAACTTCCAGTTCAACTGGCTTGGCTTGTATTCCTCTGCAGGTGATGTGCTTGTGGCGGTGACGCATTTGCCCGTTACGGAAAAATGGCAAACGGATAAGGCAAGTAATACGCTTGGGAATAATCTTACCCGTAATTTTTTGCTCCAGTTCTCCGGAGCAAAGACCGTTACCAACATTACTGTTGAGGCTAAAACATGGCAGGTGGATTTTACTGCTCGACTGCGTTCCATTGATGAGCGGGAGCGGTTGAATAATCGCGACCTCTACGGGCGTAGCTGTTTTTTCAACGACGGCTTTTCTGTAGTAAAAGAGAGTGGTAGCTATGTGCTTAAATCTGGTGCTGGCTATGTAGAAGGCATTCGTTGTGTCCTAAATGCAGATAGGCAGCTTACAGTTTCTGCACTGCCTAAAAACGTATTTCTGGATGTAGCCTTACAGCAGCAGGGTAGTAACGTGGTGCCGGTGGTCACCCCACTGCTTGGGAGTAGTCGGGTAGATTATATGGACGGATATAACGCCAGACACTACTGTATTAAGGTGGCAGAAATTAGCGCTGCAGGTGAGGTTAAAGATGTTCGCAGGACTGAGGCTGTTACCAGTGATTTGGTGGAGTATCTAAAACGCAGAACAGACAATCATGCGAACCGCAAAGATGATCCACATAATACGCTGGCAAAAGTAAAGGCGTTGTTAAGCAGTTCTATTACAAATGCCAGCGCAGTTATGATTGCAACTCCACTTGCCGTTAAGACTGTTTATGACCTTCTGCTTACTCATAAAAATGCAAATGACCCGCATGGAGTAGTTGCGAAGGTCAAAGCGTTGCTTACTAGCTCTGTTATAAGCACGAGTACGACCATGTTTGCAACGCCAAAGGCTGTGAAGGTTGCATATGATAAGGGCGTTTCAGCGTATGACCTTGCGAATACAAAAATAAATAAGGTTAATCTGGTAGTTTTTAACAGTTCAGGAATTTACCAAAAGTCGCCAAATCTTATTGCGGCAGAAGTTATCGTCACTGGTGGCGGTGCTTCTGGTGGTAAATTGTATTACAACGGTGCAGGCGGTGGCGGCGGTGCGGGGACTTCAATAAAAATCTATAGTGCTGCCGAAATTCCTTCCTCTGTTTCAGTTGTTATTGGTGCTGGTGGGATAGGTAATGCTGGTAATGGGTATAACGGCGGTGACTCAAAATTCTTGAGTCAAATCGGGGGAGGCGGAAAGCAATCCCATTTGTATCATAGTGGTGGAGCGGGTGGAGTAGCCTCCGGTGGAGACATAAACCTACGTGGTTCTGGTGGAGATGTCGGAGATCATGATGGCGCTGGTGGTGCTGGTGGTGCGTCTTATTGGGGGGGCGGTGGTCTTGGTTCAATGGATGAATCTATAAATTATCTGCATGGATTTAATGGCTCTGGTGGTGGTGGCCGTGATGAAGTGGCAGCTCGGTCTGGTAACGGCGGTAACGGGGTGGTTGTAATTAAAGAATTTTTGAAGGGGTAGCAGTATGCCAACATTTGTAAGTCCTGATGGAAATTTTGAAGCATGGGAAGCTAAGCCAACAGGCTATTTTGAGGTTGAAGAATGGGAACGGGATCATTCGACTCCACAACCCACCCAAGACGAACTCACCCAGCAACGCATCAAAGAAATCCAATCCCTCCTAACCGCTAACGATCTTGCTTCCGTACGTCCATTACGTGCAAAGCTGGCAGGTACAGCTACGGAAGCAGACGATGCCCGCCTTGCGGAGTTGGAAGAACAGGCGCAGAAGCTGCGGGCAGAACTGGTTACGCTGAATGCTCTGGTCTAATCTTTCCTTTGCTCCGGTAGGGGCGAATATCCATCAATCCTTGTCTCCTGTGCTGTCCGGAGCTGCTGGCGAGCTGGCTGGCAGCAAAGGGCGGCTTTCTTCTATTGCCGGAGTTGTTCCGGTGGCGCGTAATCCGCTTTCTACAGGTGCGGCAACGGTTGCGACTTTGCGTAGCGCGTTGATCGATCTTACGGCGCAGTCTGGGCAGTGCGTGTGCGTGCATCCGTATGTGCATACGGTGGGACACAGGCGCGGCGAGTACAGTTATCTCACTCCAAACGATGCCCTTAAGGCGCTCGGCAACAAGCTGATTGATGCGGAAGAAACGCTGCTCAGCGGCAAGCTTGGGGCGGTGTTTGTTCTGCTGTACGGTGCAACGCATGCGGATTTTGTGAAGCAGCTCGGCGCGTTTTTGCAGGTGTTTCCGGTAACGGAGTTGCAGCTGGTTATGCGTAGGGCAAATGCGCTGAATACGCATGAGCAGGATAAATTTACTACCCCTGCAGGACGCATGTGGCCGGAGTTCCGGCAACGGGATCTGCGACAGCACGGAGCGGTTCGTTCTGTAGATTCCTGCCTCGGCCAGCTTGTGGCAGTGGGCGAAGGATACAACGAAGCAACCACGCCGGAGGCACAGCTGGCGGCGCTCATGGATAAAAAAGCAGCGCATATTCAGCAGGCGGAAAACGCATGGCAGCAGCTTGTAGCAACCATGCATGGCGGCGCAGGCAAGGCAATGTATTGTGAGGGCAGCCCCGCGGGCTTGCGTGCGGAGCTGTTTAAAAGCGGCACCCCTTCCAGTGTGTACAAGCTGTGCACCGCCATGTGCTGGTTAGGTGCTCCGCAGCAGCTTACGGTGTTAAAGGAGGTGTTCGGGCTATGACGGAGTATTTGCAGCTCAACGGCTACAACGTACCTGGCTACAATTTGACCGTCTCCGGAGAGTTGGAAATCCGCACGGAAGATCTTTCAGGAGAAACAAGCGGCACGGCGCGCGTGGATAAAGGCGTGAAGCCCAAAAAACTGAACGTGTCGACCAACATTAGATGCGAGGACGCAAAGCAGCTGCGCGAGCTTATCCGCGTCATAGAAGCACGCAGTGAGCACGGCGAGGGCAAGGTGTACAACATCACAAACCGCGAGGCGAACGCAGCCGGCATAAAGCAGGTGCGCGTCTCTGACCGCTTCAGCTGGAAGCCTATAGCGGGGCTGCAAGCGTGGGCTGTGACATTCACTTTACGTGAATATTTGAGCGTTCCGGAGAAGGCGGAAAAGCGAGAGAAGACACCGGAGCCGGTAGCGCAAAAGAGCGAGGGCGCAGCCATTGAGCCTAAGAAAGAAGCAACCCCAGTGCAGACAGCAGAAGCCACTCAGGAGCCGCTCACCCTGCTTGAGAGTATCCTGCATAAAATAGATAAGGTGCTGGCATGAAGCTGCGAAAATCGCTCGTTATCGGCGGGAAGCAATACAACCTTGTGGAAGATGATGTGAGGCTGGAGCTCAACACGTCCGGTCGTGCGTTGTTTCGGGTTCAGTCGCCGCGTGTGCTTTGCGGCATAGTGCAGTTTCGGCTCGGCTATTCCAGTCAGAACAAGGACCAGCTCTTTTTTACCGGCTACATTGAAAGCAGCCATACGGTAGATGCTGCAACACAGAAGATTTTTTGTAGAGAAATGGCGGCGGCATTAAGCTTCAAGCTGCCCATAAGCCTGCGACACCTCACCTTGCGCGATGTTCTGCGCGCCTACACAGACAAAACAGACCTTGCCTTTATCGTTCCGGAGCAGCCCTATGCAGACCGTAGAATTCCGCATTTTCATACGTTGGGCAGCGGCTACCACGGCATGGATCAGCTCGGCGCGGTGTTCGGCATTGAGGACTATTTCTGGCAGCCGCAACCGGATGGCTCTGTCTTTGTTGGTTCGTGGAACCACAGCCGTTGGGCAACGCGACCAGTAGATATAGAGGAAAAGTTTTTTACGGGCGTAACAGGCACAGGAGCAAAGGTGCTTCCGGCAATTCCTGCGCTTCGTGCGGGTGTGCTGCTTAACGGGCAGCGGGTGAATAGCTTGCAGCTATGCGGGCATGAGATGGTGGTGGGGTAAGAGATCGGGAGGAAAGCAGGAATTAATCCCAAGCTCCCTCCCGGTGTATAGTGTGTGCTTTAGTAAGTCACAAGAGAGTTAAGTTGCTAGTGGGGACGTTATTATGGCGTATGTCCCCTCCTTAAACTTGGAGTGCGATGATGAACATATCTAGATAAAAATAGTCAATTGTTTTTTAAAAAACTAATGACGTATTACAATGATTACTAGTGGAGGCTGGTCTTTATTGGAACAGTGATCGCTGCAATGTGTGGAGCTATGCGGGCATGAGATGGTGGTGGGGTAATTGAGAGGGGGAGAGCTGGCGGTATACATGGGTGTATTAGGGGATGCTAGATCTCTCCCCCCGATTCTTTTGAACCGTGCGAGGTTTTCAAAAGAAGGGAGTAATGCCTTTAAGGTGCTAAGGGTTAAGAGTTGGTTAAGATGTGGAGAATTAAGCTGATTTTGCTGTGATTTTGCTTGTAGCTAAGCGGATATGAGGTGGTGGGGTAAAAAAAGGGCTTAAAGAATTCAGTGGAGAATCTTTAAGCCCTCTTTCACAACGGAGATTGTTAAACGAAGTGTGCGAGGAATATATCAAATACTTCAAAGCATTACTACAAACGGAATAACTATTGAGAGAACTTATAAAGAGAATAATCCTCCGGACCTTTCCGGAGCTGACAGCGGGGCTGCATCTTGATCGGTATGCGCGGGTGGTAAAGGTGTGCGATGCGCCGGAGAATGGCGGCACAAGCGAGCGATTCAGACCGCGGTATGCTGTAGATGTGGAGATTCTTACGCCGGAAGGGGAGCGGGACGAAGCATTCCCTATTTACGAGGCAGTTCCCCTGCCTGTTCCGGTAGGTGCGGGCATGGAGTCCGGCATGTTTGCGTATCCGCAGGCGGGCGCGCTGGTGGTTCTGGGCTTTGCCTATGGCAGAGCCGATCATCCGGTGATTCGGCAAATCTACCCGATGGGGCTTTCTCTACCACAGTTAACTAATGGCGAACTACGTTGGCAGCAGTCCGCCACAGTCTACCAGAGTGCAGATACGCAAGGGAACTGGCTGCGAACCAGTGAGGCAACCATTACGGATGACAGCCTGCGCCACATGCGCCGCTGCGTAGAGGCAGTGGATGAGCTTTCGCGCGAGCTGCGTGACATTGCAGAAAACAGCACGGAAGTAATCGGCGGCGTAAAAACAATAGAAGCCCTTGGCGCCATGAATCTCACCTCCGGCGGGTGTGCAAACATAGCAGCCGTGGATAGTCTAAACCTGACCACCGCGCGTGATCTGCGCTGTGTAGTGGCAGACAACAAGCGCGAAGCTGTGGGCAAAGATCATCAAACAGAAGTGAAGGGCAGCCGTACAACCAACATTAAAGGTTCACACAAGAACACAGTCGGCGGCAATACCACACAGCAGATTAACGGTAACGCAACACAGACCGTAGAAGGCACGCTAACCGTAGCCTCAAAATCCACCACAACCCACACTGCAGGCGACGTGTTCACCATCTCCGCACCAAAGATAAAAATAGGCTCAGCCTCTGGCAGCGGCGGTGTATCTCTTTTGGATGAAATGGATAAGGTGTGGAAGGAATTGCACGACCTCGCAATGGTGTTGGCAAACCACACCCATCCAGTCTCCGGATCTGCCACAAACGCACCGCATCAAAGCGGAGTGATTGCAGGGCACGGGGAAGAGGTTGGGGAATGCAGAGGGCGTGTTGATGGGATTAGGGGGTAAGTGTGATGTTTGAACGACTTTTTTACTTTAGGAGCAGGGATGAAAAAACTTAAACATGGTGACGTGGTTATGCTTAACTCTGGGGGCGTACCGATGACTGTCTCCAGTATTATTAATGAGGGAAAGTTTGTTTATTGCAAATGGTTTTGGGATGGAGAATGTCATGAAGATAGATTCTACGCTCCAATGGTAAGCAAAGTTGGTTTGTTGAATAAGTTAAAACGAGTAGTCAGGGCGTAATTGTTAGTAATTAAACTATATGAGTTTTGATCAAAAAAGCCCCGCAAAGAGTTGTTGCTCTTTGTGGGGCTTTTGTTTTGTGGAATGACTAGTAGTTTGAGTTTTGTAATAGATTAAAGTTATAGAATAATCTAATGGCTAGCGTTAGGTCGATGTCATAGAAATCTAATTACAAATTTCTGGAGGTTTCTATGAGTTTCAAAGAGGGCGATAAAGTGTGTCTCATTACACATCCAGATGTAGATATGGTCATTGAGGGCTATGACGCTGATACGGACATGTGGGAATGCGTTTGGCTTGATAATGATTTGAAGCAGCAGCGTGGGCTTTTTAAGGCTTCAGTGCTGCATCCAACTGAGGGAACATCATCTGATGTTGATGTGGAATTGATTTAAATGAAAGAGGAGCGAGTATGTCTGATGATGCAAGATATGTAACTATTGTTTCAAATTCTGATGTTGAAGATGAAGTATTGATGTTTACAGTTAATGGTCAGCAAATAGGAATAAAAAGTAATATTCCTCATTGGCTTAGCGAAGCTGAGATCGAAGTGATTGAGAATGCGGGCTGGACTGTGAAGGAAACCGAAGACGAATAAAAAAAGCCCCTTCTGTTATAGAGAAGGGGCTTTTTTAAAATGTATTTTTGCTTACGATACGATTAATTCGTTCTTCTAATGTGGAAAGCATAATGCCCATTTCTGATTCTTCATCATGGTAAAGCTTTTTGCTTATAGCTCGTTGTTCGTCTTGCAAACTAAGCACAAGTTTTTGGGGAGTGGTATGTCTTACGTTAGGTTCAGGTGTAGCACAAAGAACCCTAATTCCTTTTTCGATTTCATGTATGTTTTTGGCAATAGCGTAATGCTTACGGCATTGCTGTTCAATATCGAAAAGAAGGAGCTTGATGTCTTTAATTATATTATCCGCTTCTTGCCCAAGAGTAATTTGGGAACGATTACGGATTGCAAACAATTTATTGAATGTGGAGTGGCAAGAGTTTATTTTATGAATAATGCCTGCACTAAATGGATCAATCGAGTTTTCAGAGTCTTCTGACGTATCTTGTGGTAATGTTAGAATACTAGTGATATGTTTAAATGAATCAATTGCATTTAGTGCATGTTCTGCAAATTCTATTGCAACTTCAGCCTTTTTTTTGTTTTTGTATTCTTTTTTCCAGCTATTAATTCCATAGAGGGCAACAATAGAAACTGTAAGTGATGCAAGAGTGTTTGCCATACTCATCCAATCTTTCGCATCATAAGTAGAAAAAGTTACATTCCAGTAGGCAGAAAGCTTAGCATCCCAAATCCAGTAGGCACAGAATCCTCCAACTGAGAGAAATTCAGCGTATTTTTTAACGAATCGTAAGAGCATTCGTTTATTCTCCTTTGTATTTCAGGAGACTACAGGGTAATGCTCAAGGTTTCAAGATTGCCTCCAAGCCTCTTCTATCATAAGAAGAGGCTTATTTTTTAGGAGGATAGAGAGATGGCAGATGCAGCTACTTTTTCATGGAGCGCACTTGCAGTGCCAGTTGTTTCTGGCGCTTTTACTGTGCTTGCAACGGCTGTGATCGTTTTTGGTGCTAATTGGCTTACCCGAAGGTCCATTGAAGCAAGTAACGCAAAGGCGTTAGCGGATATGAAGGGGCTATTGGAGCAAAATAAGGAGATTGAAGATAAAAAAATTTCCGCTAGTGCTCATCAAGAATGGCTGAAAGAATTAACGGATACTCTGGTTATGTTTTGTGTGTATTGTGAAAAGTTAAGTGCACTCGCGATTCATAAGAAGTCTCAGTTACAAGACCCCGATGGGTTTTATAAAGTTTTAGATGATGCTATGTGCCCAATTTTGAGCGATTTATCATCATGTGTGCATAAGCTAAATTGTTTACTAAATATGAGTGATCCAGAACAGAAAGCCTTGTATAAAAAACTTCGTGAAATACAGAGTAACGCGATGGACGTTGTGAGTGATACCGTGGCAAAAAAGAAAATAGACAAGGTGCCGAATGTGGATAAAGAGGCGCATGAGATGATTAATAAGTTGATAACTGGGTTGCGAAGAAAGTTGTTTGTTCTTCCAGAACCAATTGGGTTGAAGGAGCCAGTTGAGGAAAGAACTGATAACGCTGCTTAGGCTTTTCTTTCCCAGTATTGACAACCCACCAAACTAATAATACATTTTTCCCCTAGGCGCTCTCAACGTCTTAATTACTCAGCGGCCAGTCCGCTCCCGTTAGAAGTGGTTTTTTTGCGTCCAATGACCAAGATCCTTTGTCCCTAGGATAGGTGCATCTTGCGCTTGGAAGCTAGTTCACTTACATATGCCAAATATTTTGGTCGGGAGTACGAAGGTTATACAATACCCGAAAGGGGAAAACCTTCTGCCGTTCTGAGTACGGTTGAGAGCTCCCGACCTTTTTTATTGGTTAGGATCAACTCTTAATAATCTCAAAATACTCAGGAGTTGCCTCATGGCACAATCACAATCAGTTCCAACCGCAATGCTTCCAAGCATGGACGAGCTGCGCGATGCAGCTGCAACGCTCCAACAGATCCGCAAAGACACTTCCACAACAGAAAGCAGCATTGCTCTGGACTACATTGCAGACAAGCTCATTCAACTAGCCGACCGCATAGATAGTGGGGTTGAACGGAGGGTAGCAGCATGAGTCAGCCTGTAGAACATGCAGATCACGTAATGAATCTCTACAACATTGCCCGCTCTCTTAACCTCATGCATGAAGAATTCGGCGAAAAGTACCCGGAACTGGTTTTCATCCTACAAAGTATGGAAAAAGCCGTAGACGATGCCGCCGCCCACTTCGACGGAATGGAAGAACGGATTACGGAATAGAAAGATAATTTGAATGGAAATATGAAGCCCCCTGCCTTGGTAGGGGGCTTCTTTGTTGTGTGTAACTATTCTTACGTTGTATTTCAGGATGTTGCAGGTGATTACGGGGTAGAGTAGAAAAAACAAAAGTGAGGAACAAATGGAAATTCAATATTCTTCGATAATTGCCGTGGTAGTAGGTTGGGGGTTAGCTCAGTTTTCATCGATAAGTAAGGCAAGAGCGGAAAAACGAAGACGTTTAAACCAGACATTGCTGCATTTAGACTTACTGTTGTCTGATTTAAATGAATACAGCAAAGCTTCTGATCAAGTAGTTTTGCCAGAAGATAAAGAGTTTGCGACAGAGAGAGCGGGTTTGCATGGTTTTTTACATGGCCGTGAGCTTGCTGACGATATTGATAAATATTCAGAGTACCTATGCTATGTTAGTTCGGGTTTAGCTAAAGAATATACTGTGCTAATAAGGGATGCGTATTGGGTCTTGCGTAGAACTCTCAAGAATTCAGCTGCTTGTCTTAAAATATATGATGAGTTGAGTTGTATACGTTTGTGTGGTTTGCGCCTTATGATTTGGCAAGTGGAGCGACTGATGGTTAAGGTGTCAATACGTTGTGGTCCAGTTACTTGCTTCCGACTGGTTAAAAGATTTGGTTTAAAGAAAAGTTACAAGCTTTTTTGTAATCAGTTTGAATCTGATTTTTTGTATGAAATTCGGGAAGTCTTTGTCCAACTAAATGAATCTAAAGCAGAAGCAAGCAAAGACTTGAAGCAGTATATAGAAGACTCTCTGCATGATCATTTAAAGAAGGAGAAAAAACTTGAGGAGTGTTAAGTTCAAAAAAACTCCACCCCAGAATAAAAATCACTCCTCCGCTCCCGCCTTCGAGCTTTTTTTTGTCGTTTTTTTGCAATTGGCAGAGGGTGCAAAACAGGGTGCTAGAGCGCGCCAGTACTGGGTTTTATGGTGAGTTCGCCAATTGCACTTTTTGCAACGTTTTGCCAAGTTGTGCAAAGGAGAAGGCCGATTAATACAAAAGAAAAAGCTCATAACTTACCGAAAGTTATGAGCTTGTCTTGTTTTTTTATTTGAAGCTTCAAGGCGGGGACAGAAAATTACTGTGCAAGCGCGTTTTCTCTCTGCGCCCGCAATGCCGCATGCTGCCTAGCTTTTCTGCGATTCAAAGGCGTCAAGCATGTCTGCCCAGTCTTGCATTAATTTGTACCGCTCCGGAAGATACTGAGCACGGTTGTAAGCTGCCCTAATTTTGTTGCCAGGAACATGCGCCAGCTGCATTTCTATCACGTCCGGATTGTAGCCCGCCTCATTCAAAATCGACGACGCCATGGCTCTGAATCCGTGCGCTGTCATCTCTTCTTTTGTGAATCCCATGCGGCGTAGGGCACCGTTACAGGCGTTTTCACTTATGGGCTTTTCGTCTGTACGTAATGACGGGAACAGATACTTTCCACGCCCGCTTACTTTGCGCAACTCGAGCAGCAGCTCCATAGCCTGATCTGAAAGCGGCACCATGTGCTCCCGCTTCATTTTCATTTTATGAGCAGGGACAATCCACAGACGTTCACTCAAGTCTATTTCTGTCCATTCTGCGTGACGTAGCTCGCCCTGACGGGTAAATGTGTAGGCGGTCATAAGTAGGGCACACTTGGTAACAAAGAACCCGTTGTAGCCTTTCATGACACGCATAAGCGCTCCGGCTTCTTCTTTGGTGGTGAAGGCTGCAAAGTGGTTGCGCTTGGGAGGAGTAAGAGCGCCCTTAAGATCACGCGTAGGGTCGCTTGGAATAATGCAGGAAGCGACAGCGTAGCGGCAGATTTGCCCGCAGATACCTTTAACCTTGTGTGCGGTAACGTGCGCGCCTCTGGCTTCTATGTGGCGTAACGCCTGTAGGAAGTCGATAGGCTGCAATTCTTCAATAGGGCGGTCGCCCAGAAGGTCGTAGATGTCGTTATTCAGTCGACCCACGACTGTGCGCCGGTGGTTCTGCTTCCACTGGTGTTGCTTGGCTAGCCATTCTTCTGCAACTTGGCGAAAAGTTATTGGGGATTGTTTTTGCTTAAGAGTGGCTGGATCTGTTCCTTTACGAAGTAGGTCAGCAGCCTTTCTTTGAAGTAACCTAGCTTCCTTTAGGGAAACATTCGGATAGACCCCTAACGCAAGGCGTTTTTCTCTTCCTTCAAAACGATATTTCCAGCGCCAGTATTTAGAACCTGCTTTTGTGACTTCTAGATAAAGTCCGTTGCCATCGAAGTATTTTTTAGCCTGTGCATTCGGCTGTAATGCACGGATAGCAAGGTCTGTCAGCTTCATTGGGGGCATCTCCTGAGTTGAAATGAAATGTGCCCCCAATTATGCCCCCAGAATGGCTTTGCTGCAAATAACTCGCAAGAAACTGCATGAGGTTCCAACCCCGCATAAAAAAAGGGTTTCAGCCGATTTTACAATCTGCTGAAACCCTCATTTTGTACCTCATGGTGGAGGCGGCGAGAATCGAACTCGCGTCCGAGAATGGTCCACTCGAAGCATCTACAGGTTTAGTTCTGGATTAAGTAATCTCACTCTATGCTTTGCCCCAAAACAGGCGACATAAAGCCAGTTCACTGTATAAGTTTCGCTCCAGCTGCAGTAAACACCTACTGAAACTAGTCAGATGGGGTTTTGTCATTCTCTAAGCATATCTGACGTCAACAAAGAGAACGTGGCGGTCAATTAAGCTGCCATTGCGTATTCGTAATCGTTTGCAATTACTTTAGTGCCGCTTTTTACGAGGCCAGCGGCGCCTCGACCTGCAACTTCGGCTTCTTCTATCCCCGTCGAAACCAGTGCGCCCCCAAATTGGAGTATCTGTGTCAGCAAAAAATGGGAACTGACATCAGATGGTTTATTGTGCTTTGTAGTGATGGATTCTGTAAGCAGTTTCCATATACGCAGGCGACGTGTTTACGCTTTTTTATTGTCACCTGCAACAAGAAAATATGGGCTTTCTTCCCATCCAGTAAAATATAATGCACATTTTACGATTGTCTAGGTGACAAGGCGTTTATTTTGACAAATCTTCGATAATAAGTTTCGCCGCACGGTTTGCAGCACCGGGAGCACCAACTTTAGAGCGAAGTGCTTCTAAATCTTTTCGGATAGCATCAAGTTTTCCCGGGGTGTTAATCCATGCAAGTGCCCGTTGGGCGACAACGTCACCGTTAGCATCTTCTTGTAACAGCTCTGGGAATACCTCACGTCCCATAATGAGGTTTGGCAACCCCACATAAGGAACTTTGATGAATTTTGTCCCCAGATAGAATGTCAGCTTGGAAAGCTGATAGGTGATTAATGTTGGTGTGCCAACAAGTGCTGATTCCAATGTGACTGTGCCGGAAGCTGCAATAAGCATGGTACAGCCACGCATAAATTCGTATCTGTTTTCAGGGCCGTGGATAGTCAGCGGTACAGACGAGGTCCACAATGCCCGTAATTTTTCCTGAGAAATTCCCGGAGCTTGAATGCAGTGGAATTCAAGTTCTGGATTCTTTTTTGCCATGATGGAAGCAGCAAACGCAAATTGAGGCATGAGTGCTTCAATTTCTTTCTTGCGGCTTCCAGGAAGAATGCCAATGCGGTTCGTTGCTGGCTTAATGTGGTCGATTGAAGGCCAGTCAATTACATCAACAAGCGGGTTGCCGATGTAGTCAATCTCCATGTTGAACTGTTTATAGAATTCAACCTCAAACGGAAGAATGGAAAAAAGACGGGTTACGTGTTTTGCAATAAACTTGGCTCTGCCTGTACGCCATGCCCAGAGTTTTGGGGAGATGTAGTAGTAAACAGGAATGCCGAGAGCATATGCATATTTCGCAACACGGAAGTTGAACTCTGGAGCGTCGATAAGAATGACAGCATCTGGACGACGCACTGCTAGCTCGTTTTTTATCTGCTTTAACATTTTGAAGATGTCGAACAGCTTACCCAGAACTTCCGTAAAGCCCATGACGGAAAGATCCTCAACTCGCAGAATGGCGTCGAGACCTTTGGAGCGCATTTCCGGTCCGCCCATTCCATAGAATGTGGTGTCGGGCGCAATGGAGGAAATGGCTTCCATAAGTTTTCCACCATGCAGATCTCCGGAGGTCTCTCCGGCGTTGATCCATATATTTTTACCCATCAAAAATCCTTGTTAGTCCATGGTTGCAACTGCTTTGGCTGGCTCTGTAGAGTAAAAGCGCATCATGATTGCGACGAAAATAATGGCAAAAATAAGACGTGTCCAGAGGATGCCACTAATATGCGCACCAAGAAGCATCATGAGTAATGTGTCCTCAATCAGTGCGTGGGCGAGTCCCATAAGTGTTAATGATGCAAAAACATCACGCTTGGATAATGAGCCTGATTTTACTTCATGAATGATCAAGCCACCGCCATATGTAATGCCCAGAGATAAGCCAAGCACTGTAAGAGTCGCAGCGCCTTTTCCGATGCCGATGGCTTGAAGAATCGGTTTAAGCAGAGCGTTAAGTTTTTCTGTTATGCCATAATATGTGAGTAAACGCATCAAAGCAAACAGGGCAAGGATGATGAAGAATAGGTATAGAAGGTTGTTAGCTTCATTCAGTGCCCAAGGGATGAGACCCGGTTCAGGGAGCTGTGGTTCCCAGAGGATTTTGCTAGGTTCTGAATAGATTCCGGTTTTGGAAAACACAAGGTTCATGATGATACCGAGTATGAACGCAGAAATCATGCGGATAATAAACTGACCTGTCATGGAAATACCGCACTTTTGAGCAACCTTACATTCTACAGGCAGAGAGTGGGCAATCAACATCATGGTTGTAAGTGTTGTAATCTGAGCCACACTCAGCGGATCCATTGTTGGTACCATCGAAATGTACACGATCAGCCCGCTGTAGAGGTTAACGATGATAGATGTTGCCCATACCAAACCCATTTCTGCAGGAAGCCCGGCAAGACTCATAAAAGGTTTTAGCGGTACTGCGAGATATTGTATGAGGTCGAGTTCCTGAAGTAATTTTACAATGATAATGACAGGGATCATTACCTTGTACAGGTCTAGGCTGGCAGCAGCAGCGTCTTTTAAAAGGGTCTTAGATGCTTTAATGAGATTCACAGCAGTATCCTTTCAACTGTTCTATAAAAGAGGTGAGTTATATATTCATGGGGAAAGAGAAGAGTCTTGAAGGAGGATGATTGCCGCAACAGAACTTTTGAGGCAATTCACACGACTTCAGAAGGTATTCTCTGTTGATTACTGACTGAATTACTATTGTGTGACTTATCTAAGGGATTATTTCACTCACTGAGTGAGTAAATACTCCTATGCTGATGCGTCAAGACCGAATCACACAAAAAGGATAGTGAAAGATACGGTAGATTGGATTTGGTGACTTGTAGAAAAGTTGCGAAGAGAGCGCAGGTTGAAAAAAAAGCCACTGGAATTGTACTTACTCCCAGTGGCGATTGTGTTCGATGAAATAGGGAGGGAGTTACTTGTCTCCGTACCACTTTTTCATAAATTCAAGGTAGGCGCCAGACTGAACGTCATTCAACCAGTCAGTGTTGTTTCTGTACCAGTCGAGGGTTTCTTTAATTCCACGTTCAAAAGTGTATTCTGGCTCGTACCCAAGCTCTTTTTGAGCGAGCGAGTAATTCATTGCGTATCTGCGGTCATGTCCCGGACGGTCTTTTACAAAGGTGATCAAGTCCTCTGGTTTTCCAAGGTCACGCAAGATTGTTCGAACGACATCAATGTTTGTGCGTTCGGCATTGCCGCCAAAGTTGTACGCTTTGCCGGCTTCACCTTTCATAAGGGTAAGGTGCACACCTTTACAGTGGTCGGATACATGAATCCAGTCGCGAATATTCATTCCGGTTCCATATACAGGTAAAGGCTTGTCAGAAGACGCAAGGCTGAACATCAACGGGATAAGTTTTTCAGGGAATTGATATGGGCCGTAGTTGTTTGAACAGCGGGTGATGGATACATTGTAGCCGTAAGTACGGTAGAAAGCGTACGCAAGCATATCAGCAGACGCTTTTGATGCGGAGTACGGGCTGCTTGGGTGAAGCGGAGTTTGTTCAGTGAACGCCGGATCATCAAGGGATAAATCGCCATATACTTCGTCTGTAGAAATGTGAACAAAACGTTCTACTTTTGCGTCACGTGCTGCGGAGAGCAGAACCTGCGTACCCATAACGTTTGTTGTAATAAACGGGGTCGGATCGTCAATAGAGCGGTCAACATGTGACTCCGCAGCAAAGTTTACGACGGCATCAATATTATATTTTTCAAAGATGGTACGCATTGCTTCGGCATCAGCAATATCTTCGTGTTCGAAGAAGTAGCGCTTTCCACCATATTCTTTTTCAATAGATTGTAGGTTTAGAAGGTTACCCGCATAGGTGAGTTTATCCACGTTGATGACGGTAATGTCATTGAATGTGCTGAAGATGTAATGGATGTAGTTGGAGCCGATGAAGCCACAACCGCCTGTGACGAGTAAATTCATAAAGAAACCTCTTAAAGAAAGAATAAAATTTGTGCTGTTGTAACGAGAGATAAAAGTAAGGTCAAACCGGAATGTTTTTGGGTATAACTAGTATGTTTTTAAGGGGATAGTGTGGTAATGTACTTGGGCGTATAAGAAAAAGAAGTATAAGCTTGATGTTGTAATCGGTATCCCGAATAGGTTTTGTGCAATATTCTTTGCGGGCTGTGTACAGCAGGTTAAGGCGGATAACCTTGCTAATTGAGCGTAGATTAGCTAATTTATTTTGTTCAAATTTACTGACTTTATTTCTTCTGATTAGCTTTTTGACAACGTTTTTCGGCTTTCAGGCTTCTATCTTCTAAAAGGTTTATTTCAGCGTGTGTATATGAAGAAAGGTATCTTACTTGTAGCATTTGGCGCTAATAATTTGCAGGCGCACCAGACTCTCAGGCTTCTTGATGAGCAGGTGCGTTCTCGTTTTGGGGGAGTGAATGTGAGACTTGCATTTACTTCTGAACTTATTCGTGACCGTCTTGCTGCCCAGCGTGTAAAACGAGATTCTGTTGTTAAGGCGCTGGAAAAGATGGCTTTTGAAAAATATACTCATATTGCTGTCCAGTCATTGCATATAATTCCCGGTGTAGAATATGAGGAGTTATGCGCAGATACACAGGCATTTGTGGATTCAGGGCGTTTAGAGAGTATTCAAGTCGGGGCACCGTTACTGAATTCGGAAGATGATATTGAGCATGTTGTTTCAGCTGTTCTACGACATCTTCCACCGAGCCGTAAGCCGGAAGAAGGAGTTGTTTTCATGGGACATGGATCATCTCATGAAGGTGATCGTTGTTATGATGCGGTGTATCAGAGGTTGCAACAAGTAGATCCAAATATTTTCTTAGGGACAATGGATGGTAACCATACGCTTGACCATCTTTTGCCAGAATTGAAACGCCGAGAGATTGCACGGGTATGGTTAATGCCATTTTTATCCGTAGTGGGACGCCACGCCCGAAATGACATGGCTGGCAGTAGTGAAGATTCATGGAAATCACAGATTGAAGCCGCCGGAATTCGCTGTACCCCTATGGTGCTCGGTCTTGCTGAATACTCCGGTTTTGTAGATGTTTGGTTGAATCATTTAGAAGCAACTTTGAAGCTTTTGTAATGTGGTACTAATTGAGAGGGTGACATGGTGAGTAAACGAGTGTTGGCAAGTGTATGCTTGGCAGCATTACTGATGGGAACTCAGGCGTCAGCAGAAGATACGGGGGTAGACTCTGCTGTAAATAATGTTTCTGAATCTGCCGCGACCGTAGTGGAAGAAGGGATTCGCCCAGAAGCAACACAGGTTCAGCTTATTGAGCAGGCCATACGTGAGGTGGAAACACAGGTGCAGCGTGAGAGTGAGTTGCACGTTTACCAGCATGCTCAAGAGGCTTCCAGTTTGCCTGAGGGGCAGTTAAGCAAAGTTACACCAATGCTTCAGTACCAACCGGAACAACAGGTACAGTATGCGCAGCATGGACAGGACTCCAGCGACAGTTCCGCGGTATCTCAGTCGTTGTATAAAGGTGGTTCTGAGATTTTAGCAGAGTTGCCAAAGGCGCGGTTGATTCCTGACGATCAGGCTGAGCTTGCGAGTGTTGAACCGTATCAGTCTGGCTACATAGAAAAATATGAACATGGTGCAATTAACTGGTTTACAGGTACTGTTACAGCCACTGGCGAAAGTCTTTCAACAGGTCTTTCGGTAAGTAGTCGTCAAGCTCGCTTAAGAACACTTCGAGCCGCTACCGTTGATGCACGAAAAAATTTATTTGAGATCTTGAGCACAATTCCGGTGACGGAAAAATTGCGCGTAAAGAATATCTTACGATCAGACGAAGATGTTATGCAGTTTGTGCGTGGTGATATGCAGAACTCACGCATTACAACAACGAGTTTTAGTGAGGACGGCATAGCGAAGGTTACTGTCAGTATTGCATTACGCGATATGTTTCTTGAGAAGCTTATCGGTAAGCATGTGTCGTTTCATCGCGTAAGTGATAACCCGTATTCTGCTGTTAATGCTATTGCTGAATCAATTGAAAAAGCAGTAGAGCCAGAAGAACAGTATGAGTCTGCCGACGTGGATGCTATGTTACCAATTGCATACACTGGCCTGCTGATTGATGCGCGTGAAGTGGGTATTAAGCCTGCCATCACGGTTACTATCAAGGATGAAGCAGGAAATGTTTTATACAGTCCACGTGTTGTAAATCGTAGTGTTGCTTTGAAGAACGGCATGGTTGAATATGCAGGTACATGGGAAGAGGCTATTACTTCTAAGCGTAGCTCAACAAATCCATTAGTGCTTAAGGCAGTAAGCGTTCAGGGAAGATCACGTAGTAATATTGTAATTTCAGACGAACAGGCTTTGTTGCTGAAACAGATAAACAATGCGCATAAGTTCCTTGAAGAAGGGCGTGTGGTTGTTGTCTGTAATTAGTATTCCTTCTGGTTTGAAATAGAGAATAAAAAAGGTGAGTCCAATGGGCTCACCTTTTTTTATTCTGTAGCAGATTGAAATTCATAAAGTCTTTGTATGGCATTAGCAAAATTTTTCGCCGAATCGCATTTGAGAGGGCTTATCTTTTCGTGAATATAAGCGGCTGGTCTCTTGCCTGTCGAAGACAAAACAAAAAAAGGGTGAATCCAATGGACTCACCCTTTTTTAATAACTTAGCCTTATTTGCTACGGCGCTACACGAAGAATGTATGCTTTATCTACATTGAGATATTTTTTCGCAATTTCTTGAATATCTTTTGGAGTCAGATTTTGTACTTGCTCCACGATATCTTTGTTGTAGCTAAGCGGCAGTTGTGCTGTTGCCAGACCTGCTGCTTCCGCACTGCGGCTGCCGAGGCTTTGGTGACCACGGTAGTACTGTCCGCGCATCAGATTTTGTCCGCGTTTGATTTGCTCTTCGGAAAGAGGTTTGTCTTGAATCTCTTTGATGATTCTGCGGAAACCATCCATGGCAGCTTCTTCTTTGCTTGGCTCAGTGCCGATGTAGAAGTAGGTGAAGCCGGTAATGGTGGACTGCCAGCTTGATGCAGTAACAGTATAGCCGAGACCGTGTTTGTCGCGCAGATCGTTAAAGAGCAAGCCGCTCTGACCTGCAAGAATGGTCTGCATAAGTTCAAGCCCTGCTGTGTCTTCACTGGTAAGCGGCACAGTTTCGAAAATCATGAACAGGTGAGCCTGATTACGATCTTTGAGGGCAATAGACTTGATGCGATCGTTGTTCCATGTAGGAACGAATTTCTCAGGACGTTTTTGAGTTGGTTCTGGAAGGCCTTTGGCGAATGCGATGATTGCATCACGGTCGAATACGCCGGCAACAGCCATTGTCCATGGCATTGCCTTTTGCTTTTTCCAGAAGTCGTCAACGTCGTCCTGAGTGAATTTTTCTATTCGTGCAGGAATACCTGCATGGTAGTAGTTGTAAATGGAATCTGTGAACAGGAACGGGAAGAGGTTACGGGTTGCCAGACCAAGCGGCTGGTCTTCACGTAACTTAATACCTGCAATCTGATCAGTTTTTTCACGATTTACTTCCTCTTCAGCCATGGTCGGATTCTGCACCATTTGGGTGAAGAGTTTCAGGATATCTTTAGAGAAACGTGCTGGGTAACGCGCGCTTACTGAGAAGGTTCTTCTGCTTGCAGATGCTGCAATAGAAGATGCACGGTCAGCAAGGTATTCTTCAATTGCTGGGGCATCCATAGAACCTGTTCCCTTGGTGAGAACGCGGGCAGCAAGTACGGAAAGTCCTTCCTGCTTTTTGGTTATGAGGGAGTCCCCACCCATAAAGTCCATATCGATTGCAACGTACGGCAGTGTGTTGTCAGGGATAAGGATCAGCTGACGACCGTTACCGAGGTCGATAGTTTCTTTCTTACCGGCAGCTTCTTCAGCTTTTTTCAGCTTTTTGGCAGCTTCTTCAGATTCCCAGTTTTTAACTACCTGCGCGGTCAGCGTTGTTTCGCTTACAGTACTATCTTGCGGTGCAAGAAGAGTAGCCTTTAAACGCTCCGGTTTAAGGTAGGTGTCGATAAGATTTTGAAGTTGCTCACGGTTTACGTTTTTAACTTCATCAAGGTAGTTCTGTTCTCCTTGCTCTCCACCAAAGAAGAATTCGAACAGACCGATCTTGGATGTAAGACCGGAAAGGGTTTCTTTTGCGCGGAAAAGCGAGTCTTCAAGATTTAAACGAACACGGGCAATGTCTTCATCTTTGAATTCAGACGCCTTGAGGTTGCTCAAATCTTTCATGAGTTCAGGCCAGAACTTGTCTAATTTATCTGCATCCAGCACTGCTGTGATGTAGATAAGACCTGCGCGTTCAAAAGAGTATGCAGATGCAGAGATGGAGTCGACCAGCTGTTTTTCATACTGGTATTTGCGGTAGAACGGAGATGTCTTATCGCCGCCCATGAGCTGTGCCAGCATGTCAATACCAGTGGTGTTAACATCTTCAAATCCTGGGATTGGGAATGAAATGCCAAGGTATACTTTGTTCCATTTTCCTTCTACGACCTGAACGTTCGGGCCTGTTGAATCCAGTTTTTCAAGATTAACAATGGAAGGCGGGGTGACGTTGGCAGTGTTTTCAAGGCCGCCATACAGTTTCTCTGCTTCAGCAAGGACAGTTTTTTCGTCAATATCGCCGCATACAACCAGCAGCATCTGTTGTGGCTGATAATGCTTATTAATGTAATTGGCAATATCGTCGCGAGTGAAGGAATTAATGGTGTCACGATAGCCGATGATAGGCCATGCATAAGTTGTCCCTTTCATCGTCTGCTGTTGCAGATTTTTGAAAAGAAAGCCGAATGGGCTGTCTTCACCACGTTCCAACTCGGAAATAACAACTTTTTTTTCAGACTCGAGTTCTTCTGGATCAATAGTGGCAAAAAAAGCCTGATCACGTAAAACCTTCAGTCCTGTTTTCCATGCATCGGCAGGGAGGTCTGCAATATATACTGTGTAATCAAAACTGGTAGCGGCGTTGAGGTAGCCACCTAATTCTTCAATACTTGCAGCAATCTGGCCCTTTGCATAGTTTTTGGTGCCTTTGAAAACCATATGTTCAAGCACATGACTGATGCCGGCTTCTCTTGGCTCTTCATAGCCGGAACCAGCATGTACATACAGTCTTGTTGAAACAAGCGGGAATCGCTTGTCTTCTTGAATCAGAACAGTCAAACCATTTTTGAGTTTAGTCACCGTTGCCGCAGAAGCTGCGGTTGCAGTGCACATCATAAGTACTCCACAAAAAAGAATAAGAAGTCGTTTGAACATTCCATGCCTCCTATTGCCTAAGCAAACAACATGTTCAAAAGGTAGTGTACGCAATGGTTACAATTTGGCAAGGAGAACCATCGGTTGTGACATACAGGTTATAGGGGGGCTGTGCAAGTAATGTGTACATTGAGTCAATAACAGGGTATAGTGCCGCGACCTATTGCATGCCAAGGGTATTTCCCTTTACGGAGTGATGTTTGAATGTTGGATTCGCTTGTTGGAACAATTCTGACAGACGCACGAACTGTACTTGATGATTTGGATCCATTCCTTCTGGAACTGGAAGTTTCTGCCGAGCGCTCAGATGCGGCGCTTCTTTCGACAATAAATAATACAACACCGCTACTTTCTAATTGTTTTAACTTGCTAGGGCTGATTGACGCAGTGGCTCTGGTTGACCTGTTGCAGCTTGTGACCGGAGCGTTCCGAAAACAGACACTCTCACTTTCGTATGTAAATATCCGTGAAGTTATTCGTGCTTTCAGCGCGCTTGTAGCATTTCTTGATAGTGCAGATGCTGAGAAAATTTCTATAGCAAATAACGCCTTGAAAGAGTTGGTAGAAGAAGTATGGCCTTCTGAATCTCATAAAATGCTTGCGACTCATTCCTTGCGAGATTCGTATGGAAATGTGGCATTTTCTATTGCCGGACATGTACTGGATGACGATTTCATGCAGGAATGTACCTGCTATGTACTCGAACTGGATGAAAGCGGCGTGCTTGCCGGAACCCAGTTTACTCCTTTCTCTTTATTGCAATTCCTTTACAAAAGCGGACAGGTTCTGGATGTGCAGTTTGCACCACCGGAGTCTGATGCGTATTTGCAGGTGCTGTTTGCAACAGTACTTGACACAGAACAGTTGCAGCTGGTGCTTGATCTTCCAGAATCCGCCATTCATGCCATATATATTTCTTCTTTTGGTTCAACTAAGCCTGCTTGGACATGTACTCCTCGAGTTGACGAAGCTGATGATATTAGCAGCATTTCTCAAGTACAGGATAATGCCTATCAAGAATCTAAGGACGTTCAACGTAATGTCGCTTCTTCAGATGACAGTAGGTTGGATGATGGCTCTATCGGTAAGCTGGAACAGGGCTCAAATCCTTGGTCACTGGTTGCAGATGAACAGAAACAGGAAGTGAGCCAACCATCTTCTGCTGACAATGCAGCTATTGACAAGTTTGCGTTACTTGAAGCGGAACTTGAAGGCGAGCTGTTTGAAGAAGCACTTTCTGCTGGTATAGAAGCTCGCTCCTTCGATAGGGCAAAACAGGAATTGCCTGAAAAGTCGGAACCAGTTTCTGGAAAACAAGATGAGCTTCCTAAAGCTGAACAGTCTGCAGTGGCTGCGGCATCAGATAGTGGCTTTGAAGAACGTCATGAGGATGTAGAACAGGAGCCAACTCCTCAGGTAGAAGAACTGCACGGTTTAAGTTATAAGCGGGATCAGAATCGCGTAACATTGTATGTTTCGACCGTTGAAAATGCTGTGGAAGCAGAGCAGTTGAGGGCGGCGTTGCTTGAACTGCTTGCCTCGCATGCTGATGTTGAGCTGGTGCTGTGTGCTCCGATTCGAGGTAATCTAGAGCTTCTTCAACTGTTGTTGTCAGCAGCTATGACAGCTGGGTTGCGGCGGCAGAAATTCCGTGTTTCCGGTGACGGTAAAGACAGTGTGGGTATGCTGCTTGCAGGCTGCGGCATAACTGTTGATGTGCTGAAAGCGCAAGGCATTGCAGACTTCTTGGGATAGTAAATCGTAAGCATAAGAAAAGGACTGCCTTAATATACGCTATGCGTCCCCCGCCGATTGCGTATGTGGCAGTCCCCTGGAGTGATGTTAAACTTATGGCACCTTGCACTCATCGCCTTCACTGCAATAATTAAAAATAAATTGTCCTATTTGTGTACCAAGATGTACACACTCAATGCCGTTTATGCATTCTTGTGCATCGTTAGGGTCGATGATTGTCGTTAACTCATGTTGCTGTTTGGAAAGTTGAGCCACCCAAGCTTTTTTGTCTTTATCAAAATGTACAGTCAATTCTATTTGGTGTTTCGTGATTTCCGGATAAAACGATAATATTTTAGAACGTAAGTTTTCTGGTGTAACTAACATTTGTCAGCTCCTTTGCTTACTATAAGCATAGTTGAGAGGGCAGGGCTGCACAACGTTAGTAGCACAGAATATCAAGTGCGACGGTGCGTGGTAATGCTTTATCTTCTTAGAATTGTGGGTATTCTGCGAAGCCGTCTGTTGTAAAAAATAACGAAAAAAAGCCGTGACCATATGGTCACGGCTTTTTCTGTTAACAGAACGGAATATTCTACTTTTTAGTAGATGAGAACTCATTTCTCAAAGAGTCGATGAGTTTCTTAACAGGAATAATTTCCTTAATACGGTGTACGTTAGTACCGGAGAATGCAAACCCTCGAGCAAGGTTACCTTTTTTAGCGTTAAGCAGTGCTGCAGCGATGCAGTATGGGCTTTGTTCGTGTGCGCAGTTGTGAATGCACTCAAATACACACTTGAACGGCTTTTTAAGGCCTTCGCGGGAGTCTTCTACAAACTTGTTTTTAAGAGCGCGACCTGGGAGACCCACAGGGCTCTTGATAACGGTTACGTCTTCTTCTGTTGCTTCAACATATGCTTGTTTAAAGCGGTCATCAGCATCACACTCGTTTGTAGCAACAAATCTGGTTCCCATCTGTACCCCTGCTGCACCCATGTCGATGAATTTTTTAATATCTTCACCAGTGTAGATGCCCCCTGCAGCGATAACAGGAATGGTTTTTCCTGATTTTTCTTCAAATTCTTTAACCGTATCGATAACTTCGCTTACTACTTTTTCAAGAGCAAACTCAGGATCTTCGAGCTGGTCAGCTTTAAATCCAAGATGTCCACCGGCTTTGGGTCCCTCAACCACAAAAGCGTCCGGCAGGTAATCATACTTGGATGCCCACTTTTTACAAAGAATCTTAGCAGCACGAGCTGATGAGACGATAGGCACAAGCTTAGTGTGAGCCTTTTCCTTGTTTTCTTCGTAATATTCTTTCAGGTACGCTGGTAAATCCAATGGAAGTCCTGCACCTGAGAAGATTACGTCGATCTTTTCATCAAGAGAGGTTTTAACGAGGTCGGCAAAGTTTGTAAGAGCAACCATAATGTTGACTCCGAGTACGCCCTTGGTCATCTCTTTTGCTTTGCGAATTTCTTTACGCATAGCACGGATGTTTGCTTCCATAGGGTTTTTGCCTACGTCAGGTTCACCCATTCCGATCATCGCGCCAGCGATAACTCCGATGCCTCCCTCATTGGCAACGGCACTAGCAAGATTGGAAAGAGAAATCCCAACGCCCATACCTCCCTGAATAATAGGAGTATTGGCAACTACGTCGCCAATCTTCAAGGTAGGAAATGACATGATTCAGTCCTCCAAATGCGGCGCTTCAATTCCGCATTGTGATTATATGTACTGCGCGGTGTCTCGCAGTCGGAGTGCAGTAGTTAGTTAGGACATACTGCACCCAATTATTTGCTTCGGTGATATTCTTTACACAGAACAGCCTGCAGTGCAAGTGCACCATTGGCAATGACGGCCTTTTCGAGGTCTAATTACTGGTGACTTTTCGATGTGCCTGAGCATGAACTGAAGAATTAACGGGATGTGCTCCGTGATGATGTCGTCGTGAAGTTCATCATTAATTTTTTCAAAGAAAAGATGCTCCTTACCGTCTTTTTTCAATTCAACCCATCCTGCATCACATGTAGATGTGAGTTTTGGGTTGTGCATCATGTACAAGTAGGCAGGTAATTGCAGGTTAACAATTTTATCTGCAAGTTGATCAAGCGGGTCCTCAACTCCGCCATCCCATGTGCGGATTTGTGCCATCAGGAATTCATCCTGCCATAATCCGTTATCCGGTTTATGGATACTACCGGTTTTGTAGTCCAGAATGACGCGTGTGTTGTCACGAATATCAATTCTGTCGGCAATGCCCGCAATGGAGCGTTCTTTGCCGTCAACGCTAATAGTTTTAATAAGTCGTTTTTCAAGAGAGTCAATTTTTGCTCTTGGCTGATTTTTCAGGAAGCGGCTCAGGCGTTCTTTTCCTGCGGTTTCCAGCATGACGAAGGAGTCGTATGGTACTTCTTCCTTGATGTTGGATTCATGGAGCATTTGTACGAACATGCGTTGCAGCGGCTCTGGATCAAGCTTGCTGAATTCAGTTTCTTTGTGGAGATAGCCGGTGAAAAACTTTTCTAGAACTTTGTGGAATAAGTCGCCGATGGCGGCAAAGTCTTCTGCTTCGTTTACCTCATCAACAGGTCGTAGATTGCCTATGCGTTCCAGATAAAACTGCATTGGGCAATTGAGGTAGGTGTTCAGTGCGGAAGGTGAAACCGGCTTAGTCAGAAAAGTTTCAATCATGCTGTTGATGTTTGCTGTTCGATGGATGACATGATCTTCTTTCTTAATAGTGGCAACAGGGTAGCTGATACCGTGCAACGGAGCGTCGCCAGCTTCAAGCAGCTTTCCTTGTCTGCACTCTTCTTTCCACAGCAGTTCTTCTACAAATCGGGAGCGGATGTGTTTTTCTTCGAAAATGCCGCTGCGCTCAGATCCAGTCTGATAGAGCACATGAACATTGGTAGCCCCGTGGATAAGGCGGTAGAAGTTGTATGCCGCTACGCTTTCGCGGTGGCGCGCATCCGGTAATCCGAGCATGGAACGCAAACTGTCTGGCAGAAGCGGGTCATTGCCCGGTAAGCCCGGAAGTTTATTTTCAGTAGCATCCAGAACGTAGACGTTTTTGAAATGCAGTAAACGTGATTCCAGCATACCCAGAACCTGTAGGCCGGTAAGAGGGTCAGCTTCAAACGGAACACGCTCTCCACGGATGATTTCTCGCAGAATGGTGAAGAGTACGCCCTGTGAAAACTCTTCATGCGCAAGAGAACATTCACGTAACGATGGAATAACCTTACGCATAATACGGTACATAGATTCTGCATCAATCGGGAATCTTTCCCAGAGGTTGCCGCCATGTTCCAGAAGAACCGTGCATAAGTCTGCAAGGGTATTCGCGAGCTGTGCAGGGGTAGACATTTCTTCCCATGCGGTGATGGCAAATGACAGGACTCTGTGAAGCAGCTCCTGCATTTCTTCTTCAGACGCGTTGGCGTTTTCGTCATGGGTAAATGGAATTGTGAACGGTGTGGTGTAGCTTTTACCCCTGCGCAATTCTTTTTCCATGTTATGCAGTGTAACACCGAATGGACGCTCTTCTCCGATTGTCAGCATTTTGATGTATGGATGGCGGATGAGAGAAATTATGTCTTTCCAGTAGTAGCCATCTGCACGTTTGTTTTCTTGTAAATGCAGCACCACTTCCAGAAGCTGAAATAAGTTGGAACGCCAGAGCGGGTAGCCCATGGAAATGTTCACGTCTTTGCGCGGCAGGTGGTGAAGTACTGGCATCATAAGCCCTGTGTCCGGCAAGACAACAGCCGTGTCGCCGATGGACTCCTGCTGCAAAAGTTGCTGTTCCATGGCGTCCAGTTGCGAGTGCAGGTCGAACCCTTCGTAGAGTTGTAAGTCCTGTTCGCGTTCCTGTGGTGTTTCACATAATTCTGTACTGACTGCCCATTCTTTGATCCATTTTCTGTGCTCGCGGCATGCCCAGTGTGTTTGCCCACCTGTTGTAAGTCCCGCGTCAGAATGGAGCATAATAGTAGCGCCGTATTCAGTATGCAAAATACGGAAGAGTTCTTTTTCTACCCCGGTAAGACCATAGGAGCCTGCAATGTAGATTTTTTTATGGGAAAGGCTCATGACAGGCTTGGAGCTTTCCTTCAACAGTTGCAGAACGCGGAAGGCGTCGTATCCTGGAGTTGTCCAACCGCGGCTTTCTAACTTACCGGTGTAGGCATCATGAATTCGACCAAGCTGGCCGAGGAGGATTGCAGCAAATGGAACAACCTGACCTTCCATGTGGTAGTAATCTTCAGGAGTTTGGTTCTGGTTGAAAAAGTCCTCCAGCAAGGAGTTAAGGCGCATCCCCCAAGGGAAAAAACGTTGTGGATCGTTGAGCGGCAGTGACTGAAGTGGGCCGGAGGTAAAAGTATCTTTCTTGTTAATGTCCTGAATGCATTCCATTAAGAGTCCGACGCGGTCGAGTACTTCAATTACATGCGGCGGGGTTGCTTCCAGTTCGCTGCGTAGCATCTGAAAAATATCACTTACCTGAAAAATCTGCGGCATAAGAAACGGTTTTGGGAGCGCTTCATTAAAACGTAGCTTGTCAGAGAGATATTTACGCGGGCGTGAATGCGGGAAGATAATCAGCGCATCACCGGGATTGCTGTTGGTGTCCGCAAGTACCCGTTCCATAAGGCCGGAGATAAAATCGTTCTGCCAAGGAATAATGACAAATGGTTGAGTATGCATGGTTAGGCTCCGGTGGAAAGGGAAACGTCTACGGTTTCGCGTGAATCGAGATAAATAATAGTGCCTTGCAGTGTGCAATTGTCATACGCAGGCATGGCATTCAGCAGGTTAAGGTAACGACGAACCTGTTGTTTATGCGCAGGGTCGTGGCCGCCTGTTTTGTACTCAACAATAGTGATGGCGTCCGGCTCACGCACAAGTAGGTCTGCCCTGTGCTGGTTGCCATGTTCATCCATAATGCCTTGCTCAGGTCTGCCGAAGTGCTGCCACTTGGTAAAGTCCGGCAGGGAGGTGAGCCATAGCAGCATGTCTGTCAGATCTTCTTCT
The DNA here is from genome assembly GCF_900129975.1 of Halodesulfovibrio marinisediminis DSM 17456. Classification (NCBI taxonomy): domain Bacteria; kingdom Pseudomonadati; phylum Thermodesulfobacteriota; class Desulfovibrionia; order Desulfovibrionales; family Desulfovibrionaceae; genus Halodesulfovibrio; species Halodesulfovibrio marinisediminis. The sequence goes on from NZ_FSRG01000003.1 coordinate 411,602, forward strand.
ACCTCGGCTCTGTTTTCCATTGGCAGTGGATATTCGCGCATGCCGTGTTGGATAGCGCGGTGTACGTCTTCACGCGGGTTATCCAATACGCGTAGATGCTCAAGACATGTATGCACAAGAATACCACGGCGGCGTTCGTCAAAGATAATTTCTTCAAGCGGGTTACGGAATATTTTTAGTCGAGGCAGCCAGTGCATCGGTTTCCACCCAAGTACGTCTTCGTGTTCTGGTAGTAGTTTGGTGTGTTCTGCAATTTCATCTTGTTCTTTATCAAGCGTACTTTCTGGAATTTCACCAATGGTGATGCATCCTTTTTCGTCCATTTTGTCTTGATAGTCTGCGAGGAGTACACGCAAGCTTTTCAGCAACGGAGATGTTCGCTCATGTGTTGGGGTAGATGTGATAACAGCATGCAGCTCTTCAACTGGGCGGGTCCATGCCACATACAGCAGATGAAGCTGCTCGCGGGCGTCTTTACCCACAACGCGATAGTAGTCGTCACCTAGCTCCTTGCATTGTGGAACAAGGATGTCTTGACCGTTAAAGGAAAATTCCTCTTGCCCAGAAGGGCGCTGTTGCATTTGATGATGGAACGGAATGATAACCACAGGGAATTCGAGCCCCTTGGATTTATGCATGGTGAGGATGCGGATAGCGTCTAGGTTCTCCGGCATAGGGACTTTTTCTTCCACGCCGCCTTCCTGCCAGAAGGTGAGGAAGGCAGAGAGGGAGCGTAGCCCGTTTGTTTCTGCTGTGTGGACGATTTCAAGGAAACGGCGCAAGAAAATTTCATCTTGTGGGAAGCGCTTGAAAACGTCGAAGTGTTCAAAGCCTTCACGCACGGTGTCATATGCACTCATTAAGCCTGCCTGAGAATAGAATGGTGCAATCCATTGTTCCCAGACTTGCGGGTAGTCTTCCTTGAACGCGTTAAAAAGGGTGCCCTTACGTGGAGTAGCGAGCCAGTCATCAAGTTCCGCTCTATTAAGATCTGCAAGATCGCCAAGTAATTCTGTGCCGCTGATAACAGACCAGAAAGCAACATCATTAAGAGGATAATCTAGGAACATGAGCAGATTGACCATTTGCTGAATAACAGGGTGGTCAGCAAGGCGCAGGCTGTTTTCAGTAATAATGGGGAAGCCCCATTCTACAAGCCATTTCGCCAGCATGTTCGCTTCGTTGTTTGTGCGGACTAGTACTGCAATATCTCTCAGCTTGCGGCGGTTGCGCAGATCATCAACGAAAAGTGTTTTGAGTTTCTTTTGAACGGATTCAAACAGGGCTTCTGTGTTTTCTGCTTCAATGTCATACAGCTTTACCAGTCCGCCACTTCCTTCCTTGTGTGGTGGAACTTTTTGTGCGGCACCGGAAAAGCCGGACATGATCTCAGTAGTCAGTTCGTCTACTACATCAGTTGATGCTTTGCCGACCAGATCATTGGCAATACGTCTGGCGGTATCTTCGTCTTCAAGGCGAGAGAAAATATCGTTATTGAAGAGCACTACATTTTCGCTGCTTCGCCAGTTGTTATCGAGCGTAGTGCGTTCAGGATCATCTGCGACAGCTTGAATCGCATCTTCATTCAAGATGCCGTCAAATAGATCGGAATCGCCCCCGCGCCAGCCGTAGATAGCTTGCTTTACGTCGCCAACGTAAACAACGGAACCTTCTTTCGCGAGGCATTCAACAGCGAGAGGTTCGATAGCCTTCCACTGTGTTCTGGACGTATCCTGAAATTCATCGATCAGTAGATGGGTAAGGCGAGTACCCATACGGCAGAAAGCTTCAGATGCGGCATGCTCGCCGCTGAGTACTTTCTGAGCATATATAGGCCATTGAGAAGCAGGAATGACACCTTTTTCGCGTTGCAGAGTTTCCACTTCAGCCGCGAGCGGTTCTGCAATGTTGATGAATGGGACAAGTTCTAATGCTTTTCGTAAGATTGCACCTTGAACTTCCAACAGAACATAGGCAACGCACATGTCAGCATATGCTTTATGTAATTCAGCAGATGCCTTTCCTTTAGATGCTTTTAAGACACAATCATCAAAGGACGACTTCTTTGCGTAGGTGGCAGAAGGCAGTTTGGATGAGAATGTAGAAAGCGCAAGGCACTTATCTATAAACTTGGTAAAGTTTGCAGCAGGCTTAATCCCTTCTTCAGCAATTAATTTTTGCATGGTAGTGGCGCTGTCTGTGAGATCTTTATGCAACTGTGCAAGGCTGCTGCGTAGAGCGTCACCGTCGACGTCAGGTAGCGTGCCATGCTCCAGACGGTACTGCATTAAGGTATGTACTTTTTCGCGCAGTCTGTCTCCAGGAACAAAGCCGTTCATGTCTGTATGAAACAGTAAAGATTCACAGGCATCTTTCAGCAAATTACTTTCTTTTCCCCCCTGTGATGCGCGCACGAGCATTTGATCGTAAAGAGGGTCGAAGAGTACTGCGTCATCAAAAATTGGCTCAAAGTCCGGCGGCAGGGAAAGATCAAGTGCACCAAGGCGCACCAGCATGTTTAACAGACTGTCGATCGTACGGATGTTCAGGGAAGAATAGCGTTGGAGCAGTCTGTTAACCCAGCGGTGGGCATCGTTAGGGTTCCAACTTGCTGCTGGGTTTTGGGGGGCCAGTTGAAGTGCTCGTTCTTTTAAGGAACGAATAACACGCTCACGCATTTCTGTTGCCGCTTTGTTGGTGAAGGTTACTGCAAGAATTTCGTACCAGTTGAACGTGCCATCTGGATTTGCAATGGCGCACGCGGTATTTTTTTCTTGGTGCTCATCTTGGGCAGCTTCCGCAAGAAGACTGAGAAATTTTTGTGTAAGTGTAAAAGTCTTACCAGAGCCGGCAGCAGCTTTGATCTGTTGGAGCATTTTATCTTTTTTCCTGTATGCTAAAAGCGGTAAGACGAAAACGTCTTACCGCCTGTGCAGGTGGTGTATGCAGCGAAATGGTAGTTAAGGCATAACGGTGTGTTATGCCTTGTCTGAGAATCTGTTATCCGTGCTAGTCGCAGTAGTTCTTTGTGAAATCAATATAGGCTAGTTGCCCTGTTGATTCCATAACAGCCCGCCAGTAGTCGGAGCGTGTATTCAGTCTACGGCGTTTGCGGGTTACGAGGCGTAATGGAAGATGTAGGTATCTGTCCATAAGTTTCGATACAACCATTGCAGTTTTGCCTGCCATAGCAGCATGAACTGCGTTTTGTCCGAGGAAACCGCAGTAGACTCTGTCGTTGGCGTTGGCCGGTACTGAACGGATAATGTAGCTCGGGTCGATAAGTTTGAGTGAAAACGGAATGTCCCGTTCATTCATGTAGGTGCGGATTTCATCTTTGAGGAAGCTCATAATGTCCCCAAGCACCTTGTTACCGGATGCGTCGGTAAGGTTGGTTTCGGACAGTAAATGTTGTCCTGCCCCCTCTGCCACAACAATAACTGCATGGCGTCGGCTGAGAAGACGTTTTTCCAGATGCTCAAGAAGACCGTCCTCGCCGTGTAAGGCGAATTCTTTTTCAGGAATCAGTACAAAGTTAACTTCTTTGAGGGATAAAGATGCATGCGCCGCAATAAAACCGGACTCCCTTCCCATAAGCTTTACAAGGCCTATGCCATTCATGGTGCCTTCTGCTTCAGTATGAGCACATTGAATAGCCTCTGTTGCTTTATCCACGGCAGTCTCAAAGCCGAATGTCTGTGGAATAAAGTCAATGTCGTTATCGATTGTTTTTGGAATGCCGATAACGGAAATTTTAAGACCACGTTTGGTAACTTCCTCTACAATGGCACTTGCTGCTTTCATTGTGCCATCGCCTCCAATCATAAATAAGCAGCTGATATTGAGGCGCTCAAGTGCATCCACAATTTCGTCTGTAGGCTGAGGTCCGCGGGAAGAACCGAGGATTGTGCCACCCAGCAGATGAATATGTGCAATCTTTTCTGGAGTAAGTTCTACGACCTCGTGTCCGTATTTGGGAATAAATCCTTCCAGGCCGTATCTGATGCCCAAAACGCCGCTAACGTGGTAGTTATGATGTGCCGCCATAACTATGGAGCGGATAACTTCGTTAATACCGGGACATAGACCACCACAAGTTACGATGGCACATTTTGTTTTTGGAGTGTCAAAATACACACTTTCGCGCGGGCCTGCTTTTTCAAAACAGAGTGGGATCGGCTTGTCGGCAGGAATATCTTCACGGAGCTCGTTGTCCAGATAGAAGCTTACCCCTTGATCGTCAGATTCGAATCTACATACGGCAAGGGGAGATGGGATTTTGGCTTCCCCCAGAGTGGGGATTTCCGTTGAAATAGTAATATGATCATCTTCTACACGTTTTTCGGGCATTGAGATGCTCCTTACATGTGGCTATTGGCACGGTTAGTATGTGTTATTGTAGATCATAATGTACAATGTGTTTTACTTAAGAGCAATTTTGAATAAGAACCATAACACATTTTTTAGAAAAATGCCTTGCTTCTGGACAGGCAGAAGGAAAGCGCCTAATTTTATCCCGCATTTCAGAATGAGGCTTAATTGTGTATAGTCCTGTTCTGAATGGTGGGACATTGGTCATTACTGACTATATACTAATTCGAGTTTGTTATGCCGAAAAAAACGCTTCTAATTACACTTGGTGATGCAAACGGACTTGGGCCGGAACTGGCTTGTCGTCTGTTCGGAGAAGATATCTTTATTGCGGCGAAGCGTCCGATTATTATGATCGGCTCCGCTGCTTCTCTGCTTGCGCATACCGAGCGACTCAATATGGACCCGTTCTGGGAGACTGTTGAATCTCCACGTGAAGTTGCCAGTAAAGCGTATGGTGTCTACCTGTATGAGCCTGCGTCAATCCGTGATGTACCTGTTACTGTCGGTGAAGCCACTAAAGAAGGCGGGTTTATTGCCGGTGAATCTTTGCAGGCAGCATGTCAGTGCATTACTGACGGTATTGCCACAGGTATGGTAACATTACCATTACATAAAGCAATGTTGCAGGAAGCAGGCTTTGACTTTCCTGGTCACACAGAATTTTTGGCACGCTATGCAGGACTTTCTGATGATGAAGTGTGCATGCATCTGTGCGGCGAAATTTTGCGGGTAAGCCTCGTAACAACCCATCCTGCACTTCGTGATGTTGCAGATATGATTACTGAAGAGCGTTTGTTGCGTACCTTCAGATTAACTGATGAGTTTATGAAGCAGATTGGACAAGGTGATCGTCCGATTGCTGTTTGCGGCTTGAACCCGCATGCTGGTGAGTCCGGCAAGATCGGGACAGAAGATCAGGAAATTGTTGCTCCTGCTGTGCGCAAGGCTCAGGAAATGGGTATGAATGTAGATGGCCCATTCCCTGCGGATACTTTGTTCCACAAAGCAGCGCGCGGTGTATACTCTTCAGTTGTGGCAATGTACCATGATCAGGGACTTGCTCCGCTTAAACTTCTCCATTTTTCAGAGGCTGTTAACGTAACCCTTGGTTTGCCGTTTGTGCGTACCTCTGTTGATCACGGAACTGGTTTTGATATCGTAGGCAAAGACATTGCCCACACCAATAGCTTTAGAGAAGCTATTCGTCTTGCTATTCTGATGTTGGAAGGCGACGAATTGTAATCTGTTTTTTATCCGATACTACAGGGCAGACAATGACTCATTACTTGGCATTGTCTGCCTTTTTTGCATACACTGAATTTTCTACGAAATATTAAAGGAGGAAACCATGCTTATTGGTATTGATGTCGGTGGTACACATACTGACGCAGTGGCAGTTGAGAGTGGGAAAGTGGTTGCCTCTGGAAAAGTGGCTACAGTGCATGATGATTTATTATCATCCGTGCTGAGCGCTCTTGAGATTGTACTTGAGGCAGTTTCTCCAGAAGAGGTAACTCGCCTTAATTTATCAACAACGCTTTCTACCAATGCTATCGTTGAAGGTCGCACTGATGAAGTTGGTGTGATTGTTTCTTCAGGTCCCGGCATTGATCCTTATAATTTCCAGACTGGTAAATTTTATTTCCCTGTCAAAGGCTCCATTGATCACAGAGGTGAAGAAATTGCTTCTGTTCCGGAAAATGAGATTGTGGAAGCCCTTGATAAATGTGTTGCGGCGGGCGTAACTGTTTTTGCTGCTGTTAGTAAATTTTCTACACGTAACCCTTCGCATGAAGAGTTTATTGCTGAAACCATCGCATCAAAAAGTGATGTCATTTCGCTGGGGCATCGATTTTCCGGTCAGTTGGATTTTCCACGCCGTATTGCAACTGCCTACTATAATTCTGCGGTTTGGCGGCTCTACAACAATTTTGCAGATGCAGTAGAGGCAGGTGTTCGCGCAAAAGGCATTACAGCTCCTGTAAATATTTTGAAAGCAGATGGTGGCACCATGCCGCTTGAGCGCTCCCGTGAGCTTCCTGTGGAGTCTATCCTTTCTGGTCCTGCCGCCAGTGTTATGGGTGTTCTTGCCCAGCAATGTGTTTGCGGGAAAGATGAACAGGGTCAGGAGAAGGATACGCTTATTTTGGATATCGGTGGGACGACCACGGATATCGCTCTGCTAGTGGCATGTTCACCGCTTGTTGAAAAAGACGGGATTGCTGTTGGTAGCTTTCCCACATTAGTTCATGCCTTGAAAACTTGTTCTATCGGTGTGGGAGGAGATTCTGCGCTACATTATTCAGCGGGATCATTGCGTGTAGGGCCGGAACGTAACGGCGTCTGCATGGCTGAAGGCGGAAGTACTCCTGCATTGATGGATGCACTTATCTACTGCGGTCACGCTTCGTTCGGTGATGTTGATTCCAGCCGTAAGGGAATAGAGCTGCTCGCAGAAGAGTGTGGTATGAAGCCGTCAGCTCTGGCAGAATCTGCCATGACACTTGCTGTAAAAACAATATCACGCGCAGTGCATGAGTTTATTAAAGAAGTGAATAGTACACCTGTGTACACCATCCGGGAAATTTTGCGTGGAGATGAAATTGTACCGGATTTGGTGAGCATAATGGGTGGACCGGCAGAGGCTTTCCAGAAGCTGCTCGCTGAAGAATTACAAATGCCTGTGGAGACAGTTCCGCAATACGCTGTTGCCAACGCTATCGGTGCGGCCATGACTAAGCCGACATTTGAGTTGGAACTGTTTGCAGATACCGAAGCGCGGACGTTGTTTATTCCTGTCGTCGGAGAGCGACGCAGGGTTCCTTCAACGTATAAATTACTCGATGCTGTGCTGGACGCAAAAGAAGCGTTGATGAATTATTTTGCACAGCGAAATATAGCCATTGGTGTTGATGACATAGAAGTAACTGAAGAACAGTCGTTCAATATGGTTGGCGATTATGGCACCGTTGGTAGAAATATTCGTGTGAAATGCCAGATCAGACCTGGAGTTGAGATATAGTATGCAGAAAATTGTAGCGCTCTGTTTGCTGGCTCTATTGCTTGCAACGCCGAGCTTTGCTGCTAAGGTTGTTCCCTTTTCGTCTCAGGACATTTCTTTAAAGACTATGATCGGGCAGATGATCATGGTCGGCTTTCGCGGAGAGGGTGCTACCGCTGCCCATGTGTTGTTAAAGGACATAAAGCAGCATCAGATTGGCGGTGTGATATTATTTGAAAAAGATTGTCTGCGACCGCAGGCTGTACGTAATATCGTAAGCAAGAAACAAGTGCGTGATCTTATAAGCGCATTGCAGGATGCTTCAAATATTCCGTTATTTGTTGCTATTGATCAGGAAGGCGGTCGTGTTTCACGGTTTAAGCCTATACATGGTTTAGGAGGGACTCCCTCTGCGCAGAAACTGGGTGAGCTTCCTGTAAGCGAAAGCGTTGCTGCAGGAGAGCGCACGGGGGCGTATTTGAAAGACGTTGGCATTAATATGGATTTTGCTCCGGTACTTGATGTTAATGTGAACCCGAACTCGCCTGTGATTGGAGCTCTTGAGCGAAGTTTCAGCGATGATCCTGCAAAAGTTGCGACATACGGGCATGCGTTTGCACAAGGCATGGCACAACATGGAATTATCGCTGGTTATAAGCATTTCCCTGGTCATGGAAGTTCTCTTTCAGATTCGCATAAGGGACTGCCGGACATAACCACGACATGGTCAAAGAAAGAGCTTCTTCCTTACTCTGACGTGCTCGGCAAGGAACCGCAGCATGTTGTTATGGTAGGGCATTTGTATCATCAAAAATTGGATGCGGATTTTCCAACCTCATTGTCCCGTAAAGTTGTTACCGGATTACTCCGTGAAGAGCTTAACTATGGCGGTGTGGTGGTAACAGATGATTTGCAAATGCGTGCTATTACTAACGAGTATTCAATGGATGAAACGGCCATAAAAGCTGTGCAGGCCGGATGTGATATTCTGCTTGTAGGAAATAATTTGGCATATGATCCGAAAATCGTCTCGAAGCTGACAACGGCGCTTATGTGGGCAGTGCATGCTGGTGAAATTTCTATAGAGCGGATTCGTCAGTCTTATGATCGAATTATGAATCTGAAGCGTGATTCCGGGATGCTTGTGGAGGACGTTCTCAAATAATAGTTTTTGTAATCACATTGCCTAGAAAGTAAAAAAGGGTGGAGTTTGAACTCCACCCTTTTTTTGTACGGTGATGAAAATAGTATTTCGAAGAATCAGTAATAAAAAGATTTTTTCCAAATGAATGCTCTGATAACAGAAATATATTTGTTTGCACTCAAGAGTTGGAACCGTAGTTGTGCGGTGCTGCGGATAGTGTCACCAGTCTCAAGAGGAACCTTACTTGTGACAGCTTTTCGCTGGATACTGACTTCTTCGAATTTAAATGTTCTGCTCAAACTGGGAAGAAAGAGCGCGGTATTTTTTATACAACCGCACGCCGAGGGCGGAAGAGAGTATAAAAAGTGCTGCACTTATGCTGGTACGGAGTACTGGTTCTACTGTGACGCCACTTCCCAAAAGAGAGAAAATGAGAGTCTGCGGCATATAGCCGAAAGAAGAACCAGCCACAAATGGCAGCGGGCGAATGTTGCTTACTCCGGCGATAACGTTTGTAGCTAGGTTACTGCCGACGGGAAGCAGGCGTACAATCATTGCTGTTTGGAACGGTGAGCTATGCAGGAAGCCGTTAATGCCTTGCAGATGGTTTGGAAATTTGCGGTTAATGGTTTCCTGACCCAGAAGGCGTGCAATCCAAAAGCAGCATATGCAGCCGAGTGTAACAGCCGTAATGGCAGTTAAAAATCCGTGCACGGCGCCAAAAGCGTATCCTGCACAAAAGGCAGAAAGTTGTCTTGGAATCCCCATGCCTGTGAGCATGGCGGCGATTCCGATAAACAGGGCAACCCCCTGTATTCCTGTGTTCCGAATGTATGTATCGACCCACTCAGGCTCTAATACCTCGGCAATGCCGAGTTTGCGTAGTGTGAGTACAACGGCAACCAGCAGTCCAATCACTGCAAGGTTGATAAAAACTTTTTTTTGACTTGAAGACATAATTTCCCCTGCATTGATGAAACGATCACCACGCAGTTGGTCGAGGGATAGAGCATATGCGCAGTTACCTGCGCGGAAAGTACGATTTATAAGTTGTGATCTTTAATATAGTAACGGAAATGGCGGCTCTGCATCCAGCGAATAGCTAACAAATCAAGAATAGTCGCTTTTGCTCTGTCGAGGATACCGTATTTGGATTCGCCATGCTGACGGTGTCTGTGGTTAACTGGTACTTCAGATACTGTTGCACCCTGCATTTTCATAAGTGTAGGCAGGAATCTGTGCATGCCGGTAAGCATAGGGATCTGCTGAACCATTTTGGTATCCATAACTTTAAGGGAGCAACCGGTATCTTTTACAGTTTCGCGGCTTAGCTTGTTACGGATTGCATTGCCGATTTTAGAAGCAACCTTTTTCTGCAATGTATCCTGACGCTTATGGCGCCAACCGATTACCATGTTGTAACCACGTTCGTATTCGCGAAGAAGGGCTGGAATATCCGCAGGGTCATTCTGCAGGTCTGCATCGATAGTAATAACAACGTCAGTATCTGCAGCATCAAAACCTGCTTTAAACGCAGCAGACTGGCCACAGTTTTCGGCAAACGCAACGTACTTTGCTTCAGGATGCTCTTCGCTCATGGAGCGGATAACCTGAAGGCTGTTGTCAGAACTGCCGTCATCGACAAAAATTACTTGCCATTCTTTGTCGAGTGGGGAGAGTGCCTTTTTTATTTCATTGAAGAGGAGTGGAAGATTATCTTCTTCATTAAATACAGGTACAATTATAGATAGAGAATTAATATTTGTCATGCGCATGGTATAAGGTGATTGGTTCGGCTTGTAAATACGGATAGAACATTATTCCATTGAGTCATCCGGTATCAGCCTTGTTATTTGTGTAAAAAATAAAATTAATTGCAAACTGCTGTTGACAGGGAGAGATAATAGGCATAGAAGCTCTCTCACGATGACGCGGGGTGGAGCAGCTCGGTAGCTCGTCGGGCTCATAACCCGAAGGCCGCAGGTTCAAATCCTGTCCCCGCTACCAATCAAAAAAGATGCAGGGGCGTAGTTCCAACGGCTAGAACGCCGGTCTCCAAAACCGGATGTTGGGAGTTCGAATCTCTCCGCCCCTGCCATTAACTTCGTTTCATGGCGCGCACAGTAAGGTGCTGCCAGTTAACGAAAGGTTAAAAATACAGATTCAGCGAATTTGTCTGAATCTTTTTTTACGACTTCAAAATGCGTATGCTCGCAAGAGCAGATGCTGAGAAGATCAAGTATACGATGACGCGGGGTGGAGCAGCTCGGTAGCTCGTCGGGCTCATAACCCGAAGGCCGCAGGTTCAAATCCTGTCCCCGCTACCAATCAAAAGATACAGGGGCGTAGTTCCAACGGCTAGAACGCCGGTCTCCAAAACCGGATGTTGGGAGTTCGAATCTCTCCGCCCCTGCCATTTTCTCTTTATCCAGCAAGGCTTGGTATAGAGTATAGATTCAGAATTAACTGAATTACAATTGCTTTTCAGGTTTCGTTTCTGAGATTTTGAAAAAGATATACGATGGCGCGGGGTGGAGCAGCTCGGTAGCTCGTCGGGCTCATAACCCGAAGGCCGCAGGTTCAAATCCTGTCCCCGCTACCAAGAA
>NZ_FSRG01000003.1:722996-955212 GCF_900129975.1 Halodesulfovibrio marinisediminis DSM 17456
CGGAATGATCCGGCTTTTTTTTACTGTTATGATAGGCGTGCTTATTGAGCGTGAAGTTTTGTGCCTGGAATGATAGGAATATTATTCTCAGATAAAATTTCTACAGCCTGATCTGTTTTATCGAAACGGAAAATCAATGTGGCATTTGTGCTGCCAGGCATAACAAATGCGTACATGTATTCAACGTTAATTCCATTGTTACCAAGGGTATTAAGGATGTGGTTCAAGCCGCCCGGCTTGTCCTCAACTTCTACTGCAACAACATTTGTTTTACCGACAGTGAAGCCTTGATCTTTTAATACGGACTTTGCTTTTTCACTATTATCTACGATAAGGCGCAAAATTCCAAAGTCCGTTGTGTCCGCGAGCGAGAGGGCACGAATGTTAATGCCATTCTTTGCCAGTGTGTTAGTTACTTCTGCAAGGCGTCCGGCCTTGTTTTCCAGAAAAACGGATATTTGTTCTACTTTCATGAGGATTGCCCCTTATTGTCTTCAGATACATAGAAATATAGTCTGTTTCTAGCATTTGAAATTGTCGTGGGCAATATTTAATACAACATTGTCAAAAATTGGTAGCACGTGTTGTTTTGATGATGGGTACCGCATCGCATAAACCCACGGTTTGTGCCTATTTTCACACAATTTCTTTCTTGCCAGTATCCAATTGTGATGTATATTACAGAATCCAAGGGCTAGATTGAGTAATCAATGAACGTCGTTGGCAGTTACTCATTTAAATGAATTTACGAATAGGGGTATCCGTGTCCTCATCTCTACATACTGGTGTAATGAATTTTGGATTCTTGCAGACTAAAAATACACCTGTAATTAATAGAAGCGTTGGAATTATTGGTGCTGGGCCTTCTGGGCTAGCTGCTGCTGGGTTGTTAGCAAGTCAGGGGTATGAAGTTCATGTGTACGATAAGCTGCCCAAGCCGGGGGGGCTTATGGTTTTTGGTATCCCAAGTCATAGGATTCCTGCTGATCGAATCAATCGAGGAGTGCGTGATTTAGAGCGTCGCCTCGGAGTCATTTTTAGAACGAATACAAAAATTTGTTGTAGTGCGCCTATGCATGAAGAAGAAGGCGATCATTTTGCAGCAGATATTTTAAGCTTATCCGATCTTACAGATAATCACGATGCGGTCGTTATCTGCTCTGGTTCATGGAAATCTCGTAAACTGACTATCGAAGGAAGCACATTAAATGGTGTGTATTCCAGTTTGCAGTTTCTTTTTCCTATTCGTGCTGTCAAATATGCGCACAGCAATGTTTCTATGCCGGATGTTAAGGGAAAAAGGGTCGTTGTAATCGGTGCTGGGCATTCAGCTATTGATGTTGTGGATTCAGCAAGAACTCTTGGCGCTGAGGACATTACCCTCGTGTACAGACGAACCGTAGCTGAAGCTCCGTGTGGAAAGTTTGAAATCGATCGTATTCAGGAAATGGGTGTTTCCTGGCTTGAAAAACGGTCTCCAGAAGCTATTAAGGGCACAAACCATGTTGAAAAACTCGTTGTGCGCAACGGAACAACCGATGAACTGGAAGAATTGGATGCAGATGTCATTGTAAGTGCCATTGGGGAGATTCCGACACCTCCGTTCCAGAAGGAACTTGGGTTAGAGAATGTTCGCAAGGGTGATGTTCGTTGGTTGAACATGACTGCTATGGATAATGTTTTTGTAGCAGGGGACGTACTTACTGGGCCAAGTAAAATTGGTAAAGCTGTGTACAGCGGACTCCGTGCCGCCCGCTCGCTGACAAACTGGCTTGATTTGAAAGCACAGTCTAGAGAAGCAGAATATAATTTTGATGCAGATAAAATTTCGCGGTAGCTGCAGGAACAAAGGTAAAAACAATGCAAGAATATAAGACACTGTTCGTTGATTATTCCAAGTGTATTGGCTGCGAGACTTGTGAGTCCGTATGCAAGTTTCTTCATGATACACCCCGTATCGCGATGTCCCGTACCATTGAAGGTGTAATCGTTCCTCTTTATTGCCAACACTGTGAAAAAGCTGCTTGTCAGCGTGTTTGTAAACGTGGTGCAATTTCACATGATGCTCAGGGAGCAGTTTTACATGATCCGATGAAATGCCGCGGGTGTGAAACCAAAGATTGTTTGATTGCGTGCCCTTATGCAGCTTTTTTTGCGACCTGTAAGGGAGTCGCTGTAGCAAAGTGTGACTTATGCAAAAAGCGTAGGGCAGAGGGAATGCTGCCTGCCTGTGTTGAAATGTGTCCATGTGACGCAATTAAATATGTTGATCAAAAAGATGTTGGCTCTTTTAAAACTGCTGCATCTGAAGAAGCTTTTAAGCGTGTAATGTCACACATTCGTCCTAAAAAGTTTGTTGACTAATGTGTTGACTGCTTATGCTTGCACAGTAAAAAATTAAAAAAGCATATGCTCTTATTAAATTTGATGGATGAGATGCATGCTTAATATATTGCTACTTGTATTAAAAGTAAGCGAATTACTATGAGTAGATCACGAAAAAATGGTGGAGTAGAGACTCCACCATTTTTTTATGCGGTTCCGTGCTCTTTCAGATAGGTAAGCACGGTATGTGCATGGTCTGCTGTTTTGAATTTGTTGAAGACTTGTTCGATAACTCCATCTTCGCCGACAAGAAAACTTATTCGGTGAATACCTTCATAAACTTTGCCCATGAACTTTTTTTCTGCCCACACGCCAAACTGTTCGGCAATCTCGTGGTTCTCGTCAGAAAGCAAAGAAAAAGCGAGTAGTTCTTTGCGGGCAAATTTATCCAGACGTGTTATTGGATCAGGGCTGATGCCAAGAATTGCAATTCCCATTGCGTCAAATGTATTAAGGTTGTCACGCAACCCTTGTGCCTGAGTGACTCAGCCGGATGTGGATGCTTTAGGATAGAAATACACCAGCACACGTTGCTTACCTTTAAAATTTGAAAGACAGATCTCTTCTCCTGATTGATTTATCAGGCAAAAATCTGGTGCAGGGTCACCTTGTTTTAGTGTTTTCATAGTCACTCCTTATGATGAAGACAGTTTGTTATTCTACTGTATGACATCTGAACCTAGGGTTTCATTATTAGTTCTATAGCGTTGTGCGATCATACGTATGATATTTCGAAGCTCTTATCATAACTATTTGACGTTCCAATTTTTTAATAACTCATTTTGTGTTGCTGGTTATGATGAAGCGAGACAAGCAAACTATGGTAATGCACCATGAGTTTTAGATTTGAGCAAGCATAATGGTGTCTTTATTACAAGTTAACATAATCACAAAGGTCAAACTGACCCCCTTATGAAAGAAAGGGGAAAAAATCTAAGCCCGTTATTTCAATAACCACATAAGCTTCAAGGAGAAACAGCAAAAAGCATTGTGTATCTCATAGGGCTTTAATATGTCATGATCAATGGTTAGTGCACAAATAAAAAAGCCCGTGTAAAAAACTACACGGGCTTTTGATGATTATTTAATGGCTAGTTAAAATTGAGTTTGTCCGTAATGTTGTACTGAATCCAACGAGGATCGAACCACTCGACAGGAGTTACTGGAATACCAGAAACTATGACGCCAAAGTGGAGGTGGTCTCCACCGGACATTCCAGTCGAGCCGGATATACCGATGATATCTCCCTGGCTTACGACAGAACCGACAGTTGTCTTGATTTCAGTCATATGCGCATACAATGTTTGCAATCCAAGGCCATGATCAATGATAGCAACATTTCCGTAAATTCCGAGGTTCCCTGTGTAAACAACAGTACCTTTGTTTGCCGCAGGAATTGGAGATTGTTTACGGGAAGCAAGGTCGAGGCCTAAATGTGTTTGTTGGTCAATTACCTTATCGTTGTAAATGTAGCTTCTGCGGTCACCAAATCCTGCACGAGTTGCGGAGTTAGGGAAACGCATGAACTTGCTTTTCCATAAAATGGAAGAAGATGTTTGGCGACCAATTTTGATAAGAGCTGCGCGGTTTTCTTTGCGGATTTTTCTGTTCACCGTAAGAAAACGTTCAAGGTTTGTTTTTGCCTCTGGAGTGTCTTTGTTAAAGGCAGGCATTACACTATTCAAGAAACGATCACTTAAGCGAATTTTATCATGACGGAATTTGCGGGAGAGAGGATTGATGGCGAACGGCTGGTTGTAGATATTACCAGCAACATCCATTGCGAATACAGTAGGGGTATAGTCTTTTCTCTCTATATCATGAGGGAAAGCAAAAAGGCTGATGTATGTGCCGTCTGCTTGTTTATAGCCTGGGAAGAAGATGTCGTTAACTTTTACGCCTGAAGTGTCTACAGGCTCAGATACAGTGTAAGCAATTACACCAGTACCACCTTGCCAAATGTTTGGCGGCAGTGATTTTATGGTAACACTTGGTGGAGTATTATCCATTCTCATTGTAACAATTTTGCGAGTGGTGTTCCCTTTGCCAAAGGCTGCGAGAGAGGTGTCAGTCGCTGTAATGATCATTTCAAATGCGCCATCGGAAACATTCGCATTTGCAAGAGGAATATTAAGTGTGATTGATTTTCTTCCCGGCTCAAAGTCAGTAGAGTACAACGGGATATTTTTGGAATTTTTACGAACCGCAATGGAAAGATTTTTAAGCTCAGAAGTAACATCGTGTAGCGAAAGAGTGACGGTGCTGTTTTTGTTAACTCGAGCATTTTCTTTATCAACTGCAACGATTGGGCCTTGCTGGTCTTTAAATAAAAGCCAGCCGGCAATCGTACCGCCGCAAATGAGGGATAAGAATACAATGAAAAAGAATGTTTTTTTAAGGCTCGCCATGAGCAGTCCCTTATACAACGTTAATGTGATGGAATGGGGTAATAATTAAGATTTCCTAGAACAGGTTTTTGATAGGTGTCGTTGCAACCATGCTAAGGCGTGCGATGACACTATGGTTAAATCTAACCATAAATCAAAAAAATTGACTACTTCATGATATTTGTGGATGCGCCAATGAGAGTTGAGTAAAAGAAATACTCAATGTTCCATAAAGTGGAAAAGCGCAGCAGCCGATGAGACTGTACCTAGATCTACCGAATCTAACAAGTCAAAGAATCAGCTGCTATTCATATCGTAATGTGTGTTTTACGTATCTAGCGCATCCATTAACTCAATCGTTAATCGTAAAAAGTCAGCCTCTGTTATGATTCCTACAAGCATGTCTTTTTCTATAACAGGCAGGCAGCCGTATTTATGGTTTAGAAGAAGCTCGGCTGCGTCTCTAAGGCTCGCATCCGGAGCTACTGTATAGACATCATCTCGCATGATTTCTGATACAGGGATTGACGCCTCAATTTCATCCTGCTCATCTCTGCCAATATCTGCTAATTTTGATAGGGTAGAAGATAAAATGTCTCTGTGGGTTATAAGGCCGACAAAAATGTTTCCTTCCTCAATGACAGGGATATGACGAATACGTGCCAGTTCCATTAGTGACTTGGCAGCCATTAAAGAGTCAGATTTTTTGAGTGTGAACATATTGGTGGACATCAGGTCTTGTACATGAAGCATAATGGTCTCCATTGATTTCTAATTTACACAATGTTCATATGGTGTTGCAGAGCGTTAAACCTTGGTGACGGTTGACTTGTGAAGAAAAATCTGCTTCTCAAGCCGAACAGATATTGAATTCAGTGTAACGTCTGCTTGTTTTTCTGACTATACTATTTCACGTTAAAGGAATCTTATTTTGCCGAACGATTTGAAGCGCAATAGAGAGAGAATGGTTCGTGACCAGCTTGAAAGGCGACATATCACTGATCCGAACGTGTTAAACGCAATGCGGACTGTGCCAAGGCATAAGTTTGTTCAGGAAGCCCTGCGGCTTAGTGCTTATGATGATAACGCGTTGCCAATAGGCTATGGACAGACTATCTCTCAGCCATACATCGTTGGCCTTATGTCAGAGGCATTAGAAGCCGAACCTGGGATGAGTGTGCTTGAAATTGGCACCGGTTCCGGCTATCAAGCTGCTGTACTTTGTGAAATGGGCTTACAGGTTTATTCTGTCGAGCGTATTCCTGAATTACACACTGCTGCGGGAAAGCTTTTTGCTGAGCTTGGTTATACTGGAGTTCAGTTTAAACTAGACGATGGTACTCTTGGCTGGCCGGAGAAAGCGCCATTTGATCGAATCATGGTCACAGCAGGAGGGCCCGAAATTCCTAAACCTCTCGTTGATCAACTGGCTGATCCAGGAATTCTTGTGTTGCCTGTCGGGCGTATGAAACGAATGCAACAGCTTGTACGAATACGAAAAAATAACGGTGACATCACTCTGGAAAAGCTGGCCAGTGTAGCTTTCGTAGATTTGGTGGGTGCACACGGGTGGTAACTTAATGAAGTTGATGTCTAAGGTGATGGACTGGATTTCAAGATCTGCTCTATCTCCTAAAGCTAAATGGACACTGGCAATCGTTGCTTTTACAGAGTCCATCATTTTTCCTCTTCCTCCTGATTTGCTTCTGATTCCAATGGCGCTTACTCAGCGTAAAAAGGCATTTTTTTTTGCAACAATATGCACGGCAGCGTCAGTGCTCGGGGGAATAGTCGGCTATTATATTGGATATAATTTCATGGACTACGTAGGGATGCCGATTGTTCGTTTCTATAATTTATCCAATGAATATGTAGCCATTAAAGACTGGTACGACACTTACAACGCATGGGCTGTTGCTGCCGCGGGGCTAACTCCTGTTCCGTATAAATTATGCACTCTTTCTGCCGGTGCTTTTAAGGTTAATTTCGGTATCTTCCTTTTCGCTTCAGTCGTAAGCCGTAGTATGCGTTTTTTTGCTATTGCCGGTCTTATTTATGTGTTTGGCGAACGGGCACGGTACTTTTTGGAAAAGCGTTTTGATCTTGTTTTACTCGCTGCACTTGTGCTTGGTATTGCCGGATTTGTCGTTTTAAAATTTCTCTAATGGCTAATTTCTCGAGTCGACAGCTTGACTGATCGGATGAACTGCTTATCTAGCCATTAAATATAAGGAGTTGCAAATATGTCTTCTTGCAGCGGTTGCTCCTCTTCCAAGGAATTTGCTCCAGGGAAAGAGATTAAAGCGAGCCCAAAAAAGAATATTCAAGATGAGATGATTAACTGTACGCTGGATAAGATCCGCCACAAGTTATTCATTATGAGCGGTAAAGGTGGAGTGGGTAAAAGCTCCGTTACCGTTAACACCGCAGCGGCACTTGCTGCTAAGGGGTTTAAAGTAGGTATTCTTGATGTTGATATCCATGGTCCAAGTATTCCTGGCCTTCTTGGTGTTAAGGATACTGGTCTGGAAGCTGATCGCGGTGGTTTACTGAACCCAGCGAAGGTTAACGACAATTTATATGTTGTTTCCATGGATTCCCTGTTGAAAGATAAGGACACTGCAGTGTTATGGCGTGGTCCTAAAAAAACAGCAGCAATCCGCCAGTTTGTTTCTGATGTGAACTGGGGTGAGCTTGATTTTCTGCTCATCGATTCCCCTCCGGGCACTGGTGATGAACACATGACGGTTCTGAAAACTATTCCGGATGCTACATCAGTTGTAGTTACTACTCCGCAGGAGGTTTCCCTTGCAGACGTGCGTAAGGCGGTTAACTTCCTTCAGTACGCAAAGGCTAGCGTTCTCGGTGTAGTAGAAAATATGAGTGGCCTTTCTTGTCCGCACTGTGGCGAGGAGATCGAGCTCTTTAAAAAGGGCGGCGGTAAAGAACTTGCTGAAAAATACGGCCTTGAATTCCTTGGTGGTATCCCGCTCGATCCTGCAACCGTAGTGGCTGCTGACAGAGGCATTCCGGTGGTAATGCTTGAAGAAGAAACTGCTGCAAAGCGTGCGTTCTTGAATCTTGCAGATAATATTGTGAAAGCGTTAGACTGTAGTCTTGAGTCTGTTTCTTCAGATAATTCTTAACGCTGACAGTTAAAGCACGGTACTCAGTTGTCGTAAAATAAAAACCATGACGGTTTTCGTCATGGTTTTTTTATGTAAAAGTCGAAAAAATACTTTAAATAACCTTAGATGGTATCAATATATTATAATTTGCTGTCGTAGCAGTCTTTGCACCTTGTATGAACTGTGGTACACAGCGTTATCTTGAATAAACCAGCTAGAGGTAGAGCACACATGTTTAATTTGGCGAACAAGATTACCATGTTCAGAGTGTTGTTGGTTCCTTTTGTGGTAGTACTTTTGTACTTCCCTAATAAGACAACATGTTTACTTGCATTTTTTCTTTTTTCCCTTGCTTCTTTTTCAGACCTGATAGACGGCTTTATTGCCCGTCGTGAAGGCATGGTGACAAGTTTTGGCAAATTCCTTGATCCGCTTGCGGACAAGCTTTTGATCTGTTCAGTACTTATCATGCTTGTAGAACTGGGATGGGCTCCAGCTTGGGTTGTTATTACAATTATTTGTCGAGAGCTTATTGTAACTGGGTTGCGAGCAATGGCTGCAGATGAAGGTATTGTTATTGCGGCGGATAAGTACGGGAAAATGAAAACCGTATTACAAATGCTTGCACTTTCACCTATGATCATTCACTACCCTTTGTTTGGGTATGATGTTGCCGTTATTGGTGAAATACTTCTTTACATTGCACTGGTCCTGACTGTATTTTCTGGCGGAAATTATCTTTTCGGTTTTTACAAAAACTGGTTGCAGCAGGACGAGCAACAATAGAAATTCTGCTGAGGTATTCGACAGAAGGTACGTCCCTTTTATGTTAGACTCGCAAGGATAATACATGAAAGAACTTGAAGAATTGAAAAGCAGGTTGCGCAATTGCCTGCATACAATTCTTGAGCTGGAACCTGATCTTGATGACATTGAGTTAAGTCATGATTTGCGGGATGAGTTTGGCATGTTAAAAATGCTAATCGAGCGAATCAATGAGATGGAGCTGGTTGAAGATGATGTTGCACGTATTGAAACTGCAACTGCTAACTTCTTGGAAGAGCTACAACTCCCAATGTCACATCTAAAGGTTACTGCTGAAAAGCGACGTTTTTTACAATAGCGATGTTAGTAAAACGAACTTTGCTGGCTTTATCAGTCTTGCTCAATCTTACATTGGTTGCTTATTTGTTAATGAGTGATAACGGATTGCGTAATTATCAGACTCTTAAAGCTGATACGTATGCTTTTACCCAACAGCAAGATATGCTTGACGAAAAAGCGTATATGCTGAGTCATGAAATACGCCTTTTGCAGAATGACTCTGATTACGTGGAAAAAATTATAAGAGCGCGTCTTGGGTTTGTTAAGAGCAGTGAAATATTATATATTTTTCCAGATAGCAAAATAAAGATTCCTGTTGGAGTACATGAATGATTCAAGCAAAGATCAAGTGGTATAAGGAAGTATTGGAACTCGATCCTGGTTCTAAGGTCTTCTTTCCTCTTGCGCGTCTTCTTGTAAAAGAGAGGGATCTTATTGAAGCTGTCTCTGTTCTCAAAGCAGGATTAGAGAGGCATCCTGAGCACTTTGAAGCTCGTTTGCTTTTGTTAAACTGTCTTGAGCGAGTTGAAGATTTTGACCAGATTAATACAGAGCTTGGCGCGCTTGGAGAAATTCTGAAGCGCTACCCGAAGTTTTGGAAAATCTGGGCAGACTTACTTGCTGCTGAACCAGGATCTCAAGATGCAGCTCTTGCAATGACATTTCTTGCTGCAGCATTTGAAGAAACACCTATCACTTGGCGTGATGTTATAGACAGAGGGCTTCAGGCTTGTCTGGAAGATAATACAGATACGTTTGTTGCGTCTCAGCTAGAACGGAAACAACAAGCTCCATCAGGTCGTGAACCGTTATCTGCCGATGATGTTATGCCATCGGTAGAAGAAATTGCGGAAACGGTTGCGTCTACTGTCTCGCCTCAAGATGTTTCTCAATTGAAAAGTTTAGCCGAACTAGAGGGTGAAATACCGCTTATACGTAAACAGGACCCTGTTTTTAGCGGAAGCATGGAAGGGGGGGAGTCAATTTCAGAACGCACGTTATCTATGGCGCAAATTCTTGCTGACCAAGGCGATCTGAAAGGTGCTCTCGAAATCTGTGATGAACTCACAGAGCAAGTAACAAGTAGGGAAGAGCTTGAGAATATTACTGAGCTTCGAGCAAAGATTCTGGCAGATAAAAAGAATTTTGTGCCGGAAGATACTGAAGTTGTTACAAGCAAGGACAGGATTGTTCATACGCTTGAAGCACTTGCAGAACGTTTAGAAGCCAGAGCCTCATGATTTTTTCCACGATCGTTTCAGGAGATAGCATTGCATTATTCATTGAGATGTAGTGTAGCTTTATGCGCGCTGCTGCTCTTATTAACTGGTTGCAAACAAAGCGTTAATAATACATGGCGTGAGACTAAAGGGTACTACAACACATATTTGAATACCCCTGCTGAACTTGATTTTGCTGAAGTAGATGCTAATGCAGCTGAAGAGAATCTGGCTGCTATGTATACCCCGATTGGAGAAGAGCTAGAAAAATTTGTTCGTGTAATTGATGCCAAAGATGTATTACCAGATCTCGCATGGATTGATGCAACTATGCAGCGTTTCCCATGGCTTTCTGGCATTGCAGTTGTAAATCTTGAAGGTAACGTGCTTATGCAGCGTCCTGCTGTAAGTATGAAGCCTCTTAATTTTGCTCCGCTGCTTGATGAAAATAAAGACTATGGATTCCGTAAGCTGCGCGGCTATGTTGACGAAACTCCGCTTGGTAATGAAGCATATGTTGCGATGCCTTTTTTTGTTGATAACGAAATGAAAGGGCTTGTAGTTGCACATTTTGATGCACGTAGCCTGGTTGAGCTTTGTCCGAATCCTGATAAGCTCATTGTGCTTGCTGGAGAAAAAGTATTGTGGAGTGGTAAGTACCAGTTTGAACGCACACCGTTTGCACAAATTAACTGGGAAAAAATGCTTGGTGAAGAAAGCTATGGTGCTTTTGAAGACAGCGGTAACTCCTATACATGGCTTGTGCGTTACGTCGGTAGTATTCCAATTGTCTTCGGCACTGCAGCCACTGTTCCGGTTGAAGAGCCTGCAAGCTAGTCGGTAACCTACTTAGTCTTTATGACTTTAAACAAACTGTTTGACTCTATAAGGTAATATGCATAGAGCAAACTTTCATCCTGCATAATAACAAGAAAGGGTACCTGCATTGATTTCATCAGTACAGGTACCCGTTTTGTGTCGGGAGAATAGTGAGTAACAAACTCAAAGCCCTACAGCTGAGTCATATTATATTTATCGGGTAATTGACAAATCCCAGTTCCATTGTAGTATGAATAAATTGATTTTTATTCATAGATAGTTAGGAGTAATTCCCATGCGCCAAGTAACCGTTACTGAACATTTATTATTGCATCAAACAGAGACTCCTGATGCTTCCGGTAAATTTACTGCACTTTTTTATGATCTCATTTTGGCTGCAAAAACAATATCTAAAACAATGAACAAAGCCGGTCTACTTGATATTTTGGGTGCGACTGGCGAAATTAATGTTCAGGGCGAACAGGTACAAAAATTAGATGCGTACGCTAACCGCGTTCTTATTCATCGTATGGAACGTACTGGGGTTCTGTGTGCAATTGCTTCAGAAGAAAATGCAGATTTTATCCGTATTCCTCAGCAGTTTAAGCAAGGTGAATATATTCTTATTTTTGACCCGCTTGATGGTTCTTCCAATGTTGATGTTAACGTAAATGTAGGTACTATTTTTTCAATTTTGCGTCGCAAGTCTCCTACAAATAATGACGTTACGTTGGCTGATATTTTACAAAGTGGTGTTGAGCAGGTTGCAGCTGGCTACTTCCTGTACGGGCCGTCAACTATGCTCGTGTACTCTACCGGTGACGGTGTGCATGGTTTTACTCTTGACCCGAGTGTTGGCGAATTTTTGCTTTCTCATCCAAACTTGCGTATCCCAGAGCAGGGTAAGGTATACTCTGTAAATGAAGGCTACTATAAGTACTGGGATGATGCGACCCGTGAAGCTATTGAGTATTTTAAAGGTGATAATAACCCGTTAGGTAAGCCTTATTCTGCGCGTTACATTGGGTCTCTTGTTGCAGACTTCCATAGAGGCCTCCTGAATGGCGGGATTTATATGTATCCTGCAGATTACAGGACCCCTGGGAAGCCAAAGGGTAAGCTGCGCTATTTGTGTGAAGCTTCTCCTCTTGCATATCTCGCAGAACAGGCTGGTGGTGCTGCAACAGATGGTACAACACGCATTCTTGACTTGCAGCCTGAAGAATTACATGAACGAGTTCCTCTTTTCATCGGTTCTAAGAACGATGTAGAAGCGGTAGCTACTATTTATAAAAAGAAAAGAAAGACAGCAGACTAGCTGTCATTGATGATCTGTGGAATATTTGTATGCTCACTTTAGGTATTGAATCCTCGTGTGACGAAACAGCGTTTGCGCTTGTTCGGGACGGGGAACTTATAGATAGTGTTATTTCAACACAAGTTGATATTCATGCACTGTTCGGCGGTGTAGTTCCTGAGATTGCTTCTCGAGAGCACTATCGACTTATCGGTTATCTATACGATTCCTTGCTTGCCAGGACAGGTATAGATACTGAACAGATTGATAATGTCGCAGTTTCTCGAGGTCCGGGATTACTTGGAAGCCTGCTCGTTGGGGTTGGTTTTGCAAAAGGACTTGTTGCCGGAACAAGTAAAAAGCTTATTGGTGTAAACCACCTGCATGCCCACCTTTTGGCTGCAGGGCTTGAACAGGATATTCAATTTCCGGTTCTCGGGCTGCTTGTATCTGGCGGGCATACTCAGATTTATCTTATTCGTTCTGCAGATGATTTTGTTGAACTTGGTAAAACGTTGGATGATGCAGCAGGTGAGGCTTTTGATAAGGTCGCAAAAATGTTGAATATGCCATATCCTGGTGGTAAGTATATTGACCAGTTAGGTAGGCTTGCTACACCGGATAAAAAGCGATTTACCAGACCGTACCTTGATAATAAAAATCTTAATTTTAGTTTCAGTGGGTTAAAGACTGCATTAAGTTTGTACATTGAAGCACATTCACACTTAAAGCTCCCAAGCCTTAATGACGTGGATGAGTTGTTTAATGGAACACGTGATGTGACTGAGCTTGCTGAGCTATGTGCATCTTTTAACTTTACTGTTGCAGATACGTTGCGTGTAAAGATGCAACGTGCAATCGATCAGCGCAAAGAACAGGGCGACTCTATAAACAGTATCATCGTTGCTGGGGGCGTTGCTGCTAATAGCGTGATTCGTGAGACAATGGCTGACTTGGCGAAAAGTAACAATGTTGCGTTGACGCTGCCGTCATTTAACTTGTGTACTGATAATGCGTCCATGGTAGCATATATGGGCGAACAGCTAATTTTGAAAGGATACTCTCACGGGTTAGATTTAGATGCCATTCCGCGTGGTAGAAAGATTCCGCAGGACTATCTGCATAGTTTGTGTTAGAAATTAAGGGGTGAGCAAGTAAAAACTGCCTCACGCTTGACACTGTCTTACAGGCTTACTATTTGTAGTTTTCAGTAAATATAACCTCCTGTAGATATTTGCTGAGTACTGAACGTAATGGCTAATCGGCCAACTTTTTAATATCTAGTAAAAAAGGAGCGAACAATGGCTGCTCAAGTAACAGATAGCAATTTTGAAGCTGAAATTCTCGAATCCAAGATTCCTGCGTTGGTGGATTTTTGGGCTCCTTGGTGTGGCCCATGCCGAGCTATGGGACCTGTAATCGACGAGCTTGCTGCTGAGTATGAAGGCCAGGTTCGTATCGTAAAAATGAATGTTGACGAAAACCCAGGTACTCCGAGCAAGTACGGTATCCGTGCTATTCCTACCATCATTCTTTTTAAAGATGGCGAAGTTCTCGAGCAGGTAACTGGCGCAGTTTCTAAAAGCAGCATTCAGGATATGATTACCAAGAAGGCTCTTGGCTAATGAAAAAATACGATTGCTTTGTAATCGGGGGCGGTCCGGCTGGAATGACGGCCGCCCTTTATCTTCTTAGGTCGGGGGTGACAGTGGCGATGGCTGAAAAGCTGACGCCGGGCGGACAAGTTCTGCAGACCGAGGAAGTTGAGAACTACCCGGGCTTTCCGAAAGGGATTAAAGGGTACGAACTCGCAGATGTTTTTGCAGAGCATCTCGAAGGGTACGAACTGGATCGTTATACTGAACCAGTTACTTCTCTTCAGCATGCACAGGGTGCTAACAAGCTGAAAGTGGGTGAGCATGAAATTATCGCTCGCTCAGTTATCATTTGCACTGGTGCACGTTATAAAAAGCTTGGTCTCCCTAATGAAGAATTTTTGACAGGCAAGGGCGTTTCATATTGCGCTTTGTGTGATGGTAACTTTTTTAGAAATCAAACAGTAGCTGTAGTCGGTGGTGGAAACTCTGCGTTAGAAGAGTCCCTCTATTTGGCTAAGTTGGTAAAAAAACTGTATCTCATCCATCGTCGGGAAGGCTTCCGCGCTGCAAAATATTATCAAGAAAAAGTGAAAGCCTCTCCTGTTATTGAAGTTGTTAAAAGCACCATTGTCAAAGAGCTGCATGGTGAGAACGGCTTGACCGGGGTACTCATTAAGAACTTGAAAACAGAAGAAGAGCAAGTGCTGCCAGTAGATGGCCTGTTTGTTTTTGTTGGTTATGAACCGAACAAAGAGTTGTTGCCTGATGGGTTGCAGACAGATGAAACAGGCTTCATTTTAACTGATGTTGAAATGCGTACAACTTTACCGGGGATTTTTGCTGCCGGTGATTGTAGAGCAAAACAATGTCGTCAGGTTACTACTGCGGTTGGTGATGGTGCAACTGCAGCAAACTCTGCCTTCCTTTACTTGGAACAACTCAATGCGTAGAACGCTGCTTCGTTTCTTAGTTATTCTTCCACTGTTAAGTGTTTTGTCCGGTTGCGGTATTATTGACTACTTCTACTTACCACCTCCTGAAGATACCGCTCAGGAGATTTTTGAAGCGGGTAACGATGCCATGCGTGATAAAAACTACGCAAAGGCAAAAGATTATTTCAACAAACTTAAAGATAAGTATCCGTTCAGTCCGTATGCTGTCGAATCCGAACTTTCTTTGGCAGATGCGTACTACCTTGATGGCGACTACCTGTTAGCTGTTGATGCATACAAGGAATTTGAGTCGCTGCACCCAAGACACAAAGCTATTCCGTATGTTCTTTTCCAGATTGGTAATGCTAACTTGGAAAGCTTTGTTTCTATTGACCGTCCTCAGGACAACGTTGCAGAAGGGTATGAATACCTTACTCGCTTAAAGGAATCATTCCCTGGAACCGAATATGCTGAAAAAGCTACTGCTTTGATGCAGCGTGCACGTAAGTTGATGGCTGCTCATGAAGTTTTTGTTGCAGACTTTTATTGGCGACGTGAGGACTATGGTTCTGCATACGAACGGTATAAGTATGTGATGCAGAACTTTAAAGATGTTCCAGATTATCAGGAGTACGTAAAAGAACGTGCTCGACTTTCCTACCTTAAAAAGACAGAGCAGGAAGCAGAAATACTTCGTGAACAGGATGAAGGTTCTTGGAAAGACTATTTTGATTGGCTGTAGCAATCAAAGTTAGACAGAAAATAAAAAAACTCCCGAGTAATAATGTTACTCGGGAGTTTTTTTTTATTTCGACTAATAGATATTTCTTGGGACTGTTATGATTTAGTTTTTCTTAACGTTTTTCAATTGTATCAAAGTGTTATTGTCTACTGTCTATAAGCCCATCTCTGCGCATTGTTCAAGGCGTTCTCTGTCGAGTATATGGACGTTGCGCCCTTCGATAGCAATCATTCCTTTATCGCTCATTCGCTTCAACGTTCTGGAAAGCGCTTCCGGTGTTGCTCCAATGACTTTTGCTAATTCTTTGTGAGACATGGGCAAACGTACATTCTGCTGATTTTCAGAAGAATCATTTTCTGATTCCAGCTTGGTTATAAATGTTGCAATACGTTGCGGTACTTCCTGCAATGAAAGGGTCCCTGCAAGCTCCATTGCATCTCGTAGGCGTTCAGACACCTTAAGAAGTATAGAGAATAAAAACGCATTGTCTTTTTCTGCAGCTGTAAAGAAAGCTTGTTTAGTAATTGAAACAACTCGGCATGTGGTAGGGGCGGCAGCTGTGACAGGGAATGGCTTCTTGCGAAATGTGGAACATAAGCAAAAGGGCTCTCCACTATTAAGAACAAAAAGAGTTTGTTCTTTCCCGTCAGGAGAGCTCTTATAAAGCTTCGCGGTTCCATCGAGCAGAATATACAAGCCAGAAGGAGACTCGCCTTCACCAATGATGATCTCTTTGGCTTGGTATGTCATTTCAATTGCACCGGTGAGCAGTATTGGGAATACCTCTGAAGGGACTTCTGCAAAGAGTGGCAGTTTCCTAAGAGCTTGTTCTAATGTTTCCATTTTTTCTGACCTTGATGTATGTCAATGTATCATAGTGTCATTTATTGCATATTCTAAGCATGCTTTAAAAGCACTATTGTGAGTTAAGAAGGAGTCTAGCTAAAACAAGTTACTTACTCAATGTGCTTTTGACTGTGTAAAAGGAGTTCTTCAAGTTTTTCTATGCTGCTGTGCCAGCGTTGGTTATGGGCATGGTACTAATTTTATCCTCCCATTGGTGAGCTGACGGAGGTTGATATGCTAACTAGGGGTAACACGTTTTTTTCGCGACTTTTCCTAGTATTAGTTTCAGGTTGTATGTTGTCTATTGGGTATTACAGTTTTTCGTTTGCCAACCAGTTAACAATGATTCCGGAGAAAACTTATGGTGCAGAGCAAGCGCGTAAGGTTTCGATGCCTGCAAAGCGGTGGGTTACGACTGATCATAGCCGTCATGCTGTGTTGCAGCAGGAATTTTTATCACCCGAAGACGTAACAAAGGCTTGTCTCACATGCCATAACGAGGCATCTCGCCAAATACATAAGACAATTCACTGGGCTTGGACAGACCCTGCGGACAGTGAGAAACTTATGGGTAAAAATGGGTTAACCCTCAATAACTTCTGTATTTCTATTCATTCCAACGAACCTCGATGTACTTCGTGCCATGCTGGATACGGCTGGAAGGACGGCAGCTTTGACCTTAGTAAAGAGGAATCCGTAGATTGTCTTGTTTGTCATGATACTACCGGAACCTACAAAAAATTTCCGACAAAGGCGGGGTACCCCGTAACCAAAACTACAAAGTTTGGTAAAAAAACATTTCAACCTCCAAACTATACTGTAATCGCCGCATCTGTCGGACGTCCGACCCGAGCTAACTGCGGTGCATGTCATTTCTTCGGCGGTGGCGGAGATGGCGTTAAGCACGGAGATCTTGATTCCTCACTATTCAATCCAAGTCGTGATCTTGATGTTCATATGAATGCAGAAGGTGCGAACTTTACTTGTCAACGCTGCCATAGCACAGATGCACACTTCATCGCAGGACGAACATATAAACAACCGGCTTTTACTGATCGTCGCAGCCTTCTAGAGGATGATTTGGTGAAACGTATTTCGTGTGAATCATGTCATACTGCAACGCCACATGCACTTGGCCATAAAGCAAATGATCATACAGACAAGGTTTCATGTCAGGCCTGTCATATTCCAGCGTATGCACGTGTGAAGCCGACTAAAATGTATTGGGACTGGTCAACTGCGGGGAAAAAGAAGGATGGCAAGCCATACAAAGTAATGGGACCTCATGACAAGGCATCTTATATGACGAAGAAGGGAAGTTTTGTCTGGGAAAAAAATGTTCAGCCTGAGTACTTCTGGTATAACGGCAAGATGGATTATTTGTTGGTTACAGATAAAATTGATCCAAATGAAGTTGTGAAAGTGAATTCGGTTGAGGGAGATATGAATGATCCAGACTCGCGTATCACTCCGTTTAAAGTTCACCGTGGGAAACAACCGTACGATGCTGGCAATATGACAATGGCTATCCCGCATTTGTTTGGTAAAGATAAGGGCGCA
Source organism: Halodesulfovibrio marinisediminis DSM 17456 (assembly GCF_900129975.1). NCBI lineage: Bacteria > Pseudomonadati > Thermodesulfobacteriota > Desulfovibrionia > Desulfovibrionales > Desulfovibrionaceae > Halodesulfovibrio > Halodesulfovibrio marinisediminis. The sequence continues at coordinate 741,015 of NZ_FSRG01000003.1, forward strand.
TATTGGAAAGGATATGACTGGAACAAATCTTTGGAAGCAGGGATGGCAGCGGCAAATGTTCCATACAGCGGCGAATATGGCTTTGTAGGAACCGAATATCATTATCCAATTACACACATGGTTGCACCAAAAGAGAAAACACTTGCGTGTGACTCCTGTCATGCGAGAAACGGCCGACTTACAAAATTGGCCGGGTTCTACATGCCGGGACGAAATAGCAGTGGTGTGGTGGATTTCATTGGTTGGTTCGCAGTAATTGCCGCACTAATCGGTGTAGTTGTTCATGGTGTAATGCGCATAATTAGCAAGCCCAAAGAGCAATAGGAGTAGTTATGTCATCTACAAAATTATATTTGTACACACGCTTCGAACGTTTCTGGCATTGGGCACAAGCTACATTAATCATTATTCTGCTTGTAACCGGATTTGAAGTGCATGGAACGTTCACGTTATTTGGGTTTGGTTCTGCAGTAGAAATTCATAATTTTTGCGCGTGGACTTGGTTGGTCCTGTATGCTTTCATTGTGTTTTGGATAATTACTACTGGAGAGTGGCGGCATTATGTGCCGACCTTTGTTAAAATGTTCGAGGTAATTCAATATTACGTATCTGGAATTTTCAAAGGTGAGCCACACCCTGTTCCTAAGTCTGAAAGAGTAAAGCATAACCCGCTTCAACGCATTACGTATTTGGGCATTGTATCCGTGCTTGTGCCGTTTCAGATTATAACGGGCTTTATGTATTATCTGTACAACGATTGGCCGACATTCGGTTGGGCGTTTGATTTGTCTACGATAGCTATACTGCACACTGTTGGTGCCTTTGCAATGTTGGTCTTCTTTGTTGTTCATGTTTACATGACGACAACAGGACATCACCCGTTTTCACATATCAAGGCAATGGTTACCGGTTATGAAGAGCTAGAGGCAGAAAATAAATAATTAACCTTATTTTGAGGGGGGGACTATATTCCAACCCTCAACGGAATTATTCATTCAGCCCACTGGGCAAAAGGCAATTGGCTTGTCTTAGAGGCAACCTTGTTTATTCAGAACATTACAAAAACAAAAAAAAGCCGCCGGAAAACCGGCGGCTTTTTTTGTCTTGATCAGCTCAAGATAAATTGTTGTTTGGCTGGGACGGCAGGACTCGAACCCGCGAGTGTCGGGACCAAAACCCGATGCCTTACCAACTTGGCCACGTCCCAGCAGCAGCAACAAGAGCGTGTATAGTTATGTGTTCGATTTCCGTCAAGCGAAAATTTAATTTTTTTTATATTTGGCGTGAGTTAGTTAGCAGCCAAATAGTATGAAAAGGCACTATGTATATATTCGAACATCTAAATACTTGAAATGGTTGTTTTGTTTAAAATTTGCGTCCATCACTTACATTTTGCTTGAGTAACGTAACTTTTTCACTGATATTTCGCGCTGTTTGACTTGGATACTCATTTTTTTAGCGTAGCGCATCGATGTGCAGTGGTTTGTGGCAGTGAGGGCAGACGATATGCGGACTATTTTTTGTTGTATCAAGCAGGGTATAAGTCCAATGTCCAGAATGTTTCACGTAGTCAACCAACAGAGCAAAACCACAAGTGCAGAATCGTTTTTGCATAATCACCTCGTTGTTTATAAAAGTTAACATATGTCGTTAAACAAAAGCCAGTCGAACTGGCTTTAGAGTTGTGACAGCCTGCATGCTGTACGTGCTGGAAAGCGCATTCATATGAAGCGCTTTCTTTGCGTGGTAGCACTCATTTCCTCCTTCTATTTGATGGTTTTCAAAGGAAGAAACTATTCATCATGCAGGTGATATCACAATCTGAACAAATTTAATGAGCTATTATTAGGCTCGTTGGTAAGTTAGTAGTCTCGTGCTGACCAGACAACTCTGCCGATAACGCGGAAGGAAAGTAATTCGTCTCCCTGGACTGTGATTGGAGAGTAGGCAGGGTTATCACTTAACAGAGTTATCTTGTCATGTTCCGCCGCAACGCGTTTAACCATAATAGAATCATCAATTCCAACTGCATAAATAACGTCAGGACGAAGGGTTGTTTGTGACTGATCAACGAGTACTGTATCGCCTTGACAGATGAATGGTTCCATACTGTCACCGATGACATCCATAAGCACCATTGCTGAAGGTGTACCTTTCTGTGCTAACCAGGATTCTTTGAAGATATGTTCTTCAATGGGGGTTGCTTCAACTTCGAAAGAACCGTCACCAGCACAAAGGCGTGCAAGCACTTTTGGGACAGTGAATGTTGCAGTGCTCTCAAGCAGAGAAGGATCAATTTGCGCCTCCGGTCTTCCGGATCCGAATTCAAGCCAATCAACTGAGAGCTGAAAAGAGCGTGATAATGCAAGAACCCACTTTTGAGGTACGGAGTTTCTACGCTTAGCTTGAGTAATGGCAGATCGGTTTACTCCTAGAGCCTTAGCAAGATCGTGCTGGGTAGCTATTGAAGTTGCTTCTTGAACGCGTGTAAAAAAGGTATGGAAATCAATCATAGTTTTCTCGATGTCGTTTCGACATATAAATGGAATCACCACTTGGTGTGTGTTAACTTATATAAACAAGTGTTGTTTTATTCTCAATTAGAAAAAAGTACAACGTTCAAAAATGACAAAAGAAAATGCTCCTCTGTAGAAACAGAGGAGCATAAATTTTAGATATGGACGGAGGAGGAAAGGGAGAAGATACTTCTCAAATACCCCTCATAGTAGTTACGGCATTTCGATGAAATACTCTCCACGTGTGGAATCAGGCATGCCAAAGTACTTGCTCTTGGCTGTTACTTTCAGTCGGTACAGTGTTGAAATCTGAGTAGGACAGATTGTTGTATTAAACTTACCGTTGTTACTGATTAAACCAAGTTCGCTTGGTGTGAAGAGGAACTCTTCATCTGCCTTGAAAGGACAACCCGGGCAGTCAGCTTGCTCTCCAGCTTTTTGCACTTCAATGAGCAATCCGTCTACGTTTCTTATGTTGCCTGAAATGTCGCCAGAAACATTAATGCAAGGGTTTTGAACTGATGTCTCAATGGTTTTTAATTCAAAGAGGTCAGCAGAACTGGCTGGTTTCGGGTCACTTTTGAACCCGCAGCCTGCAGCTGTAATTAAGAGTACACAGGCAGCCATCATACATACAAGGCGCTTAGTTGGCGTCATTTCGTTCTCCCCACAAGAGTTTCCACTCTGTAAGTTGTTTTAATGCATCCATCGGAGTCATGTTGTCAGTATCAAGGTCTTTTAATGCGGTCACGAGAGGGTGATCGATTGGTTCAGTATTAACAGGTGGAGTTTTGGCTGCTTTGTTTTTTGGTGGAGCTTCCGGTATTCCTGGAAGCAGGCTCGCCATAGTCGCCGCAGCTTGCACTTGATTTGAATTTTGTGAATTACTTTCAAGTGATGTAAGAACCTCTTTTGCTCTTTTTACAACATTTGCAGGTACTCCTGCAAGGTTAGCAACTTCAATGCCGTAGCTTCTGTCAGAAGGGCCAGGTACCAGTCTGCGCAGGAAGACAATTTCTCCACCCCATTCCTTAATAGCGATGTTCATGTTGTGAACGCCTGCAATTTTACCCTCGAGTGCGGTTAACTCGTGATAGTGGGTCGCAAACAGGGTGCGGATTCCTTCAGACTTTCTACATAACTCTTCCACAACAGCCCAGGCTAGAGACAGTCCATCAAATGTTGAAGTGCCGCGTCCAATCTCGTCAAGAATGATCAGACTGCGTTTTGTAGCCTGACGCAAGATACGAGCGGTCTCCATCATTTCGACCATGAATGTTGATTGACCCTGCGCTAAGTTGTCAGAGGCTCCGACTCGGGAGAAAACTCTGTCAGCAATGCCAATAGTTGCTTCTCGAGCAGGTACGAATGACCCCATCTGGGCAAGTATACAAATGATTGCCATCTGTCGAAGTACTGTAGACTTACCAGCCATGTTCGGGCCGGTGATAAGGAGCAGCTTTCGTTTGTTGTCTACGCGCAGGTCGTTAGGAATAAAATTAGAACTTCCTTGAACTGCTTCTACAACAGGATGACGGCCATCTTTAATGGAAATATGTGTTTCGCTGTGTAGTGACGGGCGAGACCAGTTCCACTTGCGAGCTGCTTCAGCGAGGCTTTGCCAGTAGTCCAGTCCAGCCAGCACGTCAGCCATAAACAGCAGACGGGAGCGCGCTTCCGCCATGGTTTCACGCATTTTTTGGAACAGTTTGTACTCCAAGCTCTTGCGTTTGTCTGTCGCAGCAAGAAGCTTCTCTTCCAACTCTTTTAACTTCGGTGTTGAATAGCGTTCGGAGTTTGCAAGGGTTTGGCGTCGTACAAAGTAGTCCGGTACATTCGCGACAGACCCTTTAGGCACATCAAAGAAGTAACCAAATACCCGGTTGTACTTTAATTTCATTTTTTGAATGCCGGTTGCTTCCTGTTCTTCCTGAAGCAATTCTTCAAGCTTGGATTCCCCGTGTTCGCTTAATTCAATAAGTTCATTCAGTTCATTGTGGAATCCGTGTTTGAAGAGGCCGCCTTCGGTGATGAGTGGTGGCGGGTTGTCGACAAACGCTTTATCGAGCAATTCATAGTAGTCGGCAAGGTCGTCCCAGTGCTTCAGTAACTTAGTCAGCCAGTCTGGAAGAGTAAGTTTCTGCTCTTCATCCATTGTTGTGTACTGCTCTGCTTCAGAAGGCACTTTTTCCAGAATGCTCCGTACGGTTGGAAGAGCACTGATACTTTGACGCAGGGCAACAAAATCTTTTGGGGCAGCACGGTTAAGTTGAATGCGTGTACTGAGTCGCTCAAGGTCGTACACTAAGTCCAGCGCGGAGCGGATATCCTTGCGGAGAGCATCGTTGGTGAAAAAGTATTCAACAGCATTTTGTGTTTCGAGGATCGGAGTAAGGTCTCGCCATGGGTGTCGCATGCGTTCCGCAAGCAGTCGTCCCCCCATAGGTGTGAGGGTGTGATCCATAACCTGCCACAGGGTACCGAGACCTTTTCTGCCGTCCAGAGTTTTGAAAAGCTCAAGGTTGCGTTCAGTAATGTCATCTAAGATAAGATGCTTTGAGAGGTTCAGCGGTTTGAATCTGGAAAGGTGTGTGAGCTCTGCCTTCTGAGTTAGTTTCAAGTAGGTGAGAAGAGCTCCGCAAGCTCGTACTAATTCATTGCTTTTTTCTAATCCAAGGGCGCCGAGTTCAACAATATTTTGTGATTCTAAAATTTTTTCTGTGCTGCGTTTAAGATCAAAGAATGCTTTTGCCGGCTTTTTCAGAATAATTGTGTTTGTAAGAGCAAAAGATGGCGGTGGGGTAAGTTCTTCAGGGATAATGAGTTCTCTTGGGCTCATTTTTTGTGCCCATTGCCATAAGTCTGCTTGCTTCTTTAGCTGCATGCCAGACCAGTCACCTGTAGAGTAATCTACCCAAGCAAGGCCGCCGCTGTTGTTTTTTGTATCCCAGCAAAGCGCACCCAGAAAGTTATGCCCCTTGGCCACAAGGTTGACGTCTTCAACAACGGTACCCGGAGTCAGAATTCGCTTAACTTCACGTTTAACAAGCCCTTTTGCTTCGCGTGGGTCTTCAACTTGTTCACAAATGGCAACGTTATGACCTTTAGCGAGCAGTTTAGGGAGGTATGTCTCTACCGCATGGTAGGGAACACCACACATTGGAATACGAAATTCTGAATTAGAGCTACTTCTGCTGGTAAGTGTGATTTGAAGATCGCGCGCAGCAACTTCAGCATCTTCAAAGAAGAGTTCGTAAAAGTCTCCCATGCGGTAGAATAGAAGACATTGTGGATACTGGTCCTTGATCTGAAGGTACTGCTCCATCATAGGGGTCAGCTTAGTAGGGCGGTTTGCAGTCATTATATATTTCGGGTGTCAAATTGTTTTGCGTTACAAGTCGGTAAGATACCGGCTTGTTCCCTGTATGTATAAAGGTAAAAAATGGCGTTGCCCAGAGACAACGCCATTTTCTGAAACAAATTATAAATCGGCTTCCAGAATTTTAGTCCTGAAGATGAATTCTGAACGCCGCAGTATGCCAGTTTCGGCATTTTGGGCAGCTGTAGAATGTTTCAAGGCGTCTGATGCCGCAATGGCTGCATACGAAACGCTTAACATTTCCAATCTGGTTTACAAAGAATCCCAGCTGATTTTTGAATACAGGTGAAAGAGGCTGTTCATTCATAGCAAGTTCAAGCAATTCCAAACGGGCAGCCCAGAAGTTTGGGTTAAGCACCATAGTTTTAGCAAGCCATGCATTAGCCTCTTCAATGTTTCCATCATAAATATGGAAACGTGCACAATAGTATTGGATGATAATATCAGGTTCTTGCGTGTCGAGAACCTCTACGACCATCTTGCATAAGTTAGCTGCAAAGTCTTCGCCGCAGGATTCAGCATATTTCTCAAGAGACGTGTAAATATGCTCAAGCATTAAAAAGCGCATACTTGGAGTAATACTTGCCAGTCCGTCTTTAAGGATAGAGTGGCATTTGCGTTGTTCGCATTTTTGTGCAGCAAGTGCGAATGTTGCAATCCATGCTTCAACAGAGCCTTTGTAGATACGTAGTGCTTTGTTGAATGCTTTTTTAGCATCGCTTTCTTTGCCGAGTGAAAGAAGTTCTTCACCGTGGCGAACCATATAGTGGGACTGGCCAATTTTATGACCGAGTTTCCCATACAGCTTGGATGCATCGAGGAAGTTGCCTACCTCTGCATATAATACAGCAAGAGACTGGAGAATTTCTTCAGAGTCTCCGGCAATTTTTCGGGCGCGTTCAAAGGATTGAAGTGCTCTGTCCATGAAGCCGCCACGACGGTAATCGTGACCAAGTTCGAGAAAAGCTCGAACACGGAATTCCTCATCAAGACCGGGGCGTGCAATCAAGTTATTACGTAATTGCACGGCGCGTTCAATATCACCTTGAGCGCGGTAGAGGTTGCCAAGGGCAATATAGATCTCTACTGCATCGGGATCATTACGAACGGCTCGGGACAGTTCAGCAATAGTTTCCTTGGTATCTCGTTCACCATATGGTGCTTCAAGTGTAGCAAGAACAGTTTTTCGCTTACTAGGAATTAATCGACTCAACATGGACATTGGCTGCCCTCCGTAAGTTGCGCTTACGCCTCAGTAGCTTTTTCCGGGGTACCTTCAGATTCAGGCTCAATCTCAGGCAGATTTGCTTTTTCATCAAGAGGGTTAGTGCGAAGAGCGTTTACTTCTTTTTCAAGTTTTTTGATCTGCTTGCGTGCTTTACGGATTGCAGAACCGAGACGAACGCGTTCGAGCAGGAAGAAGAAGGTAACAGCAAAGGCGCCAAAAACAAAAGCACCCAAGATAAGGAAATAAATAGGGAGTGGAATAGTTTCCCAAGATTTGTACAGCAGATCAACTTTCAGGGTAATTGCTTGAGAAAGTTCTGCTGTGTTCTGCTGGAAGAAAACCATACAGAGGAAAAATACAACAACAAGCAAAAGAACCTTAATAAAACGCATAGACTACTCCTTATTACACGCCCTACGGCAGGGAATCAAATTTTGGTTTCAGTTTAGCATAGGTACTCTGAAGGTGTTCAGAGATAAGCCGAACATCAGAACATGTTGCCATGAATGAAGAATCACCTTCCCATCGTGGAACAATATGATAATGAAGGTGTTCACGAATTCCGGCACCTGCGGAAGTACCAAGATTGAGACCTATATTGATCCCAGAAGGGTTAAATGTTTCTCTAATAATGGTGGTGGATAGTTGCAGCAAGTCCATTAATTCATGCGTCACATCAGTAGTAAGCTTGGTAATGCAGTCTGTATGTTCATACGGCATTACCATGATGTGCCCCACGTTATATGGATATTTATTCATGATGATGAAGTTTTTTTTACCTCTGTAGAGGATGAGGCGTTCTTCATCTTCGTCAGTATGGTCAGGAATGCAAAATACGCATGTATCAGGTTTGGGGCCTAGAATATAGTCAATGCGCCAAGGCGCCCACATATGTTGCATGATATGTCCTAATGTCTTTCTGAATGAGTCTGTAAAAATTGTCCGGTTCCGTTGCGTATGGTCAGGTGCGCCGTACAATCCTATCATTATTATCCCTTGCCGATTTACACGGGATGCGCAGGAAGAGCAAGATTTAGGTTGCAAAAAGAGCATACAGATTCTTGTGTTCGCTGCATAGAATCATAGTTTTTTAGGCTAACTGTCTATTATTGCCTAGCTTTCAGCATGCGGTATGCAAAGTCAAGCTGTTCCTGTCTTGTCTTCACCTTTTCATCTAACTTAGCCCAAAGGGTTTTGCGCAGTACTTCTCCGAATATAGGACCAGGTGCAAAGCCAAGCAGCTGCAAATCAGCACCGGTAATGTCGAGTGTTGTGGTCCGCAGGTATGCAAGGAAATGCGAAATATTCTTTTTAATCGTTTCAGATTTTGTTCGTGCCATCATATATAATACTCCTTCAAGTGGAATGGACACAAGCAGGTTGTATAAATGGCTGTATGCGTCGGGGCGGACTTTCCCGAGAGTGTTAGCAACTGTTTTTACGGTTTCTCGTAATGACATGAAGTCATTATATTGCTTTGGCGTGAAGTGGAGCCGTTCAAGAACTTCTTCTACTTCTTCAGCTTTTGAAGCTGAAGTGAGACCAAGTAGGTAGATAACCCAAGGTTCAGGAGAAGGTTGGGTGTACAGCATTCGGTACCATTCTACGACTTTTTCTACCTCTTTAAGGATCTTACTTTTAGTTGGAGACAACGTGAGTGCAGGGTGAATAGCCTCAAGAGCACCAAATTCCTGCATTCTAGCGAGAGACTGATATGGACTTACTTCGTTGAAAATGGCCTGCAGTTCGTGAAGAACACGTGAGCCGCTCAGTTTGGTAACAAGTTTCAACTGTAATGCGTTCTTTATCAGTTTCGTAGTCTGTGGCCCAATGGTAAATTCAAAGCGAGTTTCAAATCTGATTGCGCGTAAAATACGTGTTGGGTCTTCCACAAAACTTAATGAGTGGAGGACGCGAATCAGTTTGTCGCGAATATCTTTTTGGGCGCCAAAGAAGTCGATGAGCTTACCGAATTTGTCATGGCTTAACTGGATAGCCAATGCGTTGATGGTAAAGTCCCTGCGATATAAGTCCATTTTGATAGAGGAGAGCTCTACCGTAGGAAGGGATGCAGGCTGTTCGTAGTATTCAAGACGGGCGGTAGCCACATCGAGCCGTTCTTCTTCTCCAGCAGCATTTGTATATATAATGATAGCAGTTTTGAATTTTGTGTGTTGCCGGACACGTCCACCGAGCCTATGCGCAAGTTTTTTGGCAAACGCAATTCCGTCACCTTCAACAACCAGATCCAGATCAAGGTTTTTACGCCCGAGTAGAAGGTCACGCACAAAGCCGCCAACTACATAAACAGCAACATTAAGTTTGTTGCCCAGTTCGCCAGCCATTGTCAGCAGTTCAAAGTGGTGCTTTGGTAAACGTTCTTTCAACAGTGGGAGTACGTTGCGTTCCTTTGTTTTGTCCGCGAAAAGTTTGTCCGGTACACGAGACGGTTCCTCGACTAACGTATTGATGAGGTCGGTTCGGGTAATAACTCCCATAAGACGGGTGTCCATAACAACCGGAACTAATCGTTGACGTTTTCCAACGATAATTTCCATTACAGGATAGAGGTCATCATCAGGTTCCACCGTCTCGAATTTTTTGTGCATATAGATGCTTGCGGGAGCATTACCCAGACCATGAGAGCATGCGCGGACAGCTGTCTGGTATTCAAGATAGCCGGAAACAACCTGATTTTCTTCGCTTTCCAGTAGCGGGATGGCCTTGAGGCCGAAACGATTCATGATGGATTCTGCTTTGCACATCGGTACAGTTTCATATTCGAAAATAGCAGGAGCCGTCATGTGTTCGCGAACGGTTTTTTCGTAATGGATGGAAGAATACAGCAGTCCGAAAAGTTCATCCTTTACTTCAGATAATGGTTTGTTTTTTACCGAGGCTGATGCGGCAAAGTTGTGACCACCACCGCCCAGAGACTGGCATATTTGACCAACGTTTACAGAATGTATTTTGCTTCTGGCAACAACTTGCACTCGATCACTCATGCGGCATAAGGCAAAGAGCACTTTTACTTCCTGCATGTCGATCATCTTATGAGCAAGTAAGGCAAAGTCTCGCACATAGTGAGAGACAGAAGTTTCAGCAATAACAACGGGGATACCGTTGATGTCATGTGTTGTTGCTGATTCTAATAGGCTGTTTAGAATAGAAATTTGCTCAACGGTGAGTTCGCGGGTTGTCAGTTCGGAAATCGTGTTGACATCCATGCCCATTTTTCTCAGCCATCCGGCTGCTTCAAAGTCATGCTCTGTTATGGAGTTGAAGGAGAAAGAGCCAGTGTCTTCATAGATGCCAAGTCCAAGCATTGTTGCTTCTTCTGGAGAAATTGAGAGTCCTTTTTCTTTGATCAGCAGAGAAATGATTGTGGTAGCTGAACCCCATGGTTTGACTACGGAGTACGTTGCCTGAAGGTCGTCTTCGGAGTCTGGATGGTGATCGTATAGGTGGATTTCCAGATCAGGGTTTTCAAGCGCAGGAGCGACGTGGTCAATACGGCTGCGTTGTCTTGTGTCAACGATTACAAGCGTTTTGACAGTGGAAAAGTCAATCTCTTTAGCATCCTTAAAATTAAAGAGATAGGTAGCGCTTTCAATAAAGAAGTTGCGTAAGTTTGCTTCCTGCGACCCTGGGAAAACGAGAACAGCATTGTCGTACAGCTTGCTTGCGGCTACAATTGCAGCAAGGCAATCAAAGTCCGCATTAGCGTGACCTGTAATAAGAACGGGAGCCGGAATAAGTGGCTTAGAATTAGAGTTCACGCTTACATCCTTGAACGAGGGTGGAATTGCTTGTGAATTTGTCTGAGTCGGTCTGCTTGAACATGGGTGTAAATTTCTGTGGCAGAAATGTCCGCGTGTCCTAGAAGAAGCTGAACAGTGCGCAGGTCAGCGCCGCCATCCAGCAGATGCGTTGCAAAGGAATGTCTGAATGTGTGTGGTGACACACTCTTATGCACTTCAGCTTTCAGCACATATCGTTGCACTAGTTTCCATATGGCCTGTCGAGTTAAGCCCTTTCCGGAACGGTTAAGGAATACAAAATCTTCAATGGGGGCAAAATGTGGTCTCCAGTCACGCATGTACAACTGTAAAATTTGCATAGCTGCGTTGTGCATCGGGACAATCCTATCTTTTGATCCCTTACCATGTACTCGTAGCAGCCCACTTTGCAAATCAAGATCAATTGGCTTTAACTTAACACATTCTGTCACTCGCAGACCGGAGGCATACAGTAGTTCAAGTATAGCTCGATCTCTGAAGCCCAGCTTCTTTTTTATATCCGGTTGTTCAAGTACTGCTTGAACTTCTTCAACAGATAAAACGTCTGGCAGGGTCTTTGGAAGTTTTGGATTTTCTAAATATTGTACAGGATTCGCGTTGAGGTAGCTTTCGTCAAAACAGTATCGGAAAAAGCCACGCAACGCCGAGAGATGACGTGCAAGGCTACGGCTATTTAGTCCACCTCTGCGTAAGTGCATGATGTAAAGGAAGATGGATTGGTCTGTAACATCTTCGACATTATATCTCTTTTCTTCAAGGAAAAGCAGGAAACTACGTAAGTCTGTTTCGTAGGAAGTAAGGGTATTTTCAGAAAGCCCACGAGTTACAAGAAGGTATTGAAGGTAGCTGTCAACAAATGGATGACTGACTGCAATAGGTTCATTTGGCTGGGTGTTCATTATGTTTGCCCGTAATTAAAAGAAGTATCCTAAAGTATATTTACCCGCTGTAAACAGGATAAAAATCGTAAGAAGAATTTTGAGTGTAGTTGCAGGAACATATTTCTGGCAAAGTGCGCCAAGATACATCCCACCAACACCGCCTACTCCGAATAATATGCCTAAAAGGTAATCTGGAGCAATTACTTGTGTCGGATAAATGAAGGCAAGTAGCTGATATATTCCGACTCCAGCAATGGATGTCACAAATGTACCCATAAGGCACGCGCCGGCGACGGTATAAACCGGCAAGCCGAAAAAGGTGATGAAGAATGGAGCGATAATTGCGCCGCCGCCTATTCCATAGATACCACCTACGATTCCTACCACAAAGGTAAGAAAAAAAATACCGAGAGTAGATGCGGAGTACGTTTCGTTTTGGAAAGAGTACGAAATACGCTTGAGGGAAAATTCAAGAGTCTTTGTTTGTCCAAGCAGCTGAGGAGCTGCTTCGAGATTTGCTTTACAATGCCTGGCAGTGAGGATTGATTTTAAGAGTCGTCCGCCGATGTAAAGCAATACTCCGCCGACGAAAAGTTTAAAATCTGCTGTATTGGGCAGGTAGGTTACACGAATAATTGCTCCGATTAAAACTCCGGGAAGGGTGCCGGCAACAACGGCCCACGTTAGCGGCCACACCATTCGGCCTTCACGCATATAGCGTAGAACCCCGCTTGGAATAGCAATAATATTGAAGAGTTGATTTGTTGCACTTACCGAAGGGGGTGTATAGCCTAGAACTGACATTTGAAACGGCAGCAGTAAAAAAGCCCCAGAAAGTCCGCTCATGGACGTGAAGAAGGAAATAATAAAGGCTACTGCAGGAGGAACCAACGGGTGGACTTCAATGCCGGCAACAGGAAACAGCATACGTTCTCCGTTGTAAGGGTGAAAATGTCATAAGTTTAAGCTGTGTTATTAAAGATGTTACACTATTCTCCGATAAGTGTGCAACACGTACCCACTCAGACTACGCCATATGTATTTACATTATGGCGTGCTCTAGGTTGGTGCAACAAGTAGTGTGTGCACTGTCTATTTTAGAAATGACGTTATATGCAACAGCTGCTTTGCATTGGTAGCATTTTTAATAATAACGTGTGCCTTCGGCAATATTTTTTGTAAGGAAGAAATAGTATGTGGAGTTCTAAAAAAATTCAATATCTCGCACTAAGTGGGCTTTTAATTCAAGTTGTATCTAGTATTGTTGTGTATGCAACAACTGGTGCGATTCCAATTTATTTTCTTATTTCTTCGTTAATGATACTTGCTGTTTTTTTTGTGACGTATCTTGCAGCTTCAGCTGTAGATTTAGACAGTAAAAAGTTACAAGATTATCTTTCTGAAATTTTACAAGATAATTTTGATGCACCGTATCCAAACTTTGCATCTCAAAATGTCAATTTTTCTTTGATTAAAAATCTTATTGAAGAGTTAAAGCGGGAGAAAGGCGTTCTTTTAGGCGTTATTAAAGGACTGCCTGTCCCATATCTTTTTGTTGATGCAGAAGAAAAGGCATTATTCACTAATCAGGAATGTATGGACATGCTTGAGATAGATGGTTCTCCAGAATCTCAATATGGAAATACTCTTGGTGAAATTTTCTATAATGATAAAACACGCGAAACCGCTGTAGGCCAGTCTATTAAAAGCGGAAAGGTATTTAAGAATCTTGAAGTGACAATTAATGGACACAAGGGCGGGCAACGTCATGTACTTGCTAACGTGTATCCGCTTTATAATATGGATAGAGTCTGTGTTGGTGGATTATGTTTATACATTGATATGACAATGCTTAAAGAACATGAAGAAAGCTTGGTGGCTCAGCATGAGCTTATTGCGGATTCAGCAGAAAAAATTGCTGTTATTACAGACAGACTGACTGCGTCTTGTTCTGAAATTTCTTCGCAAATCGATGGATCATTGAAGCTTTCTGTCACCCAGCAGAATGGCACTACAGATGTAGCTGCTGCAATGGAGCAAATGAACACATCTGTGGTTGATGTAGCTCGAAGTGCTAACGAGGCATCCGAGTTGGCAGAATCTACCCGAAGCAGTGCAACACAGGGCGTTGAAGTGGTTCAACAGTCTCGAGATGTTATTACCAAAGTACACGAACATGCCTTGGAACTGAAAGGTGATATGCATGAACTGGGTGGACATGCTGAATCTATTGGTGACATCATTAGTGTTATTAACGATATTGCTGATCAGACAAACTTACTTGCGTTAAACGCTGCAATTGAGGCTGCAAGGGCTGGTGAAGCCGGTAGAGGCTTTGCGGTTGTTGCTGATGAAGTCCGTAAGCTTGCAGAGAAAACTATGCAGGCAACAACAGAAGTAAGTAGAGCGGTTGATGCTATTCAGATTAGTGCCGAAAAATCAATTGCTTCTACCGACTCCGCTTCTGATGCAATTGACGAGAATACTAGGCTTTCAGCTGACTCAGCAGCAGTTCTTGATACTATCGTTAGTATGGCAAATGCTACTGCTGACAGAGTACAGGAAATTGCAGCAGCGGCAGGCGAACAATCAGCTGCAAGCGATCAAATTTCTGCTTCAGCTACGCATATCAACGAACTGGCAACCGAGAATGCAGCCGCAATGAATGAATCTTCCGTTGCAGTTGAAGATGTTGCTCGGCTTGCATCTGAATTAACTGTACTTGTAGCTGAGTTGCAAGATATTAAGTAGAGAGTCGCGTGTTGTCTAAATCTTGAGGTAGGGTGATAAATAGCTGGCTCAGAGCAATTCTGACTGACTGCTTTGTTGACCGATAATCATTCTCAAGGTATAGACACAAAAAGCGTAAAAGCTATTTGATACGACTATGTAAGGAACAGAGCTTATGGCAGAGCTCTTTTTTCCCGACCGGTAATGGGATATATACCTTAAGGAGAATGCAAAGCTATGGCAGAGTTCAAGCTTGCTGACCGTTTGGCCGCAGTGCCACCGTATCTGTTTGCACAGATCGATAAAGTTAAGGCTGAAGTAGCCGCTCGTGGTGTTGATATTATTAGTCTCGGAATTGGCGATCCGGACACACCTACACCGCAGTTTGTTATTGATACCATGCGCAAAGCGCTGGATGATGCGGCTAACCACCAGTATCCTTCATACATTGGCATGAAAGAGTTTCGTACCGCTGTTTCTGACTGGTACAAAACTCGTTTTGATGTTGACCTTGATGCAGATAACGAAGTGGTAAGTCTTATTGGCTCTAAAGAAGGTATTGCACACTTCCCGCTCGCTTTCGTTAACCCGGGCGACCTTGTCCTTGTATGTACCCCTAACTACCCAGTATACGGCATTGCGACTGAGTTTGCTGGTGGTAAGGTTCAGTACGTACCACTTTTGGAAGACAATTCCTTCCTTCCTGATCTTGATGCTATCGATGAAGCAACTTGGGAAAAAGCCAAGGCTATCTTTATCAACTACCCGAACAACCCGACTGCAGCTACTGCAGACGAAGCGTTCTACAGAAAGCTGATTGATCTTGCGAAAGCATATAACGTAATTATTGTTGCAGACGCAGCGTACACTGAAATTTACTACGACGATAACAATAAACCTCTTTCTATTCTTGAAGTAGAAGGTGGTAAAGATGTTGCGATCGAGTTTAACTCCTTGTCCAAACCATACAACATGACCGGTTGGCGTGTAGGTATGGCTTGTGGTAACGAGCAGCTTGTTCGTGGTCTCGGTAAAATTAAAGAAAACGTAGACTCTGGTATTTTCCAGGCTGTTCAGCTTGCAGGTATCACCGCGCTGCGTGAAGGTGAGCCATTTGTTGCAGGTCTTCGTGACATGTACAGAGGTCGCCGTGATATCGTTGTTAATGCTCTGCATAAAGCTGGCATCAAGTGCAACATTCCAGATGCGACTTTCTACGTTTGGTCTCATGTACCAGACGGATACACCTCATCTGAATTTGTTACTAAGGTTCTGGAAGAGACTGGCGTAGTTCTTACTCCGGGTAATGGTTTTGGTGCTCCAGGCGAAGGGTACTTCCGTATCTCTCTTACAGTAAATGATGAGCGTCTCGAGGAGGCGGTATCTCGTATTCAGAACCTGTAGTTGCATTTATCTGCCTTGGCTCAAACATGGGCGATACGGATGCCAACCTTGCAAATGCCATAGCTGAAATTGATTCTCTTGAAGGGGTCTCAGTGCTGAAAAGTTCTTCAATTTTTCGTACCGAACCGCAAGACAAGAAAGATCAGTCATGGTTTGCAAATCAGGTTGTCTCTGTCGCATGTTCAGAGTATGTAACTGCGCATGACCTTTTGAACAACTTACTGGAAATTGAAAGCAAGCTTGGTAGGGTGCGTGAAGAACGCTTCGGCCCGCGTGTAATTGATTTGGACGTTTTGTTGTTCGGCAATGAAGTAATTGAATCGGAAGACCTTATTGTACCGCATCCGCGAATGACGGAAAGGGCATTTGTGCTTGTTCCGTTACAAGAGATTGCACCGCAGTTGCAGTTTCCAGATGGCAGGGGGCTTGAAGAAGTTCTCAGCAAGCTGGAGTACAAGGTAGACGCTGATCAGATCTGGCAATAATTTATCGTAAGGGAGAGCTCGCGTGATCAAATGGGTAGTTCTTTTAGTTTGTGGTTGGCTGCTTTTTAAGCTTGTTACTAATGACAGCAAGAAAAAAACAGAAAAAAAACAGAAAGATATGGAAAAAAAGTTTGCGACTGGTGATATGGTTAAAGATCCAGTTTGTGGCTCATTTGTTTCAATTGATCAGGACATTCGTGTCCGTGATGGGGAAACAATCCATCGTTTTTGCAGCTACGAATGTAGAGACAAGTTCATAGCCCGTCTTGAAGAATCTGGTCGAGCGATTCCTAAGGAAAATAAAGAAGAGCCAATTGATTAGTTGGTAATGATAAAATGAACCGGAAGCCTTAATTGGCTTCCGTTTTTTTTTATTTGATTAAGAATTCACAGTGACGCTTGTGTGGAGAGATGTTTTGTCGGACGTGACTAGAAATAGACAAGTTCGAAACGTGAGTCTTTGCAATGGAGCTAAAGATAGTTTTGGTAATTATGTCGAGAAGTCGAACTTAGCTTAGCAGATGATGCAAATTGAAGCTGATTAGCTTAGTTCTTAGAAAGTATATTTGATTGCTTTGCATCGTTTAAGTTGCACGTTGCGACTTGGTATTTCCATAAAAAGAATAGCTGGGACATTTTGAAGAGTGTTTTTTTACTCTGAAAAGAAAAAGAATTTGGTTAAGTCCTGATAGATCAGTTCATGTGCACGGAGATCGATTTTAGACCAAAAGATGAATAAAGAGCTTAAAGCAAAAAAAGAAAGGCTTAAAAGGCACAGGATAAGTTTTCAATTTTTTGCTTAGAGGCACGGAGAATTCAATAGGAGAGAAGGTGTATTTTTACACCTTATTTAATGTCTCATAATGTATATTATGTTAACTTTGATATTAAAATGCTAAGATATTCTAGATTGTTACTGTTCTGTGGATAATTGTGAAACAATCGATAAATGTCTTTTTAGAGTTTTGCTTCAGAATGCCCTTTTAAGGCTTTTTTTTGAAAAATGAGGGATAAGGCTACAGTGTTTAAAAAAAGGTGTGTCTGGCTGTAGCCCTATACTGTTTTTCAGATGAAAAAAGGAAATCCTTGAAGTAACAATTCAAGGATTTCCTCTTGTCGGTATGCTCGGTGGTTTCATCTGATGTGACGTTGATGAGTCCGGTGAGGTTAATTGATCGGAATAATCAATTAGAGAAGGAATAGTCGTTACGCCCTATTTTTGATCATTTCGTGGAAGTATGAAGTCATCAGTATTAGGCTGAGTCTTCCATCGATTATGCATCCAGAACCATTGCTCAGGGTGCTTACGTACAATTCTTTCAATTGCGTCTGTGTAGAATCGTGTAATTTGCTGAAGCTTTTCTTCACGGGTTCCTTCAAGTTTTGTGGTGTCGAGAGGTTCTTCAATAATGAACGTATAGCCCCCCTTCTCGTTACGAATAAGGAAGGTCGGTACCACAAGGGCTTTGCCGCGTAAGGCTAAAAACGCAGGGCCTGAATTGACTGCGGCTGTCTCACCAAGGAAGTCAGTAAAAATTGCTTCTTTGCGTTTGGTGTTGTGATCTACTAAAAATGCTGCGATAGCGTTCTTTTTTAACGATCTCATAACCTTAAATACTGCATTTCTATGCGAAAGTACTTCAGCACCACGTCCGCCACGAAGTTTGAAAATGAGTTCGTTAATGTTTTCGTTTTTATTGGAACGGACAACTACTAATGGTTGTGCTTTGTTTGATACAGAGCCAATTTCTCCCAAAAGTCCGGCAAGAACTTCCCAGGCGCCCATGTGAGCTGTTGTGGCAACCATTGGCCTTTCTGTCTCGACAAAAAAAGAAAAACCGTTTTCAGGAGCTTGGATGACGAGATCTTCGATAAACTTTTGGTTTACTTTGGGTACAAGAAATATTTCTAAAAAAGACCGGCAGTTGTGCATGAAACTGTTTTTAGCAATAACTGTTGCTTCTTCGTAGCTAACGTCTAGATGTTTTTGGACGGCTTCTATAGCTAGCTTTCTTCGTTTCGGTATACTGTTCCACATCAGAGTTCCCAGTGCGCATCCAAGCACTTTGGAACTGTGGACTGTCATCTTTGTACCTAAGCTGTAAATTGCTGAATAAATTGGATTCACGTGCTATCCTTAAAGTAATTCTTTAAGTTTGTTTTCTAGACGCTGACGCTCCTTTTCAAGGTATTCTTCGCTCAGCTCGCCTTCTGGGAGGTCGTATGGTTCTCCAAAGATGATTTTTACTTTTGAGAACGGTAAAGGCACTTGAAATTTGTCCCATGCTTTTTTGAATACGTATGAATTTGACATAGCAATACGGATTGGGACGATCTTAGCGTTGCTTCTGTGGGCGAGGAATACTGCGCCCTCTTTGGCTTTGTGTCTTGGCCCTCTTGGCCCATCTACAGTGATGCATCCAAGGTGGCGTGAAGTTTTCATCGTTCTGGCGACTCTAAGCAGAGCCTTAACGCCTCCACGGGAACTAGACCCCCTGCTGGTAAGCAGTCCCAGTTTCTCAAGGACCTGAGCAAGCAGCTCGCCATCAGAGCTTTGACTGACAACAGCGATGATTTCGAGTTGTCTCCGGGCATGCATAAGTGGGAAAAGTTCATCATGCCAGAGGCAAGTAACCATAGGGGTGTGAGCATCCCATAGTTCATCCAGTTTCTCACGCCCTACTTCTTCAAAACGTAATGTTCTGCACCAGACTTTGTATAGGTGGTAAATAGTTGAAGAAATAAAGGGGATTGGTAACGGAATTTTCACTAAACGAGCTCCTTCTCGAACTGTAAGGAGTAAAGTCGCTGATACAGCGGGCTATTCTCAAGCAAAGACTCGTGAGTGCCCTCGTCAACAATTTCACCGTCCTTCATTACCAGAATTCGATCTGCGGAGATAATGGTAGAGAGACGGTGAGCGATTACAAGGCTGGTACGGTCTTTCATCAAGTTTTCAAGTGCTTGCTGTACAATTTTTTCTGACTCAGAATCAAGTGCACTAGTAGCTTCATCGAGAATAAGTAACGGTGCATCCTTTAATAATGCACGAGCAATGGTAAGACGCTGCTTTTGTCCACCGGACAAGCGCACACCGCGTTCACCAACAATTGTGTCGTAGCCATCTGGGAAATCAGTGATGAAATCGTGTGCAAAGGCCGCTTTTGCTGCTTTTTCAATGGCTTCTTTAGGACTTCCGTCTGAAGAATATGCGATGTTGTCTGCAATTGATGTATCGAATAGGAAGGCATCCTGAGAAACAATTGCAACGTTTTTGCGTAATGATTTAAGTGTGAAGCTTCTGGAATCAACACCATTAATAAGAACGCGACCCTCTTGTTGCTCGTAGAAGCGCGGCACAAGGTTGACGAAGGTTGTTTTACCGGCACCACTTGGTCCGACAATAGCAACTTTCTCCCCTTCTTTGATCGTGAGATTGATATTTTTAAGTGCTGGCTGAGTTGTTGCATCGTAGCTAAAGGTCACATTTTCGAAGGAAACTTCATGTACTCCTTCAAGTTGTTGTGAGCCGTCTTGTTCTACTAAGATCTCAGGAGAATCAAGGATTTCAAAAACTCGCTCGGCACCGGCAAGCGCTTTCTGGAGTGAGTTGTTTGCAGAAGTCAGTTCTTTCACTGGATCGTACAGCATAACGAGTGCTGCAACAAAGGAGAAGAATGTGCCTGCTGTTTGTTCACCAGCAATAACTTGAGATCCACCGTACCAAATGACGAGACCGATACCAAGTGCACCAATAAGTTCCATAATAGGTGAAGACATTTGCCCGACAATAGTTTGCTTAAGAGCAATTTGGGCAATGCGGCTGTTTTCAATACGGAAGTTTGATTTTTCGCCCTCTTCGTTCGCAAAGGCTTTAACAACACGGATACCGCTGAATTTTTCCTGAAGGAAAATGGTCATTGCGGAAATAAGGATCTGGTTTTTCTTACCGAGTTTTCTAAGTTTTCTGCCGAAATGAATGAACGGGAATAAGGCAAGTGGTAAGACAAGCACTGCCCAAGTGGCAAGGTATGCATCTTGATAGAATACAACAAACAACAAGCCAATCATTGTAAGGAGTTGACGTACTCCTTTAATTACAGATGGAAGGCTACCACGTATTTCTGCCACGTCGTTAACAACACGTGACATGAGCATGCCGACTTGTTGTTCCTCGTAAAACTTAAGAGGGAGGCAGATGATTTTATCAAATAATTCGTTACGCAGTCGTTCAAGCACCTTAAGGCCGCAATAGGTCATAAAGTAGTTTTGTCCGTAACGCCCTGCTCCTTTTGCGAGAACTAGAAGAAAGTATGCAAAAGGGATAATCATTAGATAATCAGTGTTCTTATTGATGAAAATATCATCAAGTGCCGGCTTAATAAGGTACGCGGATGCACCTGTTGTTGCGGCTACAACTGCCATTGCAATAATAGAGATGATGATGGAAGCTTTGTAAGGTGCAAAGTATTTGAGAGTACGTTTTAGAAGTTTACCGCTGTTTTTAGGCAGTCTTTTAAATTTTGCCATGAGTTGGGGGTCTCCACGAAAGGCTTGTATTAAGATGATCAATAGTTTTTTTGAAACTATATTGTTTTTTTCGATTTGACGACTTGCGGGTCTGCGTATCTATTAGTAAGAGGAGGCTCGCAATGAGTAATATTGAACTAAATTGTCTTTCCCTGTCCTGTCCTCAGCCTGTCATCCAGTGCAAAAAATTGATTGAACAAGAAGCTCCGTCTGTCTTTACTGTCTTGGTAGACAATGATGCAGCAAAAGATAATGTGGTGCGGTTCCTTTCTTCTAAGGGATATTCCGCAAAATCTGAGCAAGTTGAAGGCGGTTGGCGTATTCTTGCAACCGCATCTGATGCTGATGCCTGTGAGATTCTTACAGACGACGAATTGGTTTCGGTAGACAGTAGTATATGCGTTTTCATTTCTTCTGCCACTATCGGCAGAGGTGATGATGAACTTGGTGCTAAGTTGATGAAGAACTTCTTAGCGACGTTGCCAGAACTTGGCAAGTCTTTGTGGCGTATTGTAATGGTAAATGGTGCCGTTACCCTCGCGACAGAGGATAGCCATGTTTTGGAAGAATTGAAAGCCCTTGAAGCAGCTGGCGTAGATATTCTGGTTTGTGGAACTTGTTTAGATCATTTTTCCATGCTGGATAAGAAAGCTGTGGGCGAAACTACAAATATGCTGGATATCGTAACCAGCATGCAGGTTGCTGCAAAAGTTATACGACCATAATTTATGTCAGAACAAAATAAAAAGTTTTCAGAAGACCGACGCGGACGTCGGACTGGCTTTGGTGATCGTTCAGAACGTCACCAATCAGGTAACAATGCAGCTCGTCATAATAACGATGAGCGAACTCCTAAAAAGCGTACCGAACGCTCTTACTTTGACAGTAACGGCAAGTACCAGGGACGCCCTATCAGCGATGGTGAAAGCCGTCGTAATACCTATAACGACCTCCCCGGTCGTGCATCATCCGGTAAATCTTATCGGAAAGACGAGCGCCGTGGAGACAGAGACAGCCGCGAGAATTTTGGTTCTCGTAACCGTGGTGAAAAGTCTGACTCAGGTCGCCGTTCTTCCCGTAGTGAATATAAGGGCCGCCCTGTAGACCAGAATGAACGTCGTCGTAATGACTTTGATCGTTCAGAACGCGTTGAATCACGTCGCACAGATCGTGATTTCCGCGGTGGAGATCGTCAGCGTGATTCTCGTAGAGAGGATTTCCGCAGCCGTGACAACCGTGACCGTTTCGACTCCCGTGATCGTCAAGGACGTAATGATTCTTGGAACCGAAATGAACGTGGCGAACAGACTGGTTCAGATCGTCGCCCGTCTCGTGGAGGTTATCAGGGACGTCCTGTTGAACGAAATGATCGTCAGCGTGATTCTCGTAGAGAAGATTTCCGCAGCCGTGACAACCGTGACCGTTTCGACTCCCGTGATCGTCAAGGACGTAATGATTCTTGGAATCGAAGTGAACGTGATGAGCAGACTGGCTCAGCTCGTCGTCCGTCTCGCGGTGGTTATCAGGGACGCCCTGGTGAGCGTGGTGAAAAACGACGTAATGAAGAGCGTGACAATTTCCGTCGTAGTGACCGCGATTATCGTGGTGGTGATCGTCAGAATAATTCCCGACGTTCATCTTCTGAGAGAGATGATAGACGTAATTCTGAAAAACGTCGTTTTGAGAACCGTGATCGTAATGATCGCTCTGGCCGTTTTTCTCATACAAAAAATGGTGGAAATGAGCCTCTTAGAAAACATCATCCACGCAAGGATTCTACCGAAGGTGATTCCTCACGTGAGAATCGTCCGTCACGTCCTGAGAAAAAGCCATTTGTACCAGCTAAGCCAAGTGTACCAAATTTAAATGAACCGTTGCGTATCAATAAGGCTCTTGCCTTTGCGGGGATTTGTTCTCGTCGCGCAGCTGATGATTTAATTGCTCAGGGCGTTGTCTTTGTTAATGGCGAAAAGGTTGAAGAACCGGGATTGAAGATTACTCCTACTTCAGATGTACTTGAAGTAAATAGTGAGCGTGTGGTTTTTGATACTGAAAAAGTTGAGCCATTATACGTTCTTCTTCATAAACCTGTGCAGACAGTTTGTACGGCAAATGATCCAGAGGGGCGCCCTACTGTTCTGGATATTCTGCCTGAAGAATTTAAAGGAAAGCGAATCTTCCCTGTTGGTAGACTTGATTTCTTCTCAACCGGCCTTTTACTGCTGACAAATGATGGTGACTTAACCTACAGGCTTACCCATCCGAAGTGGCATCAGAATAAGGTTTATCGAGTACGTGTTCGTGGCAATGTGCCTGAACAGGTTCTGGAAAAATTCCGTAAAGGCATGATTCTGGAAGAAGGTGATAAGCTTGCTCCTGTTGAATGCAAAATTATTGCTCAAGATGAAGGGAATACTCGAATTGAGATGGTGTTAACTCAGGGGGTTAACCGTCAGATTCGTCGTATGTTCCGTGATGTTGGGTTGACGATACTTAACTTACATCGCGTCAAGATTGGACCAGTTCAAATTGGTGATCTTGAAAAAGGTGAAAGTCGTGAATTAACTCAGGAAGAGTTAGCTCAAATTTATGAAGCAACCGGACTGAGTAAGTAATTCAAGATAGTTGATAAAAAAAGCGAGTGGAATTCCACTCGCTTTTTTTTATTTTTTGGTGTTGTCTTCCACCTCTACTCCGTTAGGTGGAGTGAAGTTGAAGACAAGGTTGTTTATCGACTTATTAAACTGAACATTTTTAAAGGTTATGTCATTCACGTTTCCATAAAAGTCGATGATTCTGAGCCGAGTAATGATCCCTGATGATTCATCAAGCCATAACTCTGCTTCAGTCAGGTTTGCTGTTGGTTCTTTAGGAAAAAGAAGGTACTTTCCTTTTGTTTCCCCATCTTCTACGTAGAAATTATTATCAACCTTTGCATCACCGAGAAGAAAACTTAATGCATTTTGGCTTTCTTCTGCTACGTCGCGTGGGTATTTATATACTACTTCTTCATCTTCAAGGTAATTCCAGACAGCATCTTTGTTTACAATAAGCAGTTCGTTGAAAGGCTTGCTTGTTACCCAGCGTACTAGTTCTGGGCGTTTGATAACAAAGTTGCCAGTACGAACTTCTTTTCCACCACTATCTTTATGAATAAGTGTCTGCACAAAGTCTGCTGTTACGGTCTGTGCATTTCCGTATGTTTTTGTGAGAATTTCAAGTCCTGCATTTGCAGTACTTGCGAAGGTAAAAAGAAGACAACAACTCAGCATCACTGCTGTAAGTTTACGATTCATATTGTATCCTACTTTATCCGGTTGGTTGCTCTTTTTTGGCAAGCACAGCGCGTGGCTTGCTGCCATCTGCCGGTCCAACTATGCCGTCTTGTTCCATTTGTTCTACAAAACGGGCTGCTTTGTTAAAGCCGATTCTAAATCTGCGTTGAATAAGTGAGATAGATGCTTTGCCATTTTCGATAACAAATGCGACGCATTCAGCATAAAGAGGATCATCTGCGGTACCGTTGTTTCCACCGCCACCGTTCATTGATCCTGATACATTACCTGTTCCTTCCGTTGCCCATTCTACAAAATCCACCTTGTATGCTGGTGGCAGTTGTTTTTTCCAGTGGGAAACTACAGCCATTACATCATCATCACTTACAAAGGCACCATGCATTCGAGTGAGTCGACCGCCACCCGGTTTGAAAAGCATATCGCCTTTTCCAAGCAAGTGTTCTGCTCCGACCGTATCAAGAATGGTTCGAGAGTCATGCTTGCCTGTAACCTGAAATGAGATACGACATGGGAAGTTTGCTTTAATTAAACCAGTTACAACATCAACACTTGGGCGCTGTGTTGCAAGAATAAGATGAATACCTGCTGCTCGGGCAAGCTGAGCAAGTCGAACAATACTAGTTTCAACCTCTTTAGCTGCGGTCAGCATCAGGTCTGCAAGTTCATCGATTATTATTACCATGTATGGAATTGGTTGCAAGTCTATCAAGTTCTCAGGTTTATCGTCGCCCATTTGCTTAAGTTTTGTGTTGTAACTTATGATGTTACGTACTCCCATGCGGGACATTGCTTCGTAACGTTTGTCCATTTCATGAACTGCCCAGTCCAAAGCATTTTTTGCTTGCGACATATCAGTAACAACTGGATGAACCAAGTGTGGCAGATCTGCATAGACTGCAAGTTCAATTCGTTTTGGGTCAATAAGCAGTAATTGCAATGACTCCGGTGTCGTTTTGAATAGCAAACTCATTAACACAGAGTTGATGAAAACACTTTTACCCTGACCCGTTGCACCAGCGACAAGCAGGTGCGGCATTTTGGCTAAGTCAGAGGTGAAAGGAATGCCTGAGATATCCTTACCAATGGCCAGTGTGAGAGGATCTTTAGAGCTGACAAAAGTATCAGAAGCAAAGAGTTCTTTCAGAGAAACTAGTTCCCTGATCTCATTTGGAATTTCAATACCGACAGTGTCTTTTCCGGGGATTGGCGCCTGAATACGAACAGATACAGCACTCAGTGCCATGGCAATGTCGTTAGATAAGTTTGCAATTTTACTTACCTTAACTCCAGGTGCCGGTTTTACTTCGAACATAGTGACAACTGGGCCCGGAGTGATGCGTTGCAGTTCGCCGTGAACATTGAAGTCCTCAAGGCATTCCATAACAAGACGGCCTTTTGTCTCCAAAACTTCACGGGGAGTTGTTTCTATTTCATCGTCACTGTTGGTGAATAAATCAAGTTTAGGCAAAAATACTTTTTTGCTTTTTTTAGCGGTAGTTCGTTTGACCTCTGGAAAGTCCAGATCATTTTCAAAAGGATTACCCTCCCCGATCAGAGAAGCTTCTTCTCCAGAGGATTTCACTGGTTCATCAATAATTACTGAACTGAATTCAGCAGGGATAGCTTCCTGTGGGGCAGCAATTTCATCCCATATTTCTGGTTGATGAGATTCTTCTGGAATATCCAGTGCAGGTAATGCTGTATCTGGTTCTTCAGTTTTTTTGCTAAAGAGTGAGCGTCGTGCTTTTTTCTCTTTGCTTACTTGTGAAGATTTTTTTGCTTTAGGCTTTTTCTTTGTTGAAATTGTTTTTTTGAATAACGGCTTCTTGGCGTCACCAATGTGTTCTTTAAGCCATGCGAAGAGCCCGGACCATGTGCCACCCATAATAAGTTGGATGGAACACAGCGTTACAAAAATCCAAAGTAATGTGCTGCCGATTGGTCGTAAGTAATACCAGTTGACTCCGAAGAGCACGTCACCCAGTAGGCCGCCACCTTGGATTTCTCCAATGGTAAGCGGTACGGCGGAGCTGAATGAACAGATACTAATTCCAAATAAGGACAGACCGATCCAGCGCCACCACTCAATATTAATTTTAGCAAAAAAGCAGCGGATACCGGATGCAAGAAATCCGAGTGCTAAAAGATACGAGGCTAGACCGAACATATCTACAAGGAGTCCTGAAAGATATGCACCGAAGAGCCCTGCAGCGTTATGAATAGACTTAGGCGAACTTACAATATGGTTGAGGCTTGGGTCAGCCTGACTAAACGTCATTAGGCTGATAGTAAGCAAGGTGCCCCAGAACGTGATGAATAAAGAAAAAAGTTCGCGAGTTATACGTTGCGTATTCGTAATACCATCCTCCAGTAGGAGTACTTCCAATTAATAGCAGATCATAATGAAACCATATCAGATATAGATAGACGAGCTAACCTGCTAGTTTGTCTAGAATCTGATAACCTTGGTGTACTGTAGTCATATTACGGAATGCAATCAACAGCAGATTTTTTCAATGTATTGATATGAACAACTTTTTTCACATGTAAAATAGCATAAAAAAAACGCGCTTAAAATAAAGCGCGTTTTTTTATACAGTTGGATGCGAAACTTAGGAGTTTTCGCGACCAAGGTACTCACGGGTGCGAGTATCAATTTTGATTTTGTCACCAATGTTGATGAACAAAGGAACGTTTACTTCCAGACCGGTTTCGATGGTTGCTGGTTTAGTAACGTTGGAAACGGTGTCGCCTTTTGCACCCGGCTCAGTGTGAGTTACTTCAAATACAAGAGCTGCAGGAAGTTCGAGTGTAAGCGGTTCACCATTGTAGAGCATTACTTTTACTTCCTGACCGTCTTTAAGGAAGTTTTCCGCACCATCAGATTTTTCGGTGCTCATGTAATGCTGTTCGTAGGAGCTAAGATCCATCAGAACCAAGTTGTCGCCTTCCATGTAGAGGTACTGCATTGCAGAATGCTCAATATCTGGACGGCCAACTTTTTCACCGGAACGGAAGGTGTTATCAACTACGCGACCAGTAAGAAGGTTACGAAGTTTGGTGCGAATCATCGCGCCGCCTTTACCCGGTTTGAAATGCTGGAATTCAACAATTTCGTATGGGGTGCCGTCCAAAAGAATTTTAAGACCACGTTTAAAATCAGTGGTTGAGAACATATGTTCCTCCAAGTAGTTCCGATAGATAAACGGAAAATTAAATCTAATATTCTAGGTGCTGAAACAGAGCCTGCACGGCTAGTGCGTAACTCATCATGCCGAAACCTGCAATAACACCAATAGCATGTCGACCAATAAAACTTTTCTGCCTTAATGGTTCGGAGCGGGCAAGTACATTGCTTAAATGCACCTCGACCACCGGCAATTCAATCCAGGCTAGGCAATCTGCTAGTGCAAGGCTGGTGTGAGTATAGGCACCGGCATTAAGTACAATGCCATCAATGCCCTCTTCTTTTGCTTGCTCAATACGATCAATCAGTTTGCCTTCTGAATTGTTTTGATAAAATTCAAGGGAAACGCGCTTAGAGTTTTCACCAAGAACTTGTAGCAAAAGTTCAGGTAAAATATCCATGGTGTTAGTGCCATAAATTTCCGGCTGACGTTTTCCTAGTGCTCCTAAATTTGGACCATTAAGAATCAAAATGTTGTAACCGGCCATGCGTACTCCCTTTGTCTTTACACATTGCTTTTATACCATTAGGAATGGTGGAAACAAACGGGTAATATTTTCCGAAGCGCCGCTTGTTGTCAAGCTTGGCGTTGCCTTTATTCACTATTACCAAAGGCCTCTCATGCAACCAAATCTTATTTTAGAAGACACTATATATACGCTAGAACAACTTCAAGAAGTTGATGTGCCGCAAATTGCTCTCGCAGGACGCTCCAACGTTGGTAAGTCCTCTTTAATTAATGCCTTGGCAGGACGAAAGAATCTTGCACGTACCAGTTCTACTCCAGGTAAAACTCAATCTATTAACTTTTACCGTGTTGAACCGTGGCAGTATTATTTGGTAGATCTTCCAGGTTATGGTTATGCAAAAGTTTCCAAGGCAGATCGTCAAAAGTGGGCAGAACTCATTAATAAATATTTGATTTCTACTCCCGGTCTTAAAGCACTGGCCGTTTTGATTGATAGTCGCGTTCCACCACAGCAGATTGATATTGAGCTTACAAGTTACGCGCGTCAAATTGATCTGCCGCTTATTCCGATCCTTACTAAAGGTGATAAGTGCAAGCAAAGTGAACGCGTGGCAAAACAAAATGAATGGGCAAAACTTCTTGGTGGAATTAAACCTATCATTTCTTCGGCTTCAACAGGATTAGGGGTTGATAAAATCTGGCACGCATTTTCAGAGCATGCAATGGATCCAGAAGAATTTGCCCGAATCGATGAAGAAGTAAAAAAAGCTAAGGCTGAAAAAAAAGCTCAGCGTGCAGCCCGTGCTGAAAAACGTGAAAATGCCAAGCCGAAAGCTAAGAGTAAAAAGGCTACTCCTTCTAAAAAGAAAAAGAAGAAAAAGTAGCACAACCTCAAGCTTTGCTTAGGTTTTGCTACGCAGCTTTGCTGCGGAATGCAAGACATATTCAAGTGAGTTCGTATACAACGGACTCACTTTTTTTATGACTTAATGTTCTCAGTGGTGTTGCTATAGGAAACAGCATTGCACCTTAATTTTTGACAAATGTTGATCTGTTATTCCACTGAGGTAATACAAAACTTGTTTAATGGCTTAGTCCTAGCCTTCTGGCGAGAATGTTGTTGGTACAAAAATTTTCTCACTCGCTATGAAAAAAAAGTTTTGAATAATTTAATTGTGAGGCTTTAAAAAAAACAATTAGTATAAAACGTTGCGGTGATAGAGACGAGGCTTAGGGGGGTGTTTTTGGGTGTTTAGTCGTTTTTCAAGTTTTTTTTGAAGTTTTTTTCACTTTTTCTTTGCAATTTAGCGCGTTAATTAAGTGGAAATAGAATGAGTTTTGTATTTTTTTAAGAAAAAAAAGGGGCGTATGTATCACATACGCCCCTTTCACTACACTTTAGTTACAACTCGTTACTCTACCACTTCTTTTTGCGCTGTGCTTCGAGAGCAACTGCCTGCTCTTCGAAGTTAGCAAAACCAGCCTGATGGAGAGCGTCAAGAACAGTTTGTTTCCAGTCCCAACCTGCATAGATTACAGGCTTATGGAATTTAGCACGGAACTGTTCAAGCTCCTGACGGTAGAATTTCTCTTTTGGAGTTTCGATGGATTCACGAAGCTGCTCATGCAGACGAGCAATTTCACCTTCGTACCAATCAAGAAGGTCTTTAGCGTTTTTGTACTTCTTAAGAATGTGTCCGTATCCATTTTCGTTCAACAGAACACGAATTTTTTCGAGGTACTTATCGCCGAGCCACTGGCCGAGCTGTTCGGTTTTAATGTTTTCCTGCTCTACTTCAGCCATGTCATGCTTGGTCTGGAAGTAAGTATCCGGCACAACGGATGCGGATACGATACCAGCGATAGCAACAAGACCGCGAAGGATGGTGCTGTTGGAAACACCCTGACCGCAGAAGCCAACTTTTTTACCGTATTTCTGACCAGTGAAGATGGTGCACAGAATTGCCCAGACTACTGCAGGATCTTCTTCATCGTAGATGTGAGAAAGACTTGCGTTGTCTCGGTCTGTAGCCAGAACCATCTGAGTCATATCGTTGGAGCCGATGGAGAAGCCATCGAATTCCTGAATGAACTGTTTTGCGAGAATAGCGTTACTTGGGATCTCAGACATGAGGATGATTTTGAGACCATCTTCACCACGCTTAAGTTTGTGTACCTGTTCGAGGTAGCGACGCATTGCTCTACCTTCTTCAAGAGTACGTACAAACGGAAGCATGATCTGCAGGTTGGTTCCACCGTATACGCCACGAGCAAGTTTGAATGCTTCGATTTCCCAATCGTGAAGGTTACGGGAAACACCACGGTAACCGAGCATTGGGTTGTCTTCGAAGTGTTCGAACAGTGAGCCACCAAGAAGGTTGCGGTACTCGTTGGATTTAAAGTCGGTGGTTCTGTAGATAATGTCTTTGCCGTAGAACGCCATTGCGAACAGCGCGAGTCCCTGTGCCAGTGTCTGAACGTAATGTTCTTTACCGGAACGGTATCCACGGGATTTAATGATGGTGCGGATTTTTTCTGGAATATTGCGGATGTCGCGGATTTCTTTTTCCAGACCTGAAGTCAGCGCAACTTCAACACGTACCTGTTTTACTTTCTGGATTACATCCATAACGACAGGGTCGTTTGCAGCTTTTGCTGTGATCGCTTTTACAGATGCATCAATTTCTGCTTTGCGACGAGTGGTTTCAGGATCGTTACCAGTGAGTTTCAGCAGTTCATCAGAGAAGCCCATCACTGCGGATACGTGGTCTTCAAGATTTTCGGAAGTCTTGAGAATATCGAAACGACGGGTTGCGGTTTCCATGTAGGCATCAAGCTTGTGGTCAAGCTCGCGCATACGACGGTGTACAGCAAGAACTTCGTCAGTACCGCGTGGCTGTTCATTCTCAGTGAGTTTTTCAATTTCTTCGGAAAGGCCTGTCAGATGACCAACGTATTCACGAAGGTTGAAATCAACACCAACAATACCAAGAGCAAGCTGCTGACGGAGTACTTTGGTAAGCTGACTTTCCAGTTCGTGAACCTTGTCTGCAACAACACGGTCGAGTTCACCGGAATCGTATGCTTCAAGAGCTTTCGGGTGAATGGAAATGTTACCAAGCATGAATTCTGCACGGAGAAGACCTACTTCAAAATCGGTTACATTTCTCAGTCTGGAAAGGAAGAGAGACTGACCTACGTCGGCAAGGATGAGGCCAACTTTAGTTTTTGTCTCAGGAAGCTTCGCAATATCCATTTCGCCGCCAACCTCTTTAAGAGGAAGAAGGCCGCGGTATACTTTGCCGCGAGTACCATCAACAGTGATTTCTTCACCATCGAGGTTGCGAAGAACTTCAAGGCGCTGGATACCGATAATTGCAGGAATTCCAAGCTCACGGGAAGTAATAGCAGCGTGACTTGTGTCACCGCCAACGTCTGCAAGAATGGAAGAAGCGATACGCATGCCCGGAACCATGTCAGGGTCGGTACGCTCTGCTGCGAGGATGTCGCCTTTGATAATTTTGTTCAGTTCGAGCGCTGAACGGAGATATTTTACACGTCCCTGACCTGCGCCGCGGGATGCGCCGTTACCTTCCAAGATAACTTCTGCATTCGCTGCTGCTTTTTCATCCACCTCAAGACGGCGCATGAAAATAGTATCTGGATGAAGTTCGAATTCTTCGTTCCAACGGGTTTCAGGACGAGCCTGCACAAACCAGAGTCTGTCAGCGTCATCAATACAGAACTCTGTATCCATGATCATTCCACCGTATGCAATGGAGATGCCACGAACGCCTCGTGCAACTTCTTCTGCCTGTGCAAGTGAAAGTGACCAGCGGAATGCTTCAAGATCTGGAACGTCCACCATTTTGGTGCCGCCCTTCTCTTCGTAGACAATTTTTTTGTCTTTGCAGCCCATCTGACGAATAACAACTTCCTGTTTATCGTCACGCTGGAACACGTAGAATTTGTCTGGGGTAACCATACCGCCTACTACTGCCTCGCCGAGACCGTAGCTGGCATCAATGGAAACAAGGTCTTTTCTGTCTGTGCCGCGGCAACCTGTTGCAGTGTCTGCAGAAAATGCAGTACCGGAAATAACAGGGTTGATCATGCGCATGATACAAACAGAAAGGGAAGTGTTTTCAATGGCCCATTCTTCTTTTGCTTTGATTGCAATAGATTCGTCGCCGGTTGCTTCAGCACGTGCCATAGCATCGAGAATAGCTTCACGACGGTAGGTCATTGAACGAAGGTTGTAGGCAGATGCGCAGTCCCAATGGTAAGCTTCAACACATCTGTTATCACCAACGATGTTCAGGTATGTATCCTGAAGGCCTGCGAATGCTTTCTTGCGAGAGTCTTCGCCTGCAGCTGATGAACGAACTGCTACTGGAACGTCTTCAAGGCCTGCTTCTTTGCAAATTGCGTTATACGCATCGCGTACGCAACCGGTTACACTCTCAGGTAACTCAACAGAAAGGATACCAGCCTGAACGAGAACTGAACGTTTACGGAGCTGGTCAATGCCTTCCGGAGAAGTTGCAAAACCTTCAACAACGTTGTTTACAAATGTTCTTGTTTTAAGGGTAGTTTCAGTACCTTCTGCTTCTGCTTCTGCTTCTGCACGAATTTCTTTAGCGATATTTCGTACAAACTTCTGCAAGAATTCAGGATCCTTGTTGATTTCAGGATCATTCCAGTCAATTCGGTTGTACTCTTTGTCAACTATGGAGCGAACAAGTGATGCGTTCACTTTTGTTTCATCCATAAGCTGGTGGAAGGCTATGGAAGAGATTGCACGAAATTGCGGGGCCCGAATACCGTCAACCTGACTAATAATAGCGGTGTTGTAGTTCTTACCACCAACGAGAAGTTCTGCTTCTTCGCCAATGGCTACAATGTCTGCGCCAGTGAGAACCATTTTGGTTTTGAGTTCTTGGATCTTAGTCGCTTGTGCTTTAACACTCTTGGAATCGTCAGCCTTTTTCTTGGCCATCAGTCTTTCCTCCTGGAAGGACTTATCACTTTAAAAAACCGGAAACTATAACTTGCAGAGTAAAACTCTACGCCCATCGTTAGAATTAGATTTTAGTAAACAACTTTTTTTATAGGCCTTACCTACACGGGGGTTATTTAATGGAGAGTCCCTCGCGGGACTCTCCACACTCTCTAATCCTTACTCATGCCTAAGCATGAGACCCATCTACGCTTCCAGTTTTTCACCACAGAAGGGGCAGAATGCCATGCCTTCCACGGAGAGAGGCTTCTGGCAAGCCTCGCAACGGCGTGGGATTGGACCAAGCTCGATAAGCAGGTCGCCCTCTTTTACCGGAACCATCACTTTGGTTTCTTTGTAGTCAGCAGTTTTCAGAACACGCTTAACCATTGCATCAGCTGGACTGAGTACTGCTTTTTCCTGTTTCATAATGGAAACGTTGAAGAGCTCTTCGCCCTTTTTAACTACATCCCCCGGGTTAACATACATTACCCAGAGGTCACCATTTGACGGTGCTGCAACATGAAGTGGATTGTTAGGGTCAGCTTTTTCGCTTCCTGCGCTTTCCTCTTCATGTGGTGTTTCAACTTGAACGTCAAAGCTCATTATATCAGAGTCGAGAACATAGCGTACAACACATTTACCATTTTTAGCAGGTTCAGAGACGTGCAAAATGGTCATGGAGTGCGGCTTTGCATTATCGTCTACAAAGTTCAACTCTCGACCGGTTTCAAGACCTTCGAACCAAACATCAAGTGGAATATTGTTCGGGTTACCAAAGTCGCGTTTGAATCGAATTGTCTTGAGTGCGTCAGCCGGATGGTTGAGGAACATAACGAATTCTTCATCCGTAGGCTTACGGCGAATCTGATTAATGAAATCAACTTCCTCGGCAGCAAGGTTAACATCTTCTAATGTTGTCAATGGAGATACTTCTGTGCGGTTTGCAACAGCATGTTTCCATTCTTCTTCACCGAATGCGCTCTGGTATACCCAATTGTCCGGGAAGCCAAGAGGAAGTTTACCAAATTTGCCGAGAAGCAGGTCACGGAATGCGTCGTTGCTATCTTGGTAGATAGCAAGACGTGCTTCCTTCATTTCATCGCTTAAATCCTCTTCTGAGAATTTAGTAACGTGTTCAAGCACTTCTAACAAGTAGCGAACTTCTTCTTCGCCACCACGTTTGTAAGCGTTAGTTACTGCAAGGAACGCTGTGTTCCATGTGATCTGGGAACCTGGAGTTACGTCATGGTAACGTACAACTTTGCGGGTACCAGCAAGGAACTTGAGCATGTAAGGAAGCAGGTGAATGTAACCCTGCTTTAATGCGCCTTCCTGTGAGGAAGACGTTGCACCGCCAGGCATTGCATGATGGATAACATCGTGATCAATTCCCTGGAAGAATGGTGCAGTATATTTATCGTAGTAAGGCATGATCTGCTTAAGTGCGAAGTTGCATTCGCGGATCATATCCTTATTGAGGTTGGTTTTAAGTCCAAGCTCTTCTTCCATGTATGCTGCAGTAGAAAGTACTTCACCTTGTCCGTACCAACGAACAGCTGCACCGATGCCGGTATCAACAATATGTGCACCAGCTTTTGCAGCAGCACCTACTGTCGGTACAAAAAGACCGTCTGTGTAGTGTCTGTGGCAATGAACAACAAGGGAAGGCCACTGCTTGCGAATTGCAGTTACAAGCTCAGTCATAAAGCGTGGTGGGCATACGCCTGCCATGTCTTTAAGGCCGAGGATGATCAGTTCTGAAGCTTTTTTTGTGCTGACGCCTGCGACGTCTGCAACCATAGCAAGAATAGATTCAGTTACCTGCAAGTAATGCTTTACATCAAAGCCTTTCGCCCATGAAAGAGAGATAGCTGGTTCAAAGACTACTTCCTTACGGTTAAGAGCTACTTCGGCGAATGGACGCATGTTCTCGATATGGTTCAAGAAGTCGAAGCATCTAATAACATCGTAGTGATCACAAATCATCTCACCGGTTGCTCTCATAAGGTTCTTAGGCTGTGGTTTGTAGCCTAAAACGTTAGTTGAGCGGATGAGGATCTGTTTGAGTGTCTTTGGAGCAAATTGGTTCCACTCTTTTGCTTCAGTGAACGGGTATGTCATGTTTGCAAGCATTGCTACATGGAAGTGCGCCCCGCCACCGTTTTCAATAGAGAAGAATCCACAGTTATCAAGGTACGGTCCGATGATTCTGTCTTCTGCAAGGCGGAATCGGTTGCCACTGTTAGACTGTGTGATATCACGAGGAGTGGTATCACAGAAGTGTACGTAGTCAGTATCACGTACAAAATCTAACAGAGCCTTACGGTCGTCCTTTGGATAAGCAGGTGCTGCCTTCAGAATTGAGGAGCTAATGCTCGGTAATACCGGTTTGAACTCTCCAATTCGTGGTGTGTCCTTGGAACGGTAGTCACCAAGCTGAACATGCTGGTTGAAACCCTTTGCAGAAATTTCTGCAATGAGCTTGGAAATACGCTCTGCTTCTGGAGCAAGGTCAGTGTAGCAAAGCAGCTCAGGAGTTTTACCAATAAAGTTAGTATCAAAATCACCCTGTTGGAATTTAGGGTGACGAAGAACCTGCTTAAAGAACGGAATGGTAGTTTTTACACCACCAATGGAATATTCGTTAAGCGCACGCTCCATTGTTCCCAGAACTTTTTTCCAGCCACGACCGTATGAAATAAGCAGAGCACCTGCAGAGTCGTAGTTAGATGGGAAATCGTAACCGGCAGACAAGTTAGAGTCGATACGGATGCCAGGACCGCCAGGAGAAATGTATCGGGATACAACACCGCAGTTTGGTGCAAAATCATCCTGAGGATCTTCGCAGTTAATACGCAGCTGCATTGCCATCTGAGATGGTGGGAATTCGTCTTCTTTGAGACGAAGTTCTGCACCGAATGCAACTGCAATCTGTTCTTCTACAAGGTCAATACCGTAACGAACTTCGGTAATACCGTGTTCAACCTGCAGGCGGGTGTTAACTTCAATGAGGTAAGGTTCGCCATCAGGAGTTACGAGGAATTCAACCGTAGCAAGAGAGTCGTATCCAACAGCTTTAACAAGACTGCGTGAATATCCTTTGAGACGCTCACGTAACTCTGGAGTAATAAGTTCAGAAGGAGATGGGGTAATTTCTACCAGCTTCTGATGGTTACGCTGAATACTACAATCGCGCTCGTCAAATGCGAATACGTTGCCGTATTTATCGCTGATTACCTGAATTTCAATGTGGCGCGCGGATGCTAAGAACTTCTCAATGTACAGACGCGGGTTGCCGAAAGATGCCTGCGCCATTGTGGACGCTTTAACAAAAGCACTCTCAAGCTCATCCTGATTCTGGATTAAGAAAATACCACGACCACCACCGCCGCCTTCTGCTTTGAGCATGATCGGGAAGCCGATCTTTTCGCAGTATTCACGTGCGGTTGGAATGTCTACAGCGCCCTCGGAACCCGGTACAACAGGTACACCAAGTTCTTGTGCAAGAGCACGAACCTGTACTTTGTTGCCAAGCAGGTTCATGGATTCCGCTGTGGAACCAATAAAGATGATACCTTCTTCGGCACATCGTGTAGGGAACCTGTGGTCTTCAGAGGCAAAGCCCCAACCAGGGTGAATAGCTACCACGCCGCGCTTTTTTGCCAGACTAATAATTCTGTCAATATC
Organism: Halodesulfovibrio marinisediminis DSM 17456; assembly: GCF_900129975.1. NCBI lineage: Bacteria > Pseudomonadati > Thermodesulfobacteriota > Desulfovibrionia > Desulfovibrionales > Desulfovibrionaceae > Halodesulfovibrio > Halodesulfovibrio marinisediminis. Next base: position 777,609 of record NZ_FSRG01000003.1, read on the forward strand.
AAGGTACGCTCGAGGGTCAGAACCAAGTAAAAGAAGTTCTTGAGCGGCTGATGCGGCAGGAGACGTTTTGTCGATATCTGTAGCCGTCATTACAGCCACAGCATCAAAACGCTCACGAATTGAGCGACAAATACGACGGGCAGGAATGCCCCTGTTGGCAACCAGAATTGGTTTACCTTTCACTTCATCCATAATTTCTTTAAACGTCTTAATCGCCATTCAATCCTCGTTATGCAGCGTCGGTGACATTTTGCAAATAAATAACCCATCGGGTGAACTAATCACGGGTGGAGGGAAATACTACCCGAATGTATGATCTTCTCTCCGCTTGATTGACGGAGTCGAAGCCCACCATCTTGAGAAATACCCATTATCCTGCCCGACCGATTGACTAGATCACTTCCGTGGATCCATACTTCTCGCCCCAGCCAAGCAAGTTGTTTTTCAACACTCGAAATTAATTTCTCGGTAGTATACTGAACAACCTGTGCGTTGTAGCAAAAATGCATGTAGTCTACAAGTGTCTGCCACATCTGTAATATCGGCATGGTTTGTTCTTTTTTGCACAAACTGCTTGCAGGAATGGACCATTCATTCCGCAAGAGTTCGGCCGGAGGGGACGAATGGACGTTGAGCCCAATACCGGCCATTAGTATCCCGGCACGTTCCTCCAACAAAATCCCGCCAATTTTTTTATCGCCTACCAGTATATCATTAGGCCACTTGATTTGTGCAGTATAACCAAGTTCCTGTAATGCTCTAGCTAGCAGAAAGCCGATAGCTAATGATCCAATTTCATTAGCAAAAAATCCTGTTGATGGGAGTCGTATTGCAGCGTAAATATTTCCTTCAGGTGACTCCCAGCCTCGTCTTAATTGCCCACGTCCTTTTTCCTGACGTAATCCTAAAATAGAGTCCCATTCGTTCAAGATTTTGTTTTCATTAAAGAAACGTGCAACATCTAAAGTTGAACTACAAGCTCCACATATATATATATCTGCTGGAAAGGATGGTAACTGTGAGCTGTACATGGAAAGATTACCGCGTTGTACCCCACTCCATTGTTGGTTGTTTAAGGAACTCCAGCCCGCATGAGATTTAGCTATTTGTTCAGGTGTTGTCCCTGAAGCAATCTCGGAAATCTGATCATGTAAAACAAAACAAGTACGCATATTGTTGTCCGTAGCTATAGTAGCTTGGAGAGGTTTTCCTTGGAAACTATCTCTGCTTGCAGTATGACAAGGGTATGAAATTTTATTTAGTTGGTGGCGCAGTGCGCGATATGTTGCTTGGTATCTCTCCAAAAGAATACGACTTTGTATTCGATGGAACCGTTGAAGAGTTTATAAGCTGCAATCCTACAGCACGCAAGGCTGGAAACGATTTTACCATATGCATTTTGCAAGGGACAGAGTATGCTCCAATAAGAGGAAGCAATATTGCTGAAGATCTTACATTTAGGGATCTTACTATTAATTCTCTCGCTCTTGATGAGGATGCACGTCTTTATTCTTTGCCTGATACCTTGCATGATCTTCAAAAAAAAATACTTCGACCTGCTTCACCAACCGCTTTTTTACAGGACCCTCTTCGAGTTTTTCGTGTAGCTCGTTTTGCCGCAGCGTTTCCAGATTTTTCAGTACACCCTGATACCTTTGCTCAGATGCGGCATGTAGCAAGCATGGGGCTTCTGAAAACGCTTACGCCCGAACGGGTTGGTACTGAGCTTTTAAAAGCTCTTGGCTCTGTGCAGCCCGGCAGGTTCTTACAGGTTCTTGATGAGGCAATGTGCTTAGATTACTGGTTTTCTGAGCTGAGCCGGATGTCCTCAATCCCTGCTGGTCCTATACAGTACCACTCTAATGACTGTCTTGCACATACTGTAAACACTGTTAACCGATGCAGAGGTAATGTAACTGCCTGTTATATGGCGGTTTGTCACGATTTAGGAAAACAGGAAACAAAAAAAGACCTTCTCCCACGTCATATCGGACATGAAAAACGTGGTGAAGAGTTGGCAATACGCTTGGGAAAACGTCTTAAGCTTTCCTCGCATCTGATAAAAGCTGGTGCAATTGCTGCACGGTTGCATATGAAAGCAGGACAATACCCTTCACTTCGGATCGGAACAAAGGTTGATCTGCTCTACTCTCTTCATACTCAGAGGGTTGTGAAGCCTTTTTTTAAGATGATAGAGGCAGATTCCGGATGTAATTACCTACCTCAGGCGCAAGCAGATCTTAAAGTAATCCTTTCAGTATCATTGCCTTCAGAGATGCAGAATCTAGGGGAAGAATCTGGAAAGCGGCTGCGTGAGTTACGTTGTTTGGCGTTAAGTTCTTCGTAACCATATGATTTTGTATTAAAAAAGAAAAAGCCCCGAAGAGAAGTTCTTCGGGGCTTTAAAGTCGGTTTAATTACCTACTATTTGAAAGCTTTTTCAAAGTTAGGAACAACCTGTTTTTTACGGCTCATTACGCCGTCAAGCCATACGGAGTCGTTACCTGCAACGCCGAATGCTTTTTCAACAACGGATGCGTCGTCAGAACAGATGAGCATTTCAGAACCTTCTTTCATGATGTCAGTGAGAAGAAGGAATACGGAATGACGGCCGTCTGCTTTAACTTTAGCAATTTCTTCTTTGAGGCCGTCTTTAACAGCGTCAAGGAGAGAAAGATCAACAACTTCAAGCTGGCCGATACCAACTTTGTTGCCGTTCATGTCGAAGTCTTTGTAGTCACGGAAAACAAGTTCTTCCATGGTTGCGCCTTCAACTGCAGACTTAACTTTGAACATTTCCATACCAAGCTCGGTTGTGTCGGAAACGTTAGCAATTTTAGCGAGAGCTTCTACAGCCACTTTGTCAGCGTCGGTGCAAGTTACAGACTTGAACATTACGGTATCGGAAAGGATAGCGCAAAGCATGCCGCCTGCAATACCAGCAGGGATTTCAAGACCGTAGTGATCGTAGAAACCTTTGATTGCAGTACAGCCACAACCTACAGGCCATACCCACATTTCAAGAGGGTTAGAGGTGGTGATGTCGCCCAGTTTGTGGTGATCGATTACGCCACAGATTTCAGCTTCGTCGATGTCTGCAGGGAGCTGAGCTTTATCAGAGGTGTCTACGAGCCATAATTGCTGGCCAGCAACAGAAGTTACAACTTCTGGAGCTTCGAGGCCGAATTTTTCGAGAACAAATGCAGATTCAGGGGTAACTTCGCCCTGTGCTACTGCTTTAGCTTCGATGCCGCGTTTATTGAGTGCATCCGCAACAGCGATTGCAGAAATGATAGAGTCGGTGTCCGGGTTCATATGACCCATTACGAGTACTGCCATGGTAATTTCCTCCAGAAATTGTTGTAACGCGTTGTTCACGCCTATTTCCAAACTGAGTTTGTGACAGATAGCACAAACTCATTCTGCTGCCAAGTGCTTCCACGTTACAAAATGCATTTTTTTATCATAAGAAGACTTACAAATTGGTAATAAGTACCACGGCAAAGAGGAAAAAGAAGAAAGAATAGTAGGCTCGACGGACCCTCAAAGACAGCACTCCGCCAAGAGCTGCAAAGAACCATAAATAGGTCCAAGAAATGCCTGAACATTCAATAATAGAGCCATGAATGTCGTATGAGAGGGAGATCGTGCTAATTAGCACAAGCAGGTAGATAAAGAAGAAAACAAAGTTTACAGCAAAGGCTTGGAGCAAGGCTTTGCTGATGATTTTGTGTAAAAAAAGTTGCTCATCAACGGCAGGTTCGGGATTTTTAAGTGCTAATAGCTCATTATGGTGAATATTGTGGCGTTGACGCAGGGTTTGTTCAAGATACGGGCTAATTAATGCTGCGGGCATAGCCAATACCATTGGGATGACGAGCTGCGAAGGGAATTGCAACGAAAAAAAGCTGGCTGCGGCTAATGTTGCAACCAGCGCTGCTGTTCCGTTTGGCGGGATGTATGTTCCGACAGGGAAAAGGTCGAGCCAGAATAGCTCAAAAAAAATGGCGGCCGGTAGAGCCAGCTCCCACTCTCCTGTTATTACCGCCCAAAAAAAGCCGATAGCTAATGGGCGTTCAACAAAACCTAAATTAACATTTGTTCGTAGCAGCGCTAGGATGGCAAAAAAAAAGCGTAGCCACTAATCCAGGACATTGAAGAAAGTTGTACAACAGGAAATACAGCGTCCATTACTATAGCCCCTTAATTTGTAATGGTTGGTTGGGAACGCAGCGAAAATCGAGAATGATTTCATGGTTGGCAAAAAATTTTAGGCATTCTTCATCATGATCTGAAATGGCAATATGATCACAGAGCTGTTTTTTGCCCGGAGCATAATGCAGGTTGCCAATGTTAATTGATTCAAAAGAAAAACCTTCGTCATGAATTCGTTTAGCGTCATCACAGTCTGCAACAATAATAAGTGTTTCTTGCAGATTATTGTGCTGAGCATAACTCATAATGTCTGCCACATGGATAAAATCTACAGAGATTCGCCCAGGGATAGCGAGAGTAGCAATTTGCTGGCGTAGAACGTCATCTGCAAAATCATCATTTACTACGAGCAGGTGTTTAGCATTCGTGTAAGGAATCCAAGTTTCAATGACCTGACCATGAATAAGTCGGTTGTCGATGCGAATCCAAGCCATAACTTACTCATTAACCTTGCTTCGTAGAATTTCACCGGCCATTACAATACCCTTGCCACCAGCATCTTTTGCTTCAATAGCAAGTCGATCTAATGTCATGGTACGGCATCCGAAGACTTTAAGCAGCATTGGAAGGTTTACACCGGTAAGAACTTCCAGATGTCTGGTTCCGAGTAATGACAAGCTTAAGTTGGTTGGAGTTCCGCCAAACATATCAGTAAGGATGAGAACACCGCGTCCCTCGTCTACACGCTCAACCATTTCTTTAATGGATGCTACTGTTTCCGAAACATCTTTTTCGCTGTCAACGCTTACAGTTTCGCAAGAAGGTTGTTTGCCCATAATGACTTCTGCAGCACTTAACAATGCGGCGCCGTAGTTGGTATGGGTGACAATAACTACACCGATATTTTTTTCTTCAGGAAATGTGGTAGACATGAGATTTTATGTATAGTTGTTAGCTTAGGCGTTACGCCAAGTTAATATGACGGTGCTCTTTTGAAACAGCAAAGTCAGTTTTTTTCAAAAATTCGTATATGGCCTCAGTTACCGAAACAGAGCGGTGTTTTCCACCAGTGCATCCAAAGGCAATGGTAATTCGGTACCGCCCTTCTTTCTCCATTTGCAGAAGAGTAAAGTGTAATAAATCTTCAAGCTTTTTTAGATATGTTTGTCCCATACTGTGTTTAAGAACATAGCTTACCACAACATCATCTTGGCCCGTATACTTTCGTAACTCTGGATCATGGTGTGGGTTTGGCAAGAAGCGTAGGTCAAAAATCATATCTGCTTCAGAAGGAGTACTATGCTTAAAGCCAAAGCTCATAAGATGAACTTTAAGACCTTTTACATCGTTTTCTTCTGACTGCCATCTGCGTTGCAACACGCGGCGTAGGTCGTGAATAGAATATTCTGAAGTATCAAAGATAAAATCTGCTTCTACACGGGCAGGTGCCATGAGAATACGCTCGTTTGTCATGGCTTGTTCAAGCCCTACTCCATGTCCTTCAAAAGGATGCGGACGTCTCGTTTCTTTATATCGGCGGAGAATTACATCAGCACGTGATTCAAGAAAAATGACTGTCGGAGCATAGCCTGCTGCACATAATACTTCGATGAAGTCAGACCATCCATTTTTTAATGTACACTGCCGAACGTCTACACCAAGCACAATTCCTTTGTAACTCTCAAGCCCACATCCGGTGAGCACTTCTAAAAATTGAGGTGCCATAGACACCGGAAGTCCATCGATAGTGTAGTACGCCATGTCTTCAAAGACTTTAAGGGCACTACTTTTGCCAGCTCCAGAGAGGCCGGCAACAATAATTAGAGGGATTGTTTGCTGAGCTACAGAGGTCATAGTGTATTTGTGCTAGGCTGCAGATAAAAGGTTCCACAGTGCTTCTTGGGAGTCAGATTCCATAAACAATTGTTTGAAATCTTCGTCTTTCAGAAGTCTGGAGATCTGGGCTAGAATGCGTAAATGTGTTCCTGCTACGTTTTCCGGAGCAAGTACCATAAAGAAAATCTTGCATGGCTTTTGGTCTAGAGCATCAAAATCCAGCCCTTCAAAACTGCGACCTGCCACGACTACTATTTTATCAAGTGAAGCAAGTTTTCCGTGTGGAATGGCGATTCCATTACCGATGCCTGTGGTTCCAAGAGCTTCTCGCTCCATAAGAACATTAAATACTTCTTCTGCATCGAGTGATGGATTTTTTTTAACAACAGGAGCCAGAAGCTCCGCCAGCGCCTCTTGTTTGGTGCTGGCGGTAAGCTCCGGCAATACAAGTTCTTTTTCCAGGTATTCACCCAGTTTCATTACTTTTCCTAGTAAGCGGGATCTATCAAGCCGAAGTTGTTATCTTTTCGGCGGTACATGATGTTAACCCGCTCGGTTTCGGTATTAAGAAAAACAAGGAAATCATAATCAAGCGCATCAAGTTGCATAGCGGCTTCATCAAGATCCATTGGTTGAGGTACAAAATCACTCACTCCGAAAATGGTTCGTTCTGATTCTGCTATTTCTTCCAGAGGGATCGTCCCTTCGAGAATAGGCTTTTCTGTGCCCTTACGTTTCTTTTGCAGTTTTTCCGTACTTCGGATGATCTGTGCTTTGAGTTTATCTCGAATCAGATCAACCGTTGCATACATGTCTTCAGACTGTTCAGTAGCGGAATATGTAAAGTTATCCGTTACAAGTGAAATTTCGGCTTTGTGGCGGAAATTGTCAACAGAAAGTGAGACTTGCATTTCCACATGTTCAGGGTTCAGTAAGAATCTGCCAAGCTTGCTGAAGCGACGATTGGCATATGCTTTAAGGTGATTGGAAGGCTCAAAGTTCTTGAAAGTGAATGCGATGTTCATGTTGCCTCCTAATTTGGATACTTTTTGAAACCCTGTGAGTCAGCTGGGTTCGCTTCTAGAATACCACCTTTCTCTTGGATGATGAAGGGATATTCATTGCGGTACGGTATTTAGCTACAGTTCTTCGTGCAATGTTAACCTGCAGTTTTTCTTTTAAGATTTCTCCGATTTTTTCGTCGCTTAATGGTTTTTTCGTATTTTCTTCACTAATAAGTTTTTTAATAAGAGCCTTAACGCTCTCAGATCCGACCTGACTACCATCATCAAGGCCAATTGCACTGTTGAAGAAGAACTTGAGTTCGAAGATACCGTGCGGGGTCGAAATATACTTATTGGTTGTAATACGGCTTACCGTTGATTCATGCATGCCGATATCGTCAGCAATGTCTTTAAGAATTAACGGCTTTAACGAGGTAACGCCGTCTTGGAAGAATTCTTTTTGATATTTAACGATACTTTCAACTACCTTATACAAAGTTCGCTGCCGTTGGTACAGACTTTTTATAAGCCAGGATGCGGAACGCATTTTATCCTGATAATAGTCTTTTTCTTCCGAATTGATCGTTTTTGGGAGTTGCTCAGTCAGCTCACTGAGCTGCAACTGAGGCAGTCCGTCTTCATTAAGGACAATGACGAAGTCCCCTTCGTATTCGTAAATGTAAACGTCTGGAGAAACGTAATGCGGCTCTCCTCCGCTGAACCGAGCTCCCGGCATAGGGTCGAGGCTCTGGATTACATCAAGATACTCTTTGAGATCTTCAAGAGAAATTTTGTATTTTCGTGCAAGCGGCTTGTAACGGCGCTTTTCCAGATCCTCAAGATGGTTGGTAATGATATCTACAAGGATTGGGTCACGATCATAGTTAAGGGCTTTTACTTGAACAAGCAGGCATTCCTGTGGGGTGCGAGCAGCTACTCCGACAGGGTCAAACTGTTGGATATGCGCAATCATTTGTTCAACAGTTTCAACGTCGCTTTGAGCAATTTGAGCCAGTTCTTCGGAAGATACATGTAAGTACCCATTAGAACTGATGTTACCAATGACAACCTCTCCAACTCGAATCTGTTCTTTAGTGAGGGGAGAAAGCATCAACTGCCAGTTCAGATGTCCATCTAACGTTGGAGCAGGGGCAAGACGAGCTTCAAAAGAGCTCATTTCTTCCAGTGCTTCAGATTCCCGCATCGAAACCTGTTTGGTAGTGCTTGAAAAATCGCCCAGATAGTCTTCCCAGTCAGCGTTGTTTGAAAGCTCTTTGTCGTAAGCTTCCTGTTCGTTTTTTCGCTGTTCTGCGTCAGAAGTTTTGTCTGGATTTACACGTTCTTCTAAGGACTCTTCCAAAAAAGGGTTCTCCAGCAGCTCTTGCTGAACGGTTTCAGCAAGTTCCACGCGTGAAAGCTGCAACAGTTTGATTGCCTGCTGCAATTGCGGGGTCATTACAAGCTGCTGAGCGAGCTTTAATTGTTGGCGAAGTTCAAGAGCCATATATAAGAATGTCCTATGTGGTTCGACTAGCTAAAAAGCTGAAATATAATGTATGAGTACTGCCTATCAAAAAACATTCCAAATTAGATAACTGACTTCTTTTTTGCCACATAGGAACGTTATATGCAACCAAGAAAAAAGCCCGTTGTACGGGCTTTTTACAGTTGCACATGTGCAAATTATATTTTTTATCAAAATGCTAGAGACTAAAACCTTCTCCAAGGTAGACGCTACGCGCCTTCGGGTTGTTAACAATCTCCTGCGGTGTGCCGGAAAGAATGATCTGCCCTTCGTAAACAAGGTTGGCTCTATCGCAAATTTTTAATGTTTCTCTAACGTTGTGGTCGGAAATAAGAACGCCCATCCCTTTATCACGCAATTTGCGGATGATGTCCTGAATGTCGTCAACAGCTAGAGGATCAATACCAGCAAACGGTTCGTCGAGGAGAATAAACTTCGGGTCACGGATAAGTGCACGGGCAATTTCAAGACGACGACGTTCACCACCGGAGATATGCATTGCGTGAGTATCACGAATATGGCTGATGCCGAATTCTTCCATTAATTCTTCGGCGCGTCTTTTCTGAGCATCTCGGGAAAGTTCTGTTTGTTCTAAAATGAGCTGCAAGTTTTGATACACAGTCAGTTTTTTGAAAACAGAGCTTTCCTGAGGAAGGTAACTTAGACCGATTCGAGCACGTTCGTGCAATGGCCAGTCTGTAACTTCCATATCATCTACACGTACAACACCTGCATTTGGTTTGATAATACCGATGAGCATGTAGAACGTAGTGGTCTTACCTGCACCGTTAGGTCCGAGAAGTCCTACAATTTCGCCCTGCTCCATTTTCAGGTTGATATTGCGGACAACCTCGCGTTTGCCGTAAATCTTGCAGAGTCCTTCAGCTTGAATAACAGACATTTATTTTTTTACCTTGTTACTTGGTGCTGAAAAAATTGCTTCTACTGGCTGGCTGGAGGAACCAAGCACTTCACTACGGTTTTCTTTTACCCAGAACTTGATCTTGTTGCCAGTAATTGTGTTTTTCCCTTCACTTAATTTTGGAGAACCAGTCATGACGAGCAGTTCATCCTTTAAAGTGTAGGTTGCTTTGTCACACGTACCTCTTCTGTCCTTTTCCATTTTAATGCGGACATTGCCTTCTGAGATAATTTTTTCAATTTTACCAGGGTTGATGCCGCTAGCTTCTTTTGATTTTGGAGCATTTTTGTCACTCTGCAAGTACACAGTTACTTTGTTTGCCCACATATCAGCCTGCGGATGTCTTACGATAACGTTTCCGGTAAACACGACTGTTTGACCGTCAGCGCTGTATGTCATTTTTTCAGAGGTAACTTTTACGTCATCTTTAGCTGGTTCTGCCATAACGGCAGTGCCGGTAATGGTTAAGAGACAAAAAGATAAAATCAGAATTCGGAACAGGGCTTTCATTATTTTTCTCCACCAGTTGCTTTATCCAGGTTTTCAGCGCGGAAATTCACAACCACATTACCGGTTGCAGTAATTGTATTTTCTTTCAGGTTCCAACTTGCATTGTCGGATGACCCGTTAAATCCTTCGCCTGTAAAGATCACATTACCGGTCATAATGAGCAGTTTCTTTTTATCTTCAAAAGTAAGCTCACTACTAGTAATGGTCCCTTTCTGGTTGGTTACTGTCACGTCACCCCATAAACGGGCAACGCCTTTATTCTGGTTTATAGTGCCGTTTGGTGCCACAATGTGCACTTTATCGCGGTCTGGCTGAACAAAGTATGTGATATCAGGCTCAGCAAGATCAATTATGCTCTCATCTTTTTGATACCAGCCATTGGTTGCTTTAAGAGTCCATAGCTCCTTACCAGCTTCACCCTGTTTCAGCTCAATACCTTTTAAAGAAAGGTCAACATTTGTTTTAGCATTATTGCCTATGGCTTCACTGACTTCATCTGCAATCTGTTTTTCAACAGAACTTTGCAGGTAGTACAGCCCGCCGCCAAGCAAAGCTAATAATGCTCCCCAAATCAACCATTTTCTCATTTAATCACCTATAGTGTTCACAATACCTTCAAGCTTTCCTTGAGAGTACATAATAAAATTGAGTGCTTCGCGGACAGCTCCGTGTCCACCTTTAGCTTCTGTTTGTAACACTGCGACTTCTTTAACTTCCTGCATTGCGTTTGCCACAGCAATAGGAAGCCCTACTTGGCGCATGGGTGCCAAGTCAACCCAGTCGTCACCAATATACGCAATCTGGTGCCAATCAAGATCATACTTTTCTTTGATCTCTTTAATGCACGCCATCTTTTTTAAATGGCCGGCGTAGTAATCAACAATGCCAAGATCGTTCATTCGAGAAGCAACAGATTTTGCTTCTAGTCCTGTAATAACGCCAATGATAAGGTCACAAGCCTGAGCTGCTTTAATACCAAGTCCATCGAGCACGTTAAACCGTTTTGTTACGTTACCTTCATGGTCATAGTATAACCCACCATCAGTGAGCACACCATCACAATCAAGGATAATGAGTTTAATACCCTTGGCTAACGTCTCAGCTTTCATAGTTCATGCTCCAGAGCGCAGTAAGATCACGAAGAAGATGTGGAAGTTTGGCAAGTGGCCAACTGTTAGGGCCGTCGCAAAGAGCGTTGTCCGGATCTGGATGGGTTTCGATGAATACGCCGTTAACACCTGCGGCTACTGCTGCACGGGAAAGGCGAGGAACAAAGGAACGGTCTCCGCCGGAAGAGCCGCCCTGCCCTCCTGGGAGTTGGACAGAGTGTGTTGCATCGAACACGACAGGTACGCCGAATGACTGCATAATCAGGAATGAGCGGAAGTCTACAACAAGGTTGTTATAGCCGAAAGATGCGCCACGTTCTGTAAGCAAAATGTTTTTGTTACCGGTAGAGAACAGTTTATCCAAAGCTGGCTTCATGTCCCACGGTGCGACAAATTGTCCTTTCTTAACATTAATAACGCGACCTGTATTTGCAGCAGCAAGAAGAAGGCTGGTCTGGCGGCATAAAAATGCCGGAATCTGCATTACATCTGCCACTTCAGCAACCGGTTCGGCCTGATCTGGTTCGTGGATGTCGGTTACAACAGGTAAGCCAGTTTCTTCTTTAATGCGTGCCAGCCATTCTATCCCTTTAGTAAGTCCCGGTCCTCTGAAGCTGGACAAAGAAGTACGGTTTGCTTTGTCGTATGAGCTTTTGAAAATAGCTTTCAGACCGACAGCATCTGCAGCTTCTTTCACTGCGTGTGCGGTCTCCAGCGCAAGCTCAAAGCTTTCAAGAGCGCACGGTCCGGCAAAAATAAAGGGTTTGGTTGTCAGTTCTGCGTATAAAGCAGATCCGTTTTCGATATGTTTCATTTCGGTAATCCTCTTTGGGAATGTAAAGCGTAAAATTACTCGAATATATGGGGGATTGAAAGAGAAAATCGGGACATGCGAATGCATGCCCCGATTTTTATTAATGACAGACTATTGCCTCTGGTGTCTGGAGATATTTTGTTGCACTTTCCTTATCCATAATTTTGTCAAAGGGGTTGTAAAAAGGCTCTTCCCAGACCCTTTTTAAATACTTTTTTATGATGGAGTATCCTAAAAATAAGTAAGTTAGAATCGGGGGCAGGAGGAAGTCCCCTGCCCGCCGGAGGCATGTATATATTCGGTTAAAATTACTTCTTATTTGCTTTAGAAGCTTTGATGAACTCGCGGAACAATGGATGCGGGTTCATCGGAGTGGATTTGAACTCTGGGTGGAACTGACAAGCGAGGAACCAAGGGTGGTCTTTCACTTCAACAATCTCAACAAGAGTTTCATCCGGAGAAACACCGGAGAATACCATTCCTGCTTCTTCAAGGCGTTTGAAGTAAGCATTGTTGAATTCGTAACGGTGACGGTGACGTTCAGAAATCATATCTTCACCGTAAGCGGTGTGCGCATTGGTTTTTGCAATAACTTTACATGGGTATGCGCCAAGACGGAGTGTGCCGCCTTTATCAGTGTCTTCGTCACGTTTTTCAACAGCTTCTTTACGGAAGTCGTACCATTCTGTCATGAGGTAGATGATTGGCTCTTGAGCGTTTTCATCAAACTCAACAGAAGTTGCTTCTTTAATGCCCACTACGTTGCGAGCATATTCGATAACTGCGAGCTGCATGCCGAGGCAGATACCGAAGAAAGGAATTTTCTTTTCACGAGCATAGTTGATAGCAAGCATTTTGCCTTCAACACCGCGGTGACCAAAGCCGCCAGGTACGAGGATGCCGTCGAGACCTTTGAGTTTGGAAGCAACGTTCTTAGCGTTAATTTCTTCTGAGTTAACATATTCAAACTCAACGCTAACGCGGTTAGCAAGGCCGCCGTGTACCAGAGCTTCGTGAAGACTTTTGTATGCTTCTTTAAGGTCAACGTATTTACCGACAATACCGATTTTTACGCTGCCTTTAGGGTTTCTAAAGTTGTGAAGCAGGTTCTGCCATGCAGCAAGGTCTGCGTTTTTCGCTGGAAGGCGAAGCATGATTGCGATTTTCTGGTCGAGACCTTCATCGTAAAATGCGAGAGGCACTTCGTAGATGTTATCAACGTCTGCACAGGAGAATACAGCGTCACGGTCTACGTTACAGAAAAGTGCGATTTTGTGTTTAAGGTGATCATCAATTGGTTTTTCACAACGGCAGATGATCATATCTGGCTGAATACCGATAGAACGGAGTTCTTTTACGCTGTGCTGGGTTGGCTTGGTTTTGTGCTCGCCAGCAGCTTTGAGGTAAGGAACCAGAGTCAGGTGGATGTACATGCACTGCTCGCGACCAAGGTCGGTGCGGAGCTGACGAATTGCTTCAAGGAATGGAAGACCTTCAATGTCGCCAACGGTACCACCGATTTCGATGATTGCTACATCAAGGTCATCGCTTGCGAGGCTAAGGACACATTTTTTGATTTCGTCAGTGATGTGCGGGATAACCTGTACAGTACCACCAAGGTAATCGCCACGACGTTCTTTAGTGATTACTTTATGGTAGATGGAACCGGAGGTGTAGTTGTTTTTCTGAGAAAGAGGAACGTTGAGGTAACGCTCGTAATGACCGAGGTCGAGGTCAGTTTCAGCACCGTCATCCGTTACATACACCTCACCATGCTGAAACGGGTTCATGGTACCCGGGTCAACGTTGATATAAGGGTCGAGTTTCTGAATGGTTACATTTAAACCTCTAGCTTTAAGGAGAACACCAATTGATGCAGCTGAAAGGCCCTTCCCTAAAGAAGATAAAACCCCACCAGTAACGAAGATAAACTTAGTTTTCATTCTTTCTCGCCTACGACGTAGTTATTAAAAATTGATTAATGACCAAAGTCACATATATTTGTTTCGAACGTATCTCGTCCGTATACACTTTTTTTGAAGTTACGTCAGCCGTTGACTGTTATCTCTGACGCAACTATAACTATTGTCCCGAATTATTAAAACGGTGACTTTTTTTTTGCTTTCAAAAACCGTGAGTCACTACCCGAACTGCTCGGGTAAGTAAAGCGACTTTTTGTAAAGCCCCGTGTTAATCTTTTTTTAGGAGAAACTTGAGCAATGACCCAGGTTAATACTCTGGTAATTACCGGCTATGGGACAAACTGCGAGGTTGAATGCGCGCATGCTGCAAAAATTTCTGGAGCAGATCGTGTTGAAATTAAGCATTTTTCAGACCTCATTTCCGGTGACACCAGTTTAACAGATTTCAATTTTTTGATTCTGCCGGGTGGTTTTCTTGATGGTGACGATCTGGGTGCTGCTCAAGCTGCCGCGAACCGTTGGCGGCATGCTAAGACTGAGCAGGGCGAACCCCTTCTTGATCAACTTAAAACCTTTTTTACCAATGGCGGCATTATCTTTGGTATTTGCAACGGCTTCCAGCTGCTTGTAAAACTTGGATTACTGCCTGCAATTGACGAATTGTACTTTGAGCGTCAGGTTTCCTTATCACATAACGATTCTGCCCGATATGAAGACAGATGGGTGCATCTTAAAGCTAATGCAAACAGCCCGTGCGTGTTCACAAAAGGTGTTGATACGTTGTACATTCCTGTGCGTCATGGTGAAGGAAAAATTATTGCAAAAGATGAAGCAACTCTTACTGCTCTGCAAGAGAACAACTTGATCGCCCTGCAATACATTGATCCTGAATCCGGTGAGGTTACACAGGAATACCCAATGAACCCTAACGGTTCTCCTTTGGGTATCGCTGGCTTAACTGATCCTTCCGGTCGCATCCTTGGAATGATGCCGCATCCGGAAGCATACAACCACCCTACCAACCATCCGGGCTGGACTGCTGGTAAAACAGCAGAACTCGGCACCATTTTGATCAAAAACGGCATAGACTACTTAAAGAGTCTGTAGCAGCTTTGTGATATAATATAAGTTGGCTCCGGCTCTGGTCGGAGCCACTATTATTTTAGGAGTGGATATGATTCCATGCTTTATTTGCAAGAAAGATTCAATTGGAGGCTTTACCTATGGTCTACCAACCACTCCTTTATCCCAGCATGTGGGGCTGTGTCCGGAGCATAATACTCTGGAGAATAAAAAAGCTGCAATCTTACATTGGATAGAGACAACTCAGGCTAGCGTTACCGCATTCAACGAAGCTAATTTTGCCCGACATGCTGAGCCTGTTGAATATGAGCTTTCAGTCTCCTATCTTGCAGGTGGCTCTGCATCATTCCGGTGTATTAAGTGGAATGTGCCGGATAAAGCCACATTACAAGTTATGGGAATTGACGGGCAATACACGTTTATTCCTCTTGTCCATATTGAACTTTTTGAGGTCATTCCTGTTAATGATCCGAATAGATTCACTCCAAAAGCCTCTGTGACCGAACGATACTCTATCGTTGGAGGCGTACCTACCCTACAACGATAGCTCTGATTTCTCTTATAGCATAAATAGTAGTTAGTTACAAAGGTATGTTCAATGAACTCGTCAAGTTTACCTAAGATTTTAATAACAAATGATGACGGAGTGCATTCTCCGGGTATTTTGGCTGCAATTAATGCTGTTTCTTCATTTGCAGAAGTAATGGTTCTTGCGCCAGCGTCACAACAGACAGCAATGGGGCGTGCCTATCGTGGTAACCCTGATGCCACTCTTGTTGAGACAACTCTGACTGTCCGTGGTGTTCCTTTTAAAGCATTTTCTTGTGAAGCCTCCCCTGCTCGCACAATCGACCATGGATTAACAGTACTGTCCGGATATCAGCCTGATTTTATTATTTCTGGAATTAACTACGGTGAGAATCTCGGCTCCAGTATTACAAGTTCCGGTACTGTCGGTGCAGCAATGGAAGCTGCACATCGTGGAATTCCTTCCATTGCCGTTTCTTTGGAAACACCTGTTGATACTCATCTTACTTATACTGATCAGGACTGGACGGCTGCAACATACTTTTTGCAGCATTTTACTAAGCGCGCCATCCACGAAGGTTTTCCGCAGGGAATTGATCTGTTAAAGATAGATGTCCCAAGCTCTGCTTCCACAGAATGCCCTTGGCGTGTGACACGACTTTCTCATAATTCGTATTATCGTACAGATCTTTCTTCTCCTTCTATGGAGAGTCGTCTGAAAGATTATGTAATCACAAAGGGACTTATTCAGGGTGAGCCTGAAGATACAGATATTTATGCTATTGCAGTGGATAAAGTTGTTTCTGTTACGCCGTTGCGCCTAGATTTTACTGCTCATGGCAGTATGAATGACTTGCATAAATGGGGAAAGTAGCAAAAAAGCTCTTCAGATATACTGAAGAGCTTTTTTATTATTTAAATGTAAGAACATCACCTGTTGTTATTGGTTTATTATCAGGTAGCCAGAGAGCCCCCCATTTTCCTGTACAATGACAGGCATGAGACCGTTGTACACCTACCTGCTTAAAGAATCTGCGTATCTGATATAGATGAGGTATGCTTGCTGCGTGAAGATGGAGTCCGCCGACAATTGCGGCAATTCTTTTTTCTCCTGTAACCTCCTGCGCCCTTTCAATAATATTACAGATTCCTGAGTGACTGCAGCCGGTTATGATTACGAGACCGTCTTGTCCTTTCCATACAATCCCTGTGTCGTCATAGAGGAAGTCATCAACAAATTTTCCTTCATGCTTGGCTATGCCAAATGCTCCGCAGCCTTTGAAGTTGGAGTTTCGTGGAATTTCACCAAGAAAAAGAAATTTAGAACCAATAGGTTGTGGTTCCTTAGTCTCATAGACATTGAAACATTTTCTCACCGTTCCTTCATCTAGGCCGGCATCTAACTTTCTCACAAGAACGGGCTGCCCTCCAGTGAGTTTTCCTAAATGGCGTTCTATAAAACAATCGGGATGACATGTGAGCGTAGGCTGCTGAGCACGGTCAGCAAATAATTCGCATAAGGCCGGAATACCACCTGCATGATCATAGTGCCCATGTGAAAGAGCTATTTGATCTATATCGTTTAGTGAAATGCCAAGTGCTTTGGCATTTTTTAAAAAAGCACCGTCGGTTCCGGTGTCTAACAGCAATCTCTCATCGCCGTCTTCCAGAAGAATAGATAGTCCTTTTGTGGGAATCAGGTTGTCCCTGAGAGATATATTTTCGATAAGAACAGTTAACGTAAGCATTTAGTATCCTTTATCTACTGATCTGTTGATTAGTTATACGAAGTGAGTGAACATGCTTTAATTAGGGCATGTTATTGGTGCCTAGCATGATTAATGACTCATTTGTTTCTGCATTTATCTTTGAGGATAACGCGGAGTTAAACTTACCAATTATGACAGCAAGTATAACAGGTATAAATGTTTTTTTGTTAAATTATTAGAAAGGAAAGTCTCCTGTTTCAGTAGTAAAACTGGATGCTTGAAGTTCAAATAATATATATTTTTCCATTGACATACACTCTCTATGCGCTGATTTTACCCAAATATTATTTAACGTATAATTTGTTTGTAGGGGTTATTATGAGTAATAAATGGTTATTTCGTGCATGTGCTCTCTTGTTGCTGCTCTTTGGTTTGATTTGCACTCCAAACTTTTCGTTTGCTCAGCCTTCTGGAAAATTAGTTATTTTCCATGCAGGTAGCCTTTCTGTTCCTTTTGCTGCAATGGAAAAAGCATTTGAGGCAAAGTATCCAGAGGTTGATGTTCAGCGTCAGTCCGGTGGCTCTACTAAACTTGCCCGTCTTATTTCTGAAGTAGGTAAAAAAGCAGACATTATGGCTTCTGCTGACTATGTAGTGATAAATAAAAATCTCATTCCTAACTACGCATCATGGAATGTACGTTTTGCATCCAACCAAATGGTTCTCTGCTACACAGACAAATCAAAATTCACTGATAAAATTACCAGCGATAACTGGTACAAAATTCTCCAGAATAAAGATGTTGTCTGGGGGCATTCTGACCCGAACCTCGATCCTTGTGGTTACAGAGCATGTATGGTGTTGCAGCTTGCTGAGAAGTTCTACAACATCGAAGGGCTGAATGATAAACTGATTGCTAATCGACCAGCGAAAAACGTTCGTCCTAAGGCCGTTGAACTTATTTCTCTGCTTAAGTCAGGTCACATGGACTATGCTTGGGAATACCGCTCTGTTGCCGTTCAGCATGGTCTTAAATTCATTGCTCTTGATCCACACTTGAACCTTGGTGACTACAAGCTTACTCCGTTTTACAAAAATGCTGTTGTTAGAGTTACCGGCAAAAAGCCGGGTACCTTTATTGACCGCAAAGGTAAGTCCATTACTTACGGTGTAACTATGCTTGATGACGCTCAGAACAAAGAAGCTGCTGAAGCTTTCCTCGCGTTTATGCTCTCCCCGGAAGGCGGCATGCAGATTCTTAAAGATAAGGGACAGCCACCATTTATTCCTGCACGTACCACCGCTGAAGGTATGAATGAAGTGCCCCTTTCTCTTCAAAAATTTGTTGAAGTTCGTGACTAAGAATTAGCTTTAATTATTCCAGCCGGAGGCCAGGTTCGTTTGTTGTGAATCTGCTCCGGCTTTTCCACTAAGCTTGTTTTAGAAGATTGCAGCAACGCTCGTTGCAAATTCTGTTTTTTTTTAAAAGGTAATATACGTTATCCGGGATGATATTGAATAGACTTCGCCTTGCACTTAATGTTCTTCTTTTGTATCCAATAGAAGATATTTACATTTTTTAGCTAGGAGAAGTCATGTCAATTAAGATGACCAGTGTGTATCTCATGTTCACCGCCTTATGTGTTGCAGGCGGCGTGTATTTCTTCCATCCTGAATTGGTGCGTCAGTATTATGATACGGTTGTAGTTCTTTTTGCTGCTCTCACGTACTTTTTGTTTATTCGTCCATGGTTGAAAGAAAAATTTGCTGTAGAAAACATCTCAAAAGACGACATCGATGCTAATAAAAAAAATGAGTAGTGCTTCGGCACTACTCATTTTTTTTGGGATAAGTTGGTTAGCAACCTATTTGTTACTTTGCCTGTTCGGTCATATCCTTATATTCCGGCTTGGTGTCCCACATGGGAATGGATAGTGTTTTCTTTCCGTCTTTCGGCAAATTATCGAGGTGTACTACCCGTATCTCCTGATTATCATAAGTTTTAAAGTAACATCTGCGGCGTTGCAGGTCATAGACTGCTGTCCATTGAGTATAGTCAGTAGATTGAGTTCCGTTTTGCTCATTGGTTCTAACAAGTCCCTTTGCAATGGAAATATTGCTGATAAGCATAAACGCCAGATTTAGAGCTTCGTCTGCTGTTTGCACTGGGGTCGCTGCGTTACTGTACAATGCAGCTCGGACGAAACGTGATGGCGGAGTGAAATCTCCGGGAAGCCCCAGCATTCCGGATCCTGCTCCGATAGGAGTTGCGGTGAAATCATTTATTTTTTGGCGGGTACAATTATCTGCTGTTACGTTCATGTAGTTGGAAAGATTTTGTAGATGCCATGTGAATTGTGGCGAGTTGGTGATAACCCCCACGGGGTTTTGGGTAATGGTAATTTTACCATTGAGCGGTTCTATCACGATGGCGTTACCTTTGCTGTCTATCACAATCCAGTGCATTGGGGGGATCATCCCCAGTTTTTCATATTTAACACCAGCAATTTGAACTTCATCAATTTTCTTTTGAACATCTTCGAGTGTACCACATGTTCCTAATATTAGTGCTGTAACTAGAACAGGCTCTACGATTTTTGTAGTATCGTTTGCCGTAGGAGTTGGATATTCAGCGTGTTGCGGGAACCAAAATCCACCAATATACAGTCCCTTCTCATTTATTCCGCCAAAAAACATTCTTTCATCAAATCCATTGGGGCCAAGGAAGGCATATTGATTTTTCCACGTCATGCCTTTTTGATTATTTGGTGCTTGGCTAGTCCAAGTTTGTCCCTTGGGGACGAACATTATGTTAGATTTGAACGGCGTGTTAAATTCCAAGGTTCTGGCAAACATTGTAGCGCCGTCTTTTGATTGAACCTTTATCCCTGTACATGCATTGGCAGTCGACAAACTCAAAATCCAAAGCACACCGCATGCGAGCAGTAACATACATGCAATATTGCGCATAGTTCTTCCTTTTATGGTTTATTTTGTATTCAAAATGTAATGCTACCATAATTCACGAAGGACACCGATGAGTTCTCTCGTTAGCAAATAAAAAAGGCAGCTTGATAAGCTGCCTTTTTTATTTTGATGTGGTTAGATTCTATAGCGCATCTGCGGTTTGCACTTGTTTTCGTAATGCATGGCAAAGGAAGTATACGATTGGGGTATCAAAAGCTGCAATCGCGAGTTTAACCATCCATTGTCCAAGAATAACGTCACCAACAGGCAGGATTCCCCAGAACGCAATAGTTACAAAAATAGTGGAATCAACGAGCTGGGATACGACAGTAGATGCGTTGTTGCGTAGCCACAGGTGCTTGCCGTTTGTTCTTTTTTTGAGGAAATGGAAAAGCCAAATATCATGCTTTTGGCTGATAAGATAGGCAACCAGGGACGCAGCGACGATGCGCGGGGTACTACCGATTACGGCAGAAAAACTTTCTTGGCCATGCCAGAACGGTGCGGCTGGCCACTCAACAGCAAGCCATGCAAGGGCGGATGTCATGACGAGTGTGACAAAGCCGCTTTGAACAACATTATTGGCGCACTCCTTTCCCCATACTTCGCTTATAACATCCGAAACTATAAAGGTAAGTGAATAGGCGAGTACCCCTGCCGGAACGGCAACGCCTGCGACCATGATGATTTTACTTGCAATGAGTGCTGCAACAACAAGTCCGCCAATGAACAGACTTGATAACAACGCAAGGGCCTTATGCTCAAACGTATTCATACTCTAACTCCTTGGGATCAACAGTCCTAAAGATGGGCTAAAGTGCCCTTCGCAATCGGGAAAACAGTCCCGCGCGAATATTTACCAGCGCACCCCTTGCCATTTGCCCGTTTGGAAGTCAAACTAATGCTGCCAGTTTATGATAAGGAGAAGGCAAAATGACCATTACAAAAAGTCAGGATAAAACTGACCACCTTGAAGTTCTTGGCAAAGGTGGCCAGACTAAATATCAGTTAGACGGTCCACACTCTGGAATTCTTGAAACTTTTCCAAACAACTACCCTAACCGCCCGTACATTGTTAGCGTGGAGTTCCCTGAATACACGTCACTCTGTCCAATGACCGGTCAGCCGGATTTTGGGGTGATTGTTATGGAATACATCCCTAAAGACCGTATTGTGGAGTCAAAGAGCCTTAAATTGTACTTCTTTGCATACCGCAATCATCAATCTTTTATGGAAACTATTGCGAATACTATGCTTGAAGACTTTGTAGAAGCACTCGATCCGTTATGGTGTCGCGTAAAGGGGCTTTTCAGCCCTCGTGGTGCAACTACTCTGCATGTTTTTGCTGAGCATTTTGATACTTCAGCTGAGAACCTTGACGAAATCAAATCTATTGTTTCCGAATGGAAACAAGAAGCTAATCGCCATTCTTCGTAGTCAGCTGCATGAATTCGAAAGAACATGACAGTCCTGCTCGTTGAGTTGTCACGAGTAAGAACGTTTAAAGCAAATTAAAAGCCCTCACATTAAAGTGAGGGCTTTTTTATGTTGAAGCAAAAAATTGGATATGATCCTTGGTGCATCACAAGGTGTTTAGCGTTTCTCGTTAGGTTATATATTGAATTAATTTTGCCTCTATGGGGAGTGCTTCGTGGGCCCTAGAAGAATCTGGGTAATAAGCTAATTTTGACGATGTAGTAGCGATTGGTTTTTTCTATGGAAAGACTAGTTAGCGATTGCTTTTTTCAATTTGATTATATTGCGTGTTATTACATACAAATACATCTGATTGCTCTCATGATACAAAAACAACAAGGATTATCGGATGAAATTCAATAAAATTTTTGCTCTCCTTTCTATATTTACCCTTTCTCTCTGCACATCAGCTTTTGCTTCCGGTCTGGACGCCTTTGTTAATCAATCCGGAACAATAACTATTGCAGGGGGCACAGCTCATATCCCTGTAATGAAAGCTGCTGCAAAACGTATTATGATCAAAAATTCGGACATTCGAATCACTATTGCCGGTGGCGGTTCCGGTGTCGGTATCCAGAAGGTTGGTGAGGGACTTGTTGATATTGGCAATGCTGGCCGCGCAACAAGTGATAAGGAAAAAGCTAAATATACTCTCACCTCTTATCCTTTTGCCGTTGACGGGGTAGCCACTGTTCTTTCTGCAAAGAACCCAGTTAGCGCTTTAACCACAAAACAGATTCAGGATGTATTTGCTGGTAAAATTACAAACTGGAAAGAGTTGGGTGGTAAGGATGCGTCAATTCACATCTACACTCGCGATGAAGCAAGCGGAACACGTAGCGTTTATTGGAAAAAATTGCTGAAAAAAGGAAAAATTGTTGATTCCGCGAATGTTGTAGCATCTAATGGCGCAATGAAGGTGGCAATCGCACAGGATCCTGATGGTATTGGTTTTATCGGCATCGGAACTTTGGATAACACCGTTAAGGCTCCTACTCTGGATGGCGTTAGCGTATCTCAGGAAACAGCTAAAAATGGTACATACAAAATTGTCCGTAAGCTTTACATGAACACGAACGGCGCACCTTCCGGTATTGTTAAATCATTTATCGACTACATCCTGTCAGATGAGTGTACAGATATTATTGTTTCCAGTGGGTACCTGCCACTGAACTAAGGACCGACCTTGCATAGTGTAAGAACAATTCGTTCTATAACCAGCGTTCTCTTTGTAGCAACCACTGTTTCTTGTATAGCAGTGGTTGCTATTTTCTCTTTTCTTCTCTACTTCTCGCTCCCTCTTTTTTCCTTCGTAAAATTACAGCATGTGTTTTCATGGTCATGGCAACCATTTGAAGGCAATTTCGGGATACTACCTATGATGTTGGGGAGTATTTTATTGTCGGTGTTTGCCCTCGTATTGAGCTATCCGTTGAGCTTGGGCATCTGTTGTTATATTCATGGGGATAGTCACTCTGTGTTACGCAAAGTGATGTTGCTTCTTGTCCAGTTTATGACGAGTGTCCCAACGGTTATTTATGGATTTGTCGCTGTATTTTTACTGGTGCCGTTTTTACGTACATTTTTTCGGCATGGCACAGGATTTTCCATTCTTGCGGCAGGGCTTATTCTAAGTCTGCTTATCCTGCCTACTATTGTGCTTATTATGCACAGCCAGTTTGCACAGATAGAACCGAAGATTCGCTTAACAGCTAAGGCGTTAGGCATGTCAGAAGCGCAAAAATTTATCTACATCGTGTTCCCTGATGCACGAAAAGGACTACTTACAGCGGCTGTTCTTGGTTTCGGTCGTGCTGTCGGTGATACTCTCATCCCCTTGATGCTGGCAGGAAATGCCGTAAGCCAGCCTGAATCTATTTTAGACTCCATACGTACTTTGACCTCTCATATTGCCCTTGTTGTGGCGACGGATAGCCAAAGTGACGCCTATTTATCTTTGTTTGCCTGCGGCATGGTGCTGTTTTCTTCCACAATAGCAGTCAATATTATGTTGCGATGGCTTGCTGCATCTCCGGAGAAAATAAATGAGTAAGGCTAAGGAAACGACACTTAGCGTGCTTACGTATGTTGCCCCGGTTACGGTTATCGGGGCTGTTGTACTTTTGTTGGGTTTTCTTTGCGTTAAGGGAATTTCGGCCCTTTCTGTATCGCTAATTTTTGGTGATTCTTCACCGGCTGATGTTCTTTTACGTGGAATGCCGGTTTTTGATGGGATATGGCCTGCATGTGTTGGAACCTTGTATTTAGTGCTTCTGTCTTGCAGTTTGTCGATTCCTGTAGGAATTATGACCGGTATTTATTTGGCAGAGTTTGCTCCGAAAGCATTCAGGCGTTCTGCTACGTTTTTGATTGAGCTGCTTGCAG
Organism: Halodesulfovibrio marinisediminis DSM 17456; assembly: GCF_900129975.1. Lineage (NCBI taxonomy): Bacteria > Pseudomonadati > Thermodesulfobacteriota > Desulfovibrionia > Desulfovibrionales > Desulfovibrionaceae > Halodesulfovibrio > Halodesulfovibrio marinisediminis. The sequence continues at coordinate 801,554 of NZ_FSRG01000003.1, forward strand.
GTATCCCGTCGATTATTATGGGGCTGTTTGGTTTTGCCCTTATTCTGCTGGCTCGTAATACCGTATTTCCGCAAGCAGTGACTGGTCTGTGGCTTTCTGCTTTATGTATTGCGGTACTCGTATTGCCTTATTGTATTAATTCAACTGTAATCGCTCTTTCCAGCTTGCCGGAAGAACTTAGACTGACGGGGCCTTCGCTAGGTTTAAGTCCCTTGCAAAGCACTTTTTACATTCGTATTCCGTTGGCGTTGCGAGGGATTATGAGTGGTGTCATCCTCTCCATTGGCAGAGCCTCAGAAGATACTGCGGTTATTCTTATGACAGGTGTGGTTGCGAATGCGGGAGTGCCTCGAAATATCTTTGATAAATACGAAGCCTTACCCTTTAAGGTGTACTATTTAGCGGCGCAATTCCAAAGTCAGGCAGAGCTTGCTCAAGGCTTTGGGACAGCATTAATTCTTTTAATACAAACAACCTGCCTCTTTTTACTTGCTCACTACTTACGACGAACAATGGAACGAAAATGGTTCTAACTGATATGTCCTCTGTTGCTATTCAAACTGAAAATCTTTCTATTTCTTTTAATGGGATGCAGATTGTTAAAGATCTGTCCGTCTCATTTCCTAAAAACAAACTTTCAGTTCTTATTGGTCGCTCCGGTTCGGGTAAGACTACCCTGCTCCGCAGTTTCAACCGGTTGAATGAATGCCTTGATGGTTCCACAACAACTGGGAAGGTGATTGTTACATTAGGTGGCACACCCCACGATATTTACTCCGGTGTAATTCCATGTGAGGAACTTCGACGTCGTGTCGGGATGGTTTTCCAGACTCCGAATGTTTTGCCAAACTCCATACAAAACAATCTGTTGATTCCGCTTAAACTTGCGTTACGTATTCAAGGTAGTGAAGCTGAGTCACGAATGGAACATGCATTGAAGCAGGCTGGGTTGTGGAGTGAGGTCTGCGACAGACTTAAGTCTCCTGCCACTAACCTATCAGGAGGTCAGCAACAACGTTTATGCATAGCTAGGGCTATGGTTTTACAGCCAGAAATTTTGTTGTTGGACGAACCGAGTGCTTCATTGGATTTTTATGCAACAAGAACCATTGAGGATTTGCTTGAATCTCTTTCTACCGAGTACACAACAATCGTTGTTTCGCACAGCTTGGCTCAGGCTCAACGTCTTGCAGACAGGTTGTATGTATTTTCTTCCGGTGAACTGGTTCAAACGCTTTCAAAAGAAGAAGTACAGGATAACGCAGTGATGCAGAAAACAGTAGAAAGCCTGTTTTAAGCTAGTCAGGGACAAGCTTACCTGACTGTTGTTATTTATCTTTCTATTTGCTTAGTAATAAAATTTTAGCTCTAGCATTTTGATAATACTCAAAAAAGCCAGCAGGATATCCTGCTGGCTTTTTTGGTGTCTCAGTTGGATAACAGTTTTGTCATGTTCCTGTAAGTTCTTTGCAAGCTGCCAATACGTATCGTGTGTACTCAATAAATTGATTTTCCTTTTTAGAATTACTCGGCAACGCAGGCTGCCCTGTTTGGGGTATGTAGTGAAACCATTTTTTCCTGTTGGATAATCTGCAATGAGTACGCAAAAGTTTTGTGCATTAATCGAAGAAAAATTACGAAATAAATCTGTTCCTATATTCCTTCTTGGTCTGCTGATGATAGTGACAACTACTGTTCATTTAGATCAGCTTGATCCTGAAATAATGGAAGCACGTAATTTTATTACAGCAAACGAAATAGTCGAAACTGGTAATTGGCTTGTACCAAGTCTTTTCGGGGAGCTTCGGATTGCCAAGCCGCCCCTGCCTACCTGGATGACATCAATAGTAATGATGATTGCAGGTACTGATACGAATCTGGCTGTGAATAGAATTCCATCTGCATTTGCCGGATTAGTTCTGGCAGTAGCATTTTTTGGACTTACGAGGTCGCTGACAGGCTCTACTCGCATTTCGATGTTAAGCACAGCGGTTCTTGGTACCAGCTATCTTTATATTTTTATGGTTCGTCGAGGCACATGGGACATACACGCTGTTGCTTATATGACTGCCATGATATGGGCGCTTGATGTGCTGTTGAAGTCAAAGAAATTTCGTCCTTGGTTGTGTTTGGTTACGGGCGTGTTGTTTGGCTTGTCATTTCTCAGCAAAGGACCTGTAGCTTTTTATGCTTTGCTGCTTCCATTTTTGTTTTCAGAACTGGTTGTTAACGGTGTAATGAAGGTACAACTCCATTGGAAACAGCTGTTGCTAGTAACTGGATATGGTCTGGTTATTTCAGCAAGCTGGTATTTGGTTATTATGATAATGCATCCGGATGCAATGGCAGCAATGTTTTCTCAAGAAACATCAGCATGGACATCACACCATATTAAAGAATGGTGGTTCTATCTGCCGCAAGTTCCAGCGATGCTTGGTTTATGGGCTATTCCTGCAGTTCTTGTTTTCATTTCGCCCTATGCAAGACCCAGACTTCAGAAGTTAATTCCGTATAATCAGCTGTTGCTTTGGACAGTGGGAATAGTTGTACTACTCTCAGTAATTCCTGAAAAAAAAGTCCGATACCTGCTGCCTGTTATTGTTCCTCTATCAATGCTTGTTGGTGGGGCTCTGGATTATTGGTTAGAGCGTGGTTTTGCGTTTGCCGGAACTAAGCGCCTTTTTTACCTGTATACAATATTAGGTTCGATAGTTCTCTTTGCAGTTGTAGGTGTAATCTGGATAGCTGGGGAAGTTTCTTCCTTCCCTCTTTTTATGGAATTGTGGCCTGTTATTGTTCCTCTATTAATGCTTGTTGGTGGAACACTGGATTATTGGTTAGAGCGTGGTTCTGCTTTTGCCGGAAGTAATCGCCTTTTTTATCTGTATACGATATTAGGTTCGATAGTTCTCTTTGCAGCTGTAGGTGTAATCTGGATAGCCGGAGAAGTTTCCTCCCTCCCTATTTATATGGAATTGTGGCCTGTTTTAGCGGTCTGTAGTTGCCTGCTGCTTGTGGTTCTGATTTGGCTTGCGGCAAGCTGTCATAGACCTCGTTTGCTGTTAGGCTGTCTGTTTACAACTGTGGCTTTGGTAATGGTAACAGCCCCTCCGTATGTAAAAACAGTACTGCCTTACAGAGGTACTCTTCCCATTCAACAGGTACGTAATCTTGTCGGGAAAACATGCGAAAATGTGTACTCCCTTACGTCATTGAAGCTACAAAATCAGTGGGTTTTTGGTAAGCCAGCAAAGCGGATTGTAGCTGATGATCTTGCATCATTTCCGGTCGGAGTGCATGTCGTAGTTTCAACTGATCCCGTTAGTTTTCCCGAAAAATTTACTGTTAAAGAAGAGCTCGTTGCAAGATACCTGAAGCGTGATCCTCTACTAATCTACAAGGTAACTGTAACTGATTAGAAACAAGAAACATGAAAGAGCTCCCATAGCTGTTATGGGAGCTCTTTTGAATTTCTATCTATGTTACTGTGCTGAAGAATTTACTCTGTGGGCACGGGCAATGGGGCAGATCTCTTCTTATTAGCGTTCAGACCACCTGCTGCTAGCTTGTAGAGCATAAAAAGAAAAGCTGGTGAGTTCTTTGGTGGGCGCTGGACAACATGTTCATTCGGAATATCGTTTTTTTTCGGAGTAGGAGGCGTCGGTGCGTAGGTTAGATTGGGAGTAGTTACACTAGCTTTTTCAGATTCCGCTGGAAAGGCTTCTACAGCTACTGCAATGAGCGCTAAGAAGCATACCACACAAATTATCCATTGCATCGCCACATGAAACAACGAGTTGTTGTGCATGCACATTCTCCCTTGGTAATCGTAAAAAGACTGATAGCTATTTCAAACCCCAAATATCGGTGGGTAGCAATATATGTAAGCTTCCCTACATTGCTGCACCATAAACGTTACATCCTTTGCGAGTTAAGTTGGTTTAATGAATATCCTGCTTTAGTTTAATAAAATTCATACCATAAGCTCAATTAGTTATGAATGGTATTTTATGTATAGAAGCTACAAGATGTTATTAAAAATAAAGCACTTCTGCATCTTTTCAACATGTATGAAGGTGAACTATGGAATGAAGGGCTCGTGTGGTTTTATCAATAAAATAAAAGTGTTAAGCGTGTTCGCTGTCCTGCTAATGTATAAAGATTTCAAATCGGTAATGTTTCAGTAATGCTTACGCAAGTAACCCAGCTCATTTTAGCTCCTGTGGAAGCACACAGGGGCTTTTTTTTGGGGACAGTTCAACTTGAGTTTTTGGTCATGCTTGAGAGTCCCTAACATGGGATATTGCTCTTGCGTTTTTCAACGTTGTGTAAAGCTCAGCACTGTAATTAACAGAAAAGCTGCTCAAGGTGTGTGTTGAGTATATTAGTAAAATTCTAACTTCGAAGTTTCATTCGTGGAGAAAAGAATGAAAAGCCTTATTGCATCACATTTAAAATCGGAAATGAATCCGATTGCGTTGCTCAGGTCTAATGTTCGTCCAAAGGAAGCATTGCAGCCTAAGGCTGGTAAATATTGCTGTGTAATGTCTCTTATGGCTCAAGTTATTGCGCATGGAGCTACAGCTGTTTTTGACCGGGAAACATACGGCTGTCCCGGTGCGGTTGCTGGCTTAGGAATGGGGACAGCTTATACCACGGCAATGGGAGGTGCAGATACCTTTGAAGCTTTCTTTTCTAAGGGACAGGAGTCTGCACGAGATCCAGAAAAATATCAGGCTATAATCGATCAAGCTCCAGCACATCTTCGAAGGAAATTAACCATTGGGGAACGGTTCCACTGTTCACCGGAAAAAGCGCGTAGTTGGTTTAGTAATGAGCTGCCAATTTATGACTTTGAAGAGCAGTATCGCATAGTAAAACCGTTGTCTGAAGTTGAAGAGCATGAGCAACCGGACTCAGTAGTTTTTGTCGTAAATCCGCTGCAGCTTTCCGGTCTTATTACACTTACCGGATCTATTTATCCGGGGCTGCTTAACATTATGGCACCCCAAGGTGCATCCTGTCAGATGATTGGCGCATATGTTTTTCAGCAAGCCGAGCAAGATGTGCCTCGCCCTGTTCTTGGATTTACTGACCTAGCTGCCCGTAAACACACTCGCAAGACCATTCCTGAGGACTACCTGACATATGCCGTACCGTGGAACCTTTTCTTAGAGTTAGAACGGGAAGCACAGGATGGAATTTTCGTTTCACCAATTTGGCTTGATCTACAGTAAGAGAATAGAGAGTTATGAAGCTATACAAGAAAGACACGATGTTTACTATTACCAGAGATGTTACACGACTTCTCTTTGCCCTTAATTTTTATTTATTAGCTAAAACGCTTGGGATAGAATTTGAATTAGAGAGTGAATATGTCGTGCTGGGATCAATTTTATTATTCGGTCCACTGTTCTGTGGATGGTTTTGTCCTTTCGGTGCCAGTTCATATTTCATGACCAGAATTGGTAATGCACTGTTCCCTAAGCTTCAATTTACTATTCCTCAGCCATACGATCGATGGTTACGGCATACTAAATACATCTTACTTGCTTTTTTCCTTTACTTATTTATCTCGCAAGGGGTGAACTATTTTGGCGAGCATATGGAGATGTATAAAGCAAACGCCTTTTCATGGAATTACATTAAGCTTAAGCATTGGGCAGTGCTGTTTATTCCGTTATTCATTCCGGGATTTTTCTGTAAGTACATGTGCTTTCAAAAAGCTGGGTATAATATCATTAACCGGTTACTTACTGTCACTAAAATTAAGCGGAATCCCGAAACTTGCATAGGATGTAGAAAATGTGATCGCCTTTGTCCTATGGAAATTTCTATTTCGAAGCATGACACCGTTCGTGGGGAAGACTGTCTTGGATGTTATAACTGCTTGGATAATGACTCTTGCCCGGCAAAGGCTCGTTCGCTATCACTTGTAGTTTTTGGAAAAGAAATTAACCACATTTACTTTTCCATCGGAGCAATAAGTCTATACTTCGTTGCAACATATTTAGTGCTTTTTGTCTTTAAATGGTAAAAGGAAGGCGCACGGGTGTTTTCAATCCGTGTGCCCTTTTCTGTAATGTGAGGAGGTTTGAGTGCGTATATTATTGGTTGAAGATGACCAAACCATTGCCAACTACATAGTTAAAGGTCTTCAGGAAGCTGGTTTTTGTGTCGAACATGCCTCCAATGGCAAAGAGGGACTGCACTTCGCGGTTAATGAAACATTTGATGCAGCTATTTTTGACTTGATGCTTCCTGAATTAGATGGGTTGAGCATTATTGCTGAAATGCGTGGTAAAGGGATTGCTACTCCTGTTCTTATTTTGAGTGCACGGCAAAGTGTTGATGACAAGATCTCCGGATTACAAACAGGTGCTGATGATTACCTTACCAAGCCATTTTCCTTTGCCGAACTGCAAGTCCGTGTTCAAGCACTTATCCGTCGTTCTTCTGCAACTCCCGCAAGCTCTGTTTTGGAGGTAGGTGACTTAAAACTGGACCGGTTTACACGTGAAGTTCAACACGCAGGTCAACAGATAATGCTACAGGCCAAAGAGTATGCCCTTCTCGTCTATCTTATGTCCAATGCAGGTCGTGTGGTGACAAAAACTATGATTCTTGATCACATATGGGAGTATAGTTTTGATCCGCAAACGAATGTTGTGGAAGTATTGGTTCATCGGTTGCGAAACAAAGTTGATAAGCCTTTTGGAACAAATTTAATCCGCACAATACGTGGGGTTGGATATGTACTCAGTGCTCAATAAAATTAAGACGTCGTTATTATCTTTTAAGGTAATGACGGCGTACTTGGTTCTTTTCTTTTTCAGTACAATCGCACTGTTTTGTTTTAGCATTTTTTTGCTTGATTCCGGTATAAGCAAGATGGAGCAGGAAAGAATTCTTCCAAAAATTGATTCTTATATCGAGATTGGAGAAGAAGAAGGTACTACTGCTCTTGTTTTGGCTCTTCGCAGCCAGCACGGTTACAACAAAGTCAACAATATCTTTATTCACTTAACCGATGCCAACGGTCTTACGACTTGGTTAACTGTTCCACAACAGCTTGATGACTTTCCTTCAAGTAACTTTCTGCCTCCAGATTCAATTGTCTTAGATGATTGGCAGTTCTTTGATCTCCCTGTTCAAAACGACTTAGAGGTCTTTTCCCATAGCTTTGATGATGGTTCCACCCTATTCATCGGAAGGACTACAGAACGGCAGGAAATGCTTGTTGAAAGCATTAGGGCTATTTTTTTCTTTGTCATAATCGGGATTATGCTTTTTGGTGGTGCTGGTGGCGTCGTCTTAGCCTATCAGGTTTTACGCCCAGTAAGGAATCTGACTAAAACAGTAAAAGAAGTTTCCAAAGGTGACATGGCATCTCGTGTTCCGGTCTCTGATCCTAAAGGAGAACTGGACGAACTTGCTGAGCTTGTAAACAATATGCTCCAGCGCATTGAAACTCTTGTTATTGCTATGAGAGATGCTTTGGACAACTTAGGTCATGATTTACGGACTCCGTTAACGCGCATGAGAACAAAAATTGAGCGTACACTCATAGAAGAAGGTTCTTATGAAGCGCAGCGTGAAACGCTTATGGACTGCGCTGAAGAGATAGAACGGATTAACAGTCTTATTACAATGCTTATGGATATTGCCGAAGCTGAAACGGGACAAATGCGTCTTAAACTGGAGCAGTTTGCTGCTAAAGACCTGCTAGAGGATATTGCTGGATGCTATGAGATAATTGCAGAGGATCGAAATATTACCCTTTCATATGAAGCAGAGGACATAAAAATTACAGCAGATCGTCACCGAATGGCACAGGCGCTTGGTAATTTGACTGACAATGCTCTGAAATACACACCCAATAATGGTGCTGTTACCCTTTCTGCAGTTAAAGAAGGTAATTTTGTAATACTATCTGTAACGGATACTGGAATTGGAATTCCAGAAGAAGAACGGGAGCGGATTTTTGATAAGCTGTACAGATTAGATAAGAGCCGTTCTGAAAAAGGTATTGGACTTGGATTGAGCCTTGTCCGAGCCGTTGTGGAAGCCCATGAAGGGACTGTGACGGTCAGTGATGCTCCGAAAAGGGGAAGCATTTTTTCTATAAGGTTGCCCCAGTAATTATTTTTTGGGACTGACTTTAGTTAAGCCCCGAAGATTTCTTTTTTGTCATCTTCCAGCAATCGGTGCGTAAGATACACATCTCATACTTGTATTCATAACAAAGGAATACAAGTATGAGATTTTTTTGGACTCGTAGAAATTATGCAGCTGGAATATATGTCTGTGTATTTACAACTATTTTCTTTTTGGCCCCTCTTTTTTCTGAAGCAAGCGATTTTGATTCAGCGGAAAGTGAGGGGCGCAGCCTGGTCACTGTAATCGAGACTATGCAACAGCAGCATATCGAAATACCCAATATTATCTTTGCTGCAGAAGCTGCTGGAAACGGTGTAGCAATAGGTTTTGAGCTAACAGAGAACGTTATTGAGGTAACCTTACTTCGTGACAACGAAATTATTCGAGTCGACTGCTCTGCCACAACCGGTAACGTTATGGATATAAGTTCCCCAGAAGTCCTGCACAGTATATTGACCCGTCTTTTTAACAGATACAGTGTGCTTAAAACCGCTAAAATTAGTCTTCGGGAGGCTATAGCAATTGCTGAGCAGGCAGAAGATGGCTTCGCATACACAGCACATATTGAATATTTTGATAGTTGGGCGAACTATGAAATTCAACTGCTAGCCAACAATACCATTCTTCATATTATTGTTGATCCGGAAAACGGTCGCATTGTTGGTAGACATAGAGGCGAATTTGAAGAGCAGTAAAATCCCCCTCCTCCTCTCCTTAGTTTTTACTCAGTTGCTTACATGTAATGAAAGGATAAAATAATGTTTAATACACGAAGACGCTATAGCCGGCTGCTTTTTGTGTCGGTTATAGGGTTGTTTTTTGTTTGTTTGAGTCATTGGGTCGATTCAGATGATAAGGCATACTATTTATGGGCTAATTGGTTTACATCCGATGCACGCAAACAAAGCGCAATATGGCTGCCGAATTATAGAGCAGATGTTCAGGCTGCGACGATTGCTGGAGTAGATAAGAATGTATCTGGAATTACGTATGATTACGAAAGAAATACATTGTGGATTGTTACCAATCAGCCTCAAGAATTGATTGAGTTGACTATGGATTTTGATCCAATACGTAAAATTGAACTGAAAAACTTTAAGGATACTGAAGCAGTCGCATATATTGGTAACGATACGTTCGTGATTGCAGATGAACGAGAGTACTCAATTGTAGTAGCTCCGATTGCTGCACAGACAACAGCGTTGGATAAAAATACCCTTCGGCATATTACACTTAACCAAGGTGGATCAAAAAATAACGGGCTCGAAGGCATTGCTTTTGATGCTCATGGCAAGTTGATTTACGCGGTACAGGAACGTGACCCGTTAAAGCTTATTTTGATTTCAGGGCTTGCTGAAGGGAAACAGGGTGTATCTGTTGGTATTCCAGAACATATAGATATTGATGAATTCAATTTGGATGATCTTTCAGGGCTACATTTTGATTCGAAAACAGGCCATCTTTTGGTGTTGAGTCATGAAGCAAAGCTGCTTGTTGAAGTGGATGATGATGGACATCCGCTCAGCTATTTTGATTTGGAATCAGGCTTCAATGGTTTGTTGAACGATATCCCACAAGCAGAAGGTGTAACGCTTGATTCGAAAGGGAATCTGTACATTGTAAGTGAGCCGAATCTTATCTATCGATTTGTAAAGAAGTAATGGTTCGATTTGAACTTTACTTGTTAGTTAGCAAATCCTGCCTTCGTGTTGTATGGAGGCAGGATTTTTTGCATTCTTTTATGGTATTAACTTGAGGGATTCGACATTTGTATATGCAGTCGATTCTTCTAGATTTTATATAAATTTTATGCGGTTACAGTTTGAGTGAGGGGGGCGATGAGCGACAAGGGGTATATGAAAGAAGACAGTGTTGGGGCTGAAAAGCTGACCACCAAGTAGGATGCCTTAGTATAAGATATTGTTAAGTGGATAGGAGTAAGGGGCACAACTCTACTTGTGGCGTAAGAAGTATGGTAAAAGGAAAAAATCTGACAGGATGTCTTTAAGTGTTTTGAAATATTAAAGAGTATTGTTCGCCGATGTGGGCCTATTGGCAATCTATTGTTAATAGAACTTGAAAAAATTGTTTGTAACCTCGGGTAGTAATAGAAATATGGTGATTCACAGAGGTTAACCAGTTAGTAGTGAAGCTTATAAAAGCATTATCGCCTACCCTATTGCAATAGTATAGCTGGGTGGATATCACCATGCTTTTCAATAGGAGAAACCAAATGAGTACTACCTCAAAGGATTTTTTTGAAAAATGGAAATGTTTTTTAGGTTCAGGTCCCGTTGAAGCAAAGACTTCTTTTGACCTTAAAAAAGAATACGATCATGAACGGATCGAAACCTATGAAGAATACCGCAAACCTGCTGAAGCTGTTGCCTGCCATTTAGCATCCTTAGACAAGGGGACAAAACAGGAGAGCAGTATAACGCTTACAATCCCTTCGTTGTCCATTGCAGATTTAATTCATGTCATTTCAATATCTTCACTTGCATTTTTTATATTCTCTTATAGTTACGGGCAACACTATCTTGGATTGTTTGGTATTTCAGCAAATGACTTTTTATCATTACCTGAATATGTAAGTGCATATGCATCATTGTTTGTATTACCATCCATGATATTAATAATATGTACATTAATTATTACATACTTATTTATAGAACATGTAACTCTTCCGATTTACTTCTTTCCATTGATTGTATTTGTTGTAATTGTGGCTATTACTTTTGTTATTATTCAAAAAAATTACACAATTGATTTTGTTATGGCATATGATGTTGCCATAGCGATTGCTATGGCAATGCTTATTGCTACAGCAATGAATAGTAAAACATTAAATAATTATTTGTCATTTCTATCTATAGTAATGTTTTTTTCAGTTTTTACTGGTTTTGTACACGCAAAAGTTGGCTTTACAGACTTTGGAAGTAGTAAGGATTATATTTCAATAGTCCAAGAAAACTCTTCAGAAAATATATTTGAAAATCAATATAAGATAATTGCAACAAGCTCCTCTTTTGTTCTTGTGCAGCCTAAAAACTCTGAAGAGTTGTGGATTGCGATACAGGTTAAAGATATTGCAAGTCTTGTTCCCAATAATCTCCTTCATTCAAAACGATGATCATGATGAGTGCTACTCGTTCACCCATGAAATAAAGAGGCTAATCAAGGCGTTATCGTTATGATTAGTCTTTTATTTTGCATATTGATGGGATGGTAAGTAGAGAAGTCTTATCCATTTCGAGTTTAGTAGGTACTTATCCCCCCCCTTTTTTTTCTTCCATTCAAAATAATGAGTTAACTATATGTCCACCAGTTTGTAGCAGGGGCAGTTCAGGAATACTTTTTTAACGTGTTATAGTTTGACTAAAAATTCACTTTAGCTTGTTCTTTTTATAAGTTGTTATTACTGGACAAAAATACACGTAAATATAATGCGCTAATTAATAAAAAATATTGAGTAGCTATCGGAGGTAGACGTGAATTCAACGGGAGTTCAAGTCGTCTAATGCATGTTACCCGTTGGTTGTTACTTTCGTTTCAGGTTAGTATTCACTACGGCGTTCATATTGATGATGCGATTGATCTTTTTACTTGAACGAATTAGGAATGCCACTTCTTGACCATTATAAACAGAACTGGGCGTAACTATAAAATAAATTGCTGCTCCCCTGCTCGAACAGCACAGTTTGTACCTTTTATAGTGACTCCCTCATAGTTGTATTAAGAGGCTACGATGAACCGGAAATTTTTCTTTGCCACACGTGCGCGTAAAGTCACAACCATTACGATAACAACTCTACTTTCCCTTTTTCTGCTGTATGTTTTAGTGGGATTTCTTGTTATTGCGCCTGTCGCAAAGTGGCAGCTTGAAGAACAATTGCCGCCAGTGCTCCAACGAAACGTCACTATTGGTAACATTAGCGTTAACCCATTAACACTGCGCGTTGAATTTACTGATATTGCTGTGGTGAAGAAAGATGGTGACGGTAATCTCTTTTCTATAGGAATGTTTGAAGCACAGCTCTCGGGGAAATCAATTTTCGCCTTGGCACCTATTGTTGAGCATGTCCGAATTGTTAAACCAAATTTTAATGTTACACGATACAAAGATGATACTCTGTCGATTGATGATATTCTGAAGCACCTAGCTAAACAAGCAGAAGAGTCCGTTGCGGAGCCAAAAGAAAAGGAAAAGGATAAGCGAATCTTTCCATTTAAGGTTTTAAACCTCATTATGGAAGATGGGCATATTGTTTTCAACGATGAGAAGGAAGATACTGTTCAGACTATAAGCGAATTGTCATTGGCAATTCCGCTTGCTTCTTCGTTTGAAAGTGACCTTCATGAGGCGGTTAAGCCGAAGTTGTCAATGCTCATTAACGGTACACCGTTTGACCTTGATGGCTCAACATATCCTTTCTCGAATAATTTACTCACCAAGTTCTCTTTTTCTACAGACAAAATTCCACTCTCCCGTTACTGGAGATACGTCCCTGTAGATTCTCCTGTTGCGTTGACTTCCGGTGATATGCAAATTTCCATTAACCTCGGATTTAGTCGCCCTGAGGGTGAACCTCTTGAATTGCACGTAGACGGTAAAGTGGAATTAACCGATCTTGGCCTAACTAAGAAAGACAAAAGTGAAGTACTTAAGGTTCCGCAACTTGTTGTTAACTTGAAAGATTTTTCGTTAGCAGAAAAGAAGGTTATTTTTCAAAATATAGAAATTGATTCACCTTATGTTGAGGTTCATAGACAGAAAGATAATTTAATAAACTGGGCAACCTACTTTAAGCCGGAAAAAGATGATTCTGCGAAGTCTGCTTCCCAAAATGAAAGCAAAAATGCGGCTGCCAACTCAACGGAATCAACTAAGCCGATTGGAAGCAATGATGAGGTAAAGAAAGCCGCTACTCCTAACGAGTCAACTGCAAAGCACGTGGAAGAAGAACAACCGTTTATTGTAATTGTTGAGTCTTTTACAATTAAAAAAGGCAAGGTTCTTTTTCAAGACAGCACTGTCCCGGGACCGTTTGCGATTACACTTTCTCCAGTTGATGTCACCGTTAAAAACATAACGACTGAGCCTAATAATGCCGCAGAGGTAGCAATTACTATCGGCGATAACAAAATGATCGAGGTTGTAGGCGGCGTTGCCGTTTCCCCCGTTGCGGCCGACTTAAAGGCTAGTATTAAAGGGTTGGGACTTGCTCAGTTTATGCCGTACATCGCTTCTGCAACACCTGCCAAAATTGGTAGCGGTGCTCTAAGTGCTGCTGCGAATATTCAAGTTTCCAGTGGTGATTCTTCACAAGTTCTTGTAAAGGTAGCTAATGGTAATATCCAGCTACAGAATCTGGCAGTAACTGGCAAAGACTTCAAGAAGGCTCCTATTTTCCTGCAGACACTTGTAGTGGACGGCGCAAATGTTGACCTGCAACAGCAATCTGTTTCTATTGGAAATATCAGTTTTATTACTCCTGACATTACCATCACCAGAAGCAAAAACGGCATTGACTTAATTTCTCTGTTGGTAGCAGAGCAAAAAGGATCTGGATTAAAAGAGTCTGAACCAGCTCCTAAGGCGAAAAAAGCAGCTTCTGGCGGTAGTGCATGGAAATTGCGCATTCAGGGCGTTGCTGTAAAAAACGGTAAGATTACGCTCCACGATACTGCGCTTCAGAAAACCGTCATTACTAGCCTGAAAGATGTTGCGATTACTGCCAGCGATATTTCGCTTGATAATAAGCCGGCTGCGTTTTCTGTGTCTACCGGTGTAAACGATAAGAGCAAAATAAACGCAAAAGGTACTTTCGCCCACTCTCCTCTGGCCGTTGATGCTGATGTAAACATCAAAGATATTAATATTCCTGATTTTGCAGAATATATTAATGAGCATACAGATGTTACCATCACAAAAGGTACAGTATCCGCAACGGCTAAAGGCAAAGTTGCTGTTCCAGAAACGGGCGATCCTAAAATTACAGTTACAGGTGATGTTACTGTAAATAATGTCTCAGCAGACAATAAGGTTGAGAATGAACGCTTAGGTTCTGTGAAGCAGGTAGCTGTTAAAAAAGCGACTTTTGATTCTGCAAAGAATAGTGCAACAATCGAGTCTGTAACAATTGATAAACCGCAAACGGAAGTGATTCTGCGGCGGGACGGTTCCGTAAGTCTTGCCCGTGCAGCAGGTAAATCGAAAGGAAAACAAACGCCTAAAGTAAAACAGCCTACAAAAACGTCACCACGTGGAAAAGGCTCAGCAATTCAGGCTAGTACACAGCCGTTTTCTTTATCCATTGGGGCAATTAAAGTTCGAAATGGTGCAGTAACATTTCAAGATACGTCTGTTACCCCAAAAGTTATTCTTGATGTTGAAAACATAGCTGCATCTTACAAGCAATTCAGCCTTGCAGGTAAAAAGCCTTCTCCTGTCAGCGTTTCTGCAACACTAAAGGGACGGTCTATCAAAGCATCCGGTATGGTAAATCCTATGGTTAGCCCGATTGCATTGAATATGACGTTGAAGTTGGATGACGTTGGACTGGATGCATTTAGCCCATACACCGTTAAATATATTGCGTATCCTGTTAAATCAGGGTCTTTGAATGCAGACGTTAAGCTGAAAATACAGCAAAACAAGCTGAATGCTGATAACAATTTGTTGTTTGAAGATTTTACCCTTGGTGAAAGGAATGCACAGTCAAAAGCACCGTCTGTTCCAATTAAGTTGGGGCTTTCACTTATGCGACAGCCAAACGGTGATATTCCTATTAATTTACCGGTAACAGGTAATTTGAATGACCCGAACTTCCATCTCAGCCAGATTATTGCAACAACGCTGGTGAATATTGTGGTGAAGGCGGCAATTTCTCCGTTTACCCTACTGGGATCGTTAATTGGTGATCTATCCCCTGATGAAGCACAGTATGTTGTGTTTAAGCCGGGATCTGCCGTATTGCCTAAATCAGATGCTCAGAAGTTAGCTAAAATTGCTTCTGTGCTAAAAACAAAGCCATCTATTACCATGGAATGCCTTGGGTACTACAATCCTGAGATTGACGTAAAAGGTTTGCGCGATAGAGCTGTTACTATGGCTGTAAAGCAAGAGTGGTACAACAGCCTTTCAAGCGCGACGAAAAAGAATATTAACCTCGAAGATGCGCCTGTGCCTAAGTATAATTATGATGAATACTTAGAGGCTGCGTACGAGAATGCACCTGAATTAAAAGAACATCCTCGTCCTGGTGGCTTCTTAGGATACAAGGATCAAACTCGAGAGCAAATGGAAGAATACTTGCGCAAGACAGCAGACACCTCTCACGAGGCACTGCGAAAGTTGGCTCTCGATAGAGCAAATGCAGTCCGTGAAGTGATCATTAAAAATTCACCTCAACTGGAAGGACGCGTAACTGCTGTTCAAGCCGGTTCAAGTAAGCAAGATAAGCATGCAACCTCAGTGCAGTTACAGCTTAAACAGTAAAAGTGATTGCTACCTCATAAGATAAATGAAAATTGTCCACCTCCTCCTCCGTGTTACCGGATGTTGGTGGGCAATTTTTTTATACGCTGTAAAGCGATAGCTATTGCTTCCCCCCTGTAATCCAGAAGTACGAGGCCCCAGCTTCGGATAGCTTTCTGGATTTGTCATTAGTTGACCAGATGTTATCAAAGTTTGTGCGCTCCTCTCCTCTATCAGCATAATTAGAAACATAGCTGCTGCAATATGGGCAAATAGGCAGTAAAAACGCTTTCCTTTCTTTAGATTCCCATATCCCCACGTAAGAACAACATGCTGCAGTTATTAAGAATTGTTTGGTAGGAAATAATCGATTCCACCTTCTGTGCGTATGCGTACATTCATGCTATCCTATGCACAGTAGGGACTCTCTAGTTAAGCCTTTTTAAGTGGCACCAACACAAGGGGCACAGATGGGCAAATAAAGATAATTTATCTTAAGTTGTTAATAACTCTTTGAGGTCATGTATGGATTTAACAGAAGCCAAAAAAGAGATAGCCAAGCTAAAAGAGCAACTCGAAATCGAACAGACTCTGAATGATGTAGCATTTGAAGCTATCGGAATATTCGATGAAAATTTCAAATGTGTTGCTGCCAATGCTGAAGCTGAGAATATTTTCGGGTATTCTACAAGAGAACTGCTGGGGCTTTATGCATTTGATTTTCTCGCAAAGGACTCTCATAGTATTGTAAAAGATCATGTAGCAAATGGAATAACAGAACCATACTTTGCCACGTGTAAACGAAGAGATGGGACGACTTTCCCCGTTGAAATCAGGGGAAGTAATGTCATCTTGAGAGGACAACGATACCGCGCAACGGCCATGCGTGATCTTACATTTACGCGTGCAACTGAGATGGATTTGGCAGATGCCCTGTATGAACTTGAGCTTATTTTCAGCAACTGCAAAGTCGGGCTTATGCTCTTGAAAGGCGGTAGATATTTACGGCGGGCAAATCAAGCTCTTGCAGATATCTTAGGATATGAATCACCTGATGAAATAAAAGGCATCAGCATGCGCCAGCTTCATATTTCATTAGAAAAGTATGATGAATTCGGTGCAACGATTTATCCGGAATTGGCTCATGGTAAGCCTCTCAAGTTTGAATATCAAATGCGAAGAAAAGACGGCAATACAATTTGGTGTTCTTTTACTGGGCAAGCCATCGATAGAAATATTCCTGCAAACTTGTATAAAGGCATCTTGTGGGTGGTTGATGACATTACAAAGCGTAAGGCGAAAGAAGATCATTTGATGCAAATGGCCACCACAGATGATCTTACTGGAGCTTTGCATCGTAAGGAATTTTTTCGTCGTATGAAATTCTTTACAGATGATGTTCGTCATGAGGGCTTTCGGTATTCGATGCTAATGATTGATCTTGATAGCTTCAAAAGCATAAACGACACATATGGTCATGAGGCAGGAGATGCTGTTCTCCGCGACTTTGCTGCTATGTGTAAAGAACAGTTACGTGATAACGACTTATTTGCACGGATTGGTGGAGAGGAATTTGCCGTATTTCTTCCTCAGACGACACGCTACAAGGCAGTTCAAGTCGCGGAACGACTGCGAAAGGCGTTTGCAGAAAAAGATACCATCTGTTGCGGAAACGTAATCCCTTGCACCATCAGCGTCGGTGTTGCCGGTGCTACTTCAGAGTACATAGAAATTGAAGAGCTACTTCGTAGTGCAGATCAACGTCTATATCGCGCTAAAACTAATGGGCGTAATTCTGTAGTTTTTTTTGATGATTAACTTCATAACTCCTTCAGCATATCTCCTATTTTTGTGCCTGTTATCTACCTGTTGGGGGTAGATTTATTTCTGGTGTATCTAGACCCAAGTTTTTCGATATATGTCACCTGCATGACAAACATAGGGTGAGTGTGAAAGCTCTTTGCTCCATGTGAGAGCTTAAGACTAATTATCTTCCCCATAATTAGAAACTGGATTGACGCTTTTTCATTGAGGTAATATTTCGAGGACATGTTTATTTTATTTCCTTCCTTCATACTCCCTATTCAAGTCGGCTGTATTGTTCCACGCCGCATAAAAAGAGCTGTCTGACTTCAGTGACTTAGTTTTTTGACTGAAGCTTATAGACAGAACCTTTTACGAGGGATTAGCCCCTCACATTTTGGGAGAATTGACCATGACAAATCCATTTTCTTCACCATATGAAGGGTATGAAATTCGTCAGCACCTAACAAACAAGAACATTATTGTCGGTCGTCACAGTTATTATTCCGGCTACTATCACGGCAAACACTTTGAGGAAAACGTCCGTTATCTTTCACCAGACAGGGATGATGTAGATAAGCTCATAATCGGTAAGTTTTGTTCAATTGGTTCCGGTGTAGTCTTTATGATGGCTGGTAATCAAGGGCACCGTAATGACTGGCTTAGCACGTATCCTTTTCATTATATGGCAGATTTCTCTGAGGCTCCTGATGGTTATCTCCCAAAGGGGGATACGATTGTCGGCAATGATGTTTGGATAGGAAGCGAAGCTATGATCATGCCTGGAATTACCATTGGTCATGGTGCGATCATTGCGGCTCGTTCGGTAGTAACAAAAAACGTTCCCGAATACACAATCGTTGGTGGAAATCCTGCTAAGTTGATTAGAGAACGATTTAGTGCTGACAAGAAAGAAAAGCTGCTACAAATGGCATGGTGGGATTGGTCTGATGAAACTATTCGGAAGAACCTGCCTCTATTGTGTAGTGAAAATCTGACATATTTTGTTAATCAACCTTAAAGGAAGTAGTTAAAGTAAGACTTTAACTACTTCCAATTTTTCAAATTATATCAGGCTCTTTTGACAGACAAACGGAAAACCATAATCGTTTCTATTAAAAAAGGCTCATGCATATTTCTGCATGAGCCTTTACAAACATATTAGGAGAAAGGAAGGGGCTTATTTCTTGCCGCCACCGTTGCCGCCACCGTTGCCGCCGCCCTTACCACCACCTTTACCGCCACCTTTGCCGCCGCCATTTCCATTGCCATTTCCACCGGCACTGTTGCCGCCGTTACCGCCACCTTTACCGGAGTTACCGGAACTAGCACCACGGGAACCTTTTTTGGATTGGCCAAGGCCTACAGCTTTGCTACCGTTAGCTTTGCCACCTTTTGCACCAGGAGCTGAAGAGTATCCCTTTTTAGTATTACGGGCAGTTGCAACATTTTTGCTTCTTTTCTGTCCGTTAGCTCCAGCATTTTTGCCCATTTTGGCTTTCCCTTTAGCTTTGCCAAGAGCAGCACCCAAAACACTAGGATGAACACCAAGTTCTTTTGCAATTTGACCCCAGCCCATTTCTGCAGCTCGCATAGCCGCAATGTCTGCTGTAGTAACGGAAGTCATAGAAGCCATTGCAGCTTCTGCTTTTGCCTGAGCGTCAGCAAAACCTGCGTCTGCTTGTGCAGCAGCCTCTTTTGCTGCAGCAACTGCAGCTTCTGCTTCGGCAACTGCAGCTTCATCCGCTGCTTCCTGAGCTGCAGCTAAGGCAGCTTCTGCGTCTGCAACAGCCGCTGCAGCAGCAGTTGCGGCAGCTTTCGCATCTTCAGCTTCTGAAATTGCTGCATCTGCTTCTTCATTTGGCTGAGATGCTACAGCAGCAGCTAACGCTTCTGCTTTGGCAGCTTGAGCTGGATTTGAAAAAGAAGGAGCTTGGTCAGTATCGGTGTCTGTACCTTCGTCTGCGCCTTCATCGGTGCCTGTTCCGGCTCCTTCATCTGTACTGGAGTCTGTACCTTCATCTGTACCGGCATCAGTGCCTTCTTCAGCGCCAGCTTCGGTGCCTGTACTGGGAGTAGCGCCAATATCAGATTCGGTACCAGTAGAAGTTGTTGAATCTGTTTCCGCAAAAGAAATAGAAGCAATAGAACACACAAGTAAACAACAGCAAATGCCTAGGACAGCAAATAATTTATTCTTTTTCATAACGACCTCCAGTTACTTTACATGAGTAATAAAGCGTACTGATTCAGGTAGATGTTGTGCTTTTTTACCTGAACCTATTCGTTCCGATTGTCCAAACCAGCTAATAGGTAGCTGCTTTCTTTCAACATCTGGAACATACGTTGTTATATAATTTCTGACAGCAATGGCTCTGGCCTTTGCTAACGATTTATTTCCTTTGACATAAACAACAACATCCACAGAAAGCTTAGGAGAGTTTTTAAGCATTGCTCCTAACAGCTTTAATGACGCTGTTGTTTCTGTTTTTATTTTTGCAGTATCTTTTTCAAACTTAACTGTGACAAAGCTCACTTTTCGTTTGCCAATATAAAAATTTCGCCATGAGTAATCACCAAGCTTGTTAAGACTAGTGACAGCTTTTAATGCAAGGTGGCCGTCGGGATAGTACTTTAAGTACTTCAGTAAGGCTTTGTGCTCTCGTTTGTAGCGCTTCATGCCGTGTAGAGCGGCAGCAGTGTTGTATAGGGCTTCCGGATCGTACTGATCTTTTCGGAGCACTATCTGGTATTGGTCGTACGCTTTTTTCCATTCACGTTTATCCAGGTAGTTATGTCCCAGATATAAATGTGCGTATGTGGCATGCGGGTTTAGTTCAATTGCGCGAAGATATTGTTTACGCTCATTTTTGTAATCCATGACTGACCAGTAGTTAATTCCCAGCCAGAAATGGTAGTCATCGTCGTTAGGCTGAAGTTTTACAGCTTTTTTAAGATGCTTAAGAGCAGCTTCCGGTTTATCTTGTGCCAATAACATGCGCCCAAGATAATAATGTGCCATAGCGTCATTCGGATTTTTTGCTACAGCCTGCTCAAAATCTTTCTGTCCCTGACCATACTTTTCCATTCCCAGATAGTACTGGCCTTTTACTCCAGTACACCCTGCCATTGCGACAACAAGTGTTCCGATCATCAATAGACGGCACACAACGTTAGATACGTTCATCAATCACTCTCAGCGTTTTTAAAGTAGAACAGGAAAAATCGTTCTAACTATCATTTGAACTTTCCTCTGAAACACCCAGTGAACGAGGTTGTAAAGAAAGCTCCCGGGCAAAGTTATGCGGTAAGGTACCCAACTTTACAGCCTGGATCGCTTTGCTCATAAAAACATTCGGGGTTACATCACTCCTGATAACTATTGAAAAAAGTTGTGGAAGCTCTCTCCAGCGCATCAGCACAGCTTCATCTGTCATGACGATGACTGTAAATTCATTTAATTGATGCGATGACACTCCAGACTGACTCAGCAACGCGTATAGTCTGAGCCCCTCAAGCACTATATTAATTTTTTTATCTGCATAGGATGAAACAAAGTTTTCTGCCTGTGTGCGGCTAATCCCCTGAGAAAGAATCTCGCACATCATGCGTAGATCAGTCTCCTGCGGTTCGGCGCCTGTTTTTTGGGATAAGAGTTGCTTGGAAAATTGCATCTCTTCAATCATCCCTTTTATCGCCTTAGAAATACGCGCTCCTGCAACGCCTTTTGCTCTTCCTTCACGAATTTTTTCTTCAAGGATAGATACTGGCATACCTGCTTTTTTGGCATTGATCAGCAAAGATACAAGACAGGTAGCACTGCTTTTATCTATTTTTTTCTCAAGAACTTCCTGCGTCATAAGAAACAAAATATCCTGCTGGATTCCTGCATTCTTTGCACTCTCAATCAATTCTGAAAAAGGAACTTGGACAACTTTTTTTGCTTTCTCAGTAGCCGATGCAAAACTAGGGAGTAATAACAGGGACAACACAATACAGGCAGTTATTGCAGCACGGCCTATGGTTACCTGCTTTTGTGCAATTAACTGGTTATAATTCATGTTGTACTCCACCAACTTGAAGCAGCGAGTTCTTATTGCCGAAGCTGTCCTGTACATAGAAAACAGCCCTTGGGTCAGGCATTGAGGCTTCACCATTTACAAGAAAAACGTACTCATAGTCCCCCGGAGGAAGCTCGTGTTCAAGTACCCATGCTTCTTGTGATTCGTCATAAGACATCTCAAAGCCTCGGCTTTGCCATTTATTAAAAGAGCCAATGACGACTGCTGAGGAAAACTGTTTATCCGGATCATGCAAAGCAAAGGAAACAGGTTTAAGCCCCAGTTTACGGGATGTTGTGTGTACAACATCAACCACTCCACCCTCTTTTTTGTGCGGAGCTTCGTACATAAACGAAACACTGCAAAGAACGACTGCACAGCTGAAAGCTACCTGCAACGGTGAAACAGAAATGGTCATTGGTCTGGTAAAGCGTTTCCATAGGCTATGAGCCAGTTCTGTACATTTGACAGAAAAAGATGCTGGTTCAGTTGCACGTTTTGGCAACTGATTCATGACGTTTTGCAGGAAATCTTCCGGCGGTTCCACGTCATGAAATTCTTCTTCATGAAAAAGGTTGTAAAGCTGTTCTTCTATCTTATTTTTTTTGTTCATCTTTCCCCTCCCACAGCAGCTGAAACGATCTCAATTCCCCTTTTTAAGCGCATCTTTGTTGCGCTTACCCCAATCCCCAGAGAATCTGCAATTTCCTTGACGGATAAATCGTCGCGAAACCGCAGCAGCAGTGTCTCTCGATAAAGAACAGGAAGCTGTTGAACAACCTGCATGATACTGCCGTTAAGAATATGTGTTTCAACTGTTGAATCACTGTGAGTCTGATCCACATTTAATTCATCAGTAAAAGATGATTTCCGTCCATCTTTGCGCCAATAATCGCGTAGCGTGTTAATTGCGATGGCATTAATCCATGAGGAGAACTTATTTTCAGGTGAAAACTGCTCCAGCCGTTCAAAGGCTTTTAGAAAAACATCCTGAGCCAACTCAGCTGCCACGGCCTGTGACTGGATTGAACGAACGAAGATACTGTAAATTTTAGCCTGATACTTTTTTACCAGCAGAGCATATGCCTCTGTGTCTCCATTAAGAACGGAGACAACAACATCCCTATCTGGGACTTTGCTATTTTCCTGACAAATAAAGTTTCGCATCACAAAGTAATACGTTGTTGAGCAGTCTTTGGTCACAAAAAATTTATATTTTTTATTTTAGCAAATATTTCAACATGTAATCTTAACGCAACATTTACTATTCATAGAAAGCTTATCAGCAACTAATAGAGGACAGTTTCTTTTAATCATCTTCTCGTTACATCTTGCTTTTATTGCTGGATTAATCCTTACATGCATCCAAACGTAATGTTACAGATAATGTAACTAGTTTTGGGTAATATATATTTTAGCGCCCTGCTGACGGAGTATTGAGGAAGAAGCACATGCCTATCCGAATAAAAATTCTGTTAATTATATTGCTGACAGCAATCCCCCCTATTTTTTTCTTACGTTTTACGGGCATGGAGTCCATGAACGAGCTTGCGGGGAAAGTTGAGACTCGAACAGAAAAACTGCTTCTTCAAAATATTAGTACATCACTACAGAGAATTGTTCATGATCATGCACGGTTATTGAAAAGGGAAAGTCAGCTTATTAATGCAGCATTAGATATTCTTGCTAATGATGCTGCCTCTGCTATCAGCTCATCACAAGTACCGATACGCAATGTGGAATCTGATGATGAAATGGTTTCTGCAATGCAAGGTAAAGATCATCATGAAGAAATGATGAAGCGCGGAGGGATATGCATATTCTCCCACTCTAAGAGAATAAAAAAAGATCTTTCATTGCTTGTCCCCACTCTTGAAGAATTTGCCAACCGTTACCCGGATTTGATCCTTTGGCAACAGGTTCGACTGTTAGATAACTCTCAATTGTTTTTACCAACAAAAAAGGGAGCATCTGAGCAGCAATGTTTATTTGGAGATATGGCTCCTCCGAGTCTTGAGCATGGGTCCTCGTGGTCAAGACCAATGCATGATCCAATATTTAATAGTTCAATTTTTACGGCATCACAGAATATTTATGTAGATGATAAGGTAATAGGTACAGTAACTATTGCAGTTCCTGTCAGCACACTTCTGCGTGATCCGGGACATCTATCAAAGCTTTCATCTAATGTTACTTCCTATCTTGTTTATGCCACACCAGAGGGTGATGTTCTGACAGTGGCAACGCGAACACCCGGTAAAGAGGAAGGCAGATGGTTTACCTCTCCCAATACCGATATTGATCTAGATGCCGGAACCAGCAAACAGATTTCGCGTAATATTCTGCAGGGAAAAGGAAGTCTGTTGAGTACTTCTATAGATGGTGTTGGGTTCATAATTGTATATGCACCGTTGGGTATAGGTAAAACGGCCTTGCTCATTAGTGTTCCGCGAATCGATGTTGTGCGTGACGCTGCTAAAGAAACGGATGTTATCCGGTCAATTTTTACTCATCAAATGGACACATCACAGCTGTTATTAACTGGAACAGTCTTGCTTTTGGGCATAATGGCAATTGTTTTATCGGGCTCATTAAGTAAGAACATTCACAAACTTGTTTATGCAGTCCGTGAAGTAGGCACAGGAAATTTTTCGGTACGTATAGAAGATGTCGGGAAAGATGAAATCGGGGAGCTTGGAAAAGCAATTAATGAGATGGTGCCATCGCTGGAAGAAAATGTTCATCTAAAAAGCTCTCTCCAGCTGGCAAGTGTTGTGCAGCGTAAGTTGTTACCGCACGCAGCGCCATCTCCTCCCTCATACGACATAGCCGGAGCCAGCTTCTACTGTGCTGAAACAGGCGGTGATTATTATGACTTTATTGACTTTGCCTCGGGAAGCGCCTCTGAACAGGTGATGGCTGTTGGCGATGTGGTCGGTCACGGCGTTCCGGCGGCATTGCTTATGGCTACTGCTCGCGCCTACTTGCGCTCCTGTACTAGAAATGATTTTGCCCTGTCTGAAATAACACGTAAAGCAAACGAACTGGTTGCTTATGACACATTTGGAACCGGTCAGTTTATGACATTATATCTCGCTTCATTAGATACTCTTACAAACACATTAACATGGACACGGGCAGGACATGATGCAGCGATGGTGTATCGTCGTTCAGAATCTCAATTTGTTGAATTTAAAGGAATGGGCGGGACGGCTCTTGGTGTTACAACAGATGTGACCTATCCTGAAAATTCAGAAAAGTTGCTGCCCGGTGATATCGTGGTCATGGCGACTGATGGTATATGGGAAGCCCGGTCACCAGAGGGTACTATGTTTGGAAAAGAGCTTATGAAGACAATCATTCGTGATAACAGCGAGCTTTCTTCTCAGGATCTTATCGATAAACTTTATTCCAGCGCGTTGGATTATGCCCAACAGCCCTCACTGGAAGATGATTTTACATGCATCGTCATTAAGTGCCTTAGTAAAAAATAAATATAATCCCCTCGCAGCGAGTGGCTCTTTGTCTTTCTTTCTTATTATCGGGCACCGTGCCAGAAAACCAAGCTCAACCCATCTAAGTTTTTAAAAAATTTTCAATAAATACTGGATGATTAGTAATGAAGGCTTACAATGAGTCAGTTTCCCCCACGGCTCTATGTATCAACATAGCTTTTATATAACAGCGTAATAGCTGACAGCACTGACTCTCGGAAATGGATGCAATTCAGAATTCTTCATCTGTTACGTAAACCACGGAGAGATCCATGCGTGAATATTTATTGAAATTTTCCCCTGTTATCATCACCGTTGGTATGGCTTTGTGCCCTATGCCTGAAGGGCTTACGCCAGAAGGTTGGTACTTTCTAAGTATATTTATTGGAGTGATAGTCGGGTTGATCATTGAGCCTGTGCCCGCTGCCCTTGTAGGGCTTGTGGGGGTATCTGTAGTTGCTGTTCTTGGTTTGGTTGACTCAAATCCAACAGCTAGTAGAAATTGGGCTCTTTCAGGTTTTTCCAATGGTGTTATCTGGCTCGTATTCTCAGCATTTATGTTTGCTCTTGGGTATAAGAAAACCGGACTTGGAAGACGAATCAGCTTGATCCTCATTAAATATTTAGGACGAAATACCCTTGGAGTTGGCTATGCCATTGCTTTTTCCGATGCATTGCTAGCTCCTTTTATGCCTTCAAATACAGCACGTAGTGCAGGTACAATCTATCCGATCGTTAGTAACATTCCTCTTATGTTCAACTCTACTCCGGATCACGAACCACGAAAGATAGGCTCGTATCTGACATGGGTCGGTATAGCCTCAACATGTGTGACCAGTTCTATGTTCCTGACCGCATTAGCACCAAATTTGCTAGCAGTAGATCTTATTGCACAAAGTAGCGGGGTTCAAATAAGCTGGGGACAATGGGGGAAAATCATGATTCCAGCCATGTTGCCTCTATTTCTCCTTACCCCATGGCTTGCATATGTAATCTATCCGCCTACTCAAAAAAACTCTCCTGAAGCTCCAGCGTGGGCTGCAAAGGAACTTGAAAAATTAGGTTCTGTAAGCCGAAAAGAACTTATGATGCTTGGATACGCTATCCTGGCTCTTTTTCTTTGGATATTTGGCAAAGATCTAGGGATAAACAGCACTATTGCTGCGGTGCTTGTTTTGTCTTTGATGGTCCTTAGTGGCGTAATTTCGTGGGACGACGTTATAAGTAATAAGAGCGCCTGGAACGTATTAGTTTGGTTCGCGACACTCGTTGCGATGGCTTCTGGACTCAATAAAACTGGTGTTCTTCCATGGATTGGCACTCTTTCCGCAGAATACCTTCAGAGCATGCCACCGGCTTCAGTTGCACTATTCCTTGTTCTTATGTTTTTTGTATTCCACTACTTCTTTGCAAGTACCACAGCGCATACGACTGCGCTTATGCCATTGTTTATGGTGACAGCAACCGGTCTGCTTCCAGCTGAAATGATCCCCAAAGTAGCTCTCATGCTGGCAGGCAGCCTTGGGTTGATGGGGATAATTACTCCATATGCGACCGGTCCATCCCCTATTTGGTACGGTTCCGGCTTTATCAGTCAGGCTCGATGGTGGTTCTTAGGTCTTGTCTTTGGCGGCATTTATTTAGGTTCGATGCTCATCCTCACGTTATTTTATGTCTAACCTCTATTTAAAGTAAAACGAAAGGCTTGCAATAAGTTGCAAGCCTTTTTTGTGATGCATTAAGTGTATGTTGCGCATAACCAACGTGTCTTTATTTAAAGCCAATTAAAAAGGTTGTCATAACATCAAGACGCTACTCGCCTTTATCCGTGCAATAAAAGTGATAACTTTTACATAGTTGTATACCTGAACTTCCTCCATAGAGTATAGTAAACAAACATGCGTTCAAATTTTGAAAGACTATATTCACGGGCATACGGAAGGAAGGCACGATGTATTTCATTAAGAGACTCTCCATGCGAAGCAAGATCTTCATAACCTTTCTGCTTCTGATGCTCATTATGCTGGGCGCGATTACCTTTGCATTGCCACACATCAAAGAAACATTTGAAAATTCGTTAAAAACTCAGCTCGTAGCCAACACCAAACTGGCAAGTATTATGGTTGAAAAGCTTCTTGATGAATCCACCGAACAATACCTTCGTGGAATAACTCAAACAAGCTCTACGATCGCACAGTATTACGAAAACAAGCACAAACTTGGTAAACTCACATTAGCTGAGGCTCAGGAACAAGCTCACAAGGCTCTGACTCCCCTTTTAATTGGTGACTCTGTGTATTCATTTGTCATTACGCCAAAGAACATTTCGAACCTTGATCAGATAGTACAGGACTGCCCTGCCCCGAATGATCTTTCTCCTGAATTTTTAAATAAAATGATGAAGCAAAAAGAGGGGCTCTTACGGATAAGGAAAGGAAAAGGTGTATATCCTGAAGATGATATTGCCTATATGACCTATTTTTCCCCATGGAAATGGATTATCGGTGCGGTAATATATGGTGAAGAAAAACACACTCCTATAGAACTTACATATTTTACGAGGACGTTGGCTAATTCTAATCTTAGCCCTGTAGCGGGTAGTTATGTAACCATCTTAAAGTTAGATGGTCTTATTTTATACCATCCGTTTCTCATAGGAAGTAATGCATTAAATTTTATCGACCCTAAGACTAAGAAGTACTTTTTTAAAGAAGTATTCGAAAGAGTAAAAAAAGAAGGGCTTGAGACTCCACGATCGGGTTGGATGAATTATCACTTCATTAAACGGGAAGAAAAATCGACCTTCGGTGATAAATTACTCTACTATATATACGAACCCAAAAACAAATTGGTTGTTGCCACGATAATTAACAAAGATGATTTATTAAGACCGTATCACCGTCTGGTTCAAGATATAGAGGTGATTGCCTCGTTGATGTTGATCATAGTAATTCTTCTTGCCTTTTTCTCATCCAAACATTTGATCGAACGTATCGAAGCACTCAAGGAGGCAGCAAGAAAGCTTTCAAGAAATGAATACGATCTCAATCTTAAAAAAGTTGCTAGTGATGAAATCGGCGAGCTTGAAGAGGCCTTTGATGACGCAGGTAAAAAAATATCTTCACTGACGAAGAGTCAAAAGGAGATGAACGAAAATCTTGAACGGCTTGTCAAAGAAAGAACAGACGCACTTCACGTTGCGTTGCATGATGCTGAATCTGCTACCGAAGCAAAATCGGAATTTCTTGCAAACATGAGTCATGAAATACGGACACCAATTAATGCTATTACTGGAATTGCATATCTTATGGAGCAACAGGAAACATTACCTCAACAAAAGAAATATATTAAAAAAATTGAAATAGCGGCCCAATCTCTTTTGCAAATTATTAATGATATTTTAGATTTTTCTAAGATTGAAGCTCGGAAACTAGAGTTAGAAAAAACGACGTTTTCGCTACATGATGTTATGGAAAAGGTCACTGCAGTTGTGGGTGTAAGTGCCGCTGATAAAAAATTAGAATTTATTATTAGCTATGACCCAGATGTCCCTATGAATTATGTGGGTGATCCATTGCGCCTTGCCCAAATTATTACCAACTTAATGAGCAACGCCATCAAATTTACTGATGAAGGTGAAGTAGGTATTTATGTTTCCAAGGTTAAAAAGGACGTTTTGCGATTTGAGGTTAGGGACACCGGTATTGGTCTAACTAAAGAAGAAATATCAAAACTTTTTAAGTCATTTACTCAAGCAGATACAAGCGTAACACGCAAGTATGGTGGAACTGGACTTGGTCTTGCTATTTCAAAACAGCTTGTTCAGATGATGGGTGGGCTTATATGGGTTCAAAGTGAGAAAGGAAAAGGCTCATCCTTCTTTTTCACAGTTAATCTTAAGGAGCTTTCATCACCAAAAGACGAACAAGTTCTATTTACAAAACAACGCATCCTTATTGTTGATGATAGTCCATCATGGCAGGCATCTCTTTTGAACACTCTTTCTGTATACAACTTTGATGTAGATGTTGTCAGCTCGGGTAAGGAAGCTCTTAAAAAAGTAAAGACAGGGCCTTCGTATGACCTTGTGTTAGTAGATTGGAACCTACCGGACACCAACGGTGCTAATCTTGTAGAAAAACTAGATTCTATCTTACCTTCATCATCCCATTCTATCATTATGGTTTCAGCGTATGATGAAAATTACTGTAGAGAAGAAGGTCAATGCATCACAACTTTTTTACAAAAGCCAATTAATCCTTCAGAGCTATACAACCTGATACTTTCCTACTTTGGTCAGGAAATAACAGAACATGTTGATTCCAATGTTAAAAAAGCCAACCTTAAAGAAGAACTTACGACAAGGAAAGGCAGTCGTGTATTGCTTGTTGAAGATAGTGACCTGAATCGTGACATAATAAAAGAGATGCTCGCCCATAGTGGAATTTTAATTGATGAGGCCCATAATGGATTAGAAGCCGTAGAAATAGTTAAGCTGCATCCGGACAAGTATGAGTTGATCTTGATGGATGTTCAAATGCCTGTAATGGATGGTTATACTGCCACCAAAGAAATTCGTACCTTCAACTCTAACGTGCATATAGTTGCCCTTACAGCCAACGCCATGGCAGCTGATATTGCCCGCTCAAAAGAAGCAGGCATGGATGGTCACCTTAACAAGCCCATAAACATTGAAGAATTTTTTGCTACACTCTTACGCTACCTAACGCCAAAAGTATCGTTACAACCAGAAGAGATGGAAAAAGAGAAACAGCCAGCTCAACAGCCTGTAACATTTAAATTTTCTACTATTGATGCAGAAGCAGGGCTAAAATACATGAATGGCGACCTCGCGCTTTATCACAAAATTTTACGTAACTTTAAGACAAATTACGAAGACGCCCATAACTCTTTGAAACATCTCCTTAAAGAAAATAAGAAAGAGGCAACGCGCTTATTACATACTTTAAAAGGGTTAAGTGCCAGCATCGGTGCAAAAGAACTGCATAGTATTACTAAAGAACTTGAGGTTAGCTTTGACAGTTCTTTACTGACTAGTTTTGATCAAGAGCTTGAAAAGGTACTTAAAGATATTTCAAGCTGCCAAGATATTAAGCAGGAAGAACAGCCCTCAACCACTCTACCACTTCTTGAAGGCAAAACCCGTAAGAATCTCTGGGGGGCATTATACAAAGCTATAAGAACTAAACGCCCCAAAAACATTAAAGGGGTTCTGGATAAATTTACTCCGTATTCTCTGCATGAAAAAGATGCAAAGAAACTAAAAGATATTCAGGTTCTTTTAGATAAATTCAAATACAGTGAGGCACTGAATCTTTTAGGAGATCAAGATGAGTAATGGTGTAAAACAATCTACAATTCTTGTCGTCGACGATTCAGAAACTAACATTGAGATGGTTCTGGCCATCTTGGACAACTATGATGTTATTCCTGCCACTTGTGGCAAAGATGCTTTAGACATTGCCGCTAATGAACATATTGATCTCATTCTGTTGGATATTCTTATGCCGGAAATGAGTGGCTTTGAAGTCTGTAAGAAATTAAAAGAAAATGAAAAAACCAAATTTATTCCAGTAATTTTCCTGACAGCACAAAAAGATGAAGACAGCATTGAAGCCGCTTACCTTATTGGCGGGGTTGATTATGTTACAAAGCCATTTAAGCCGGTAGAATTGTTAGCTCGAGTAAAAGTGCATCTGAAGCTACAAAATCTTATTCAACGTTTACAATTCCTTGCGACTCGAGACAGTTTAACTGGAATTTATAATCGTAGAAAATTCTTTGAATTAGCAGAGCAGATGTTCGCAACCTATGATGAAAATCTTTATGCCATCATGCTTGATATTGATTTCTTTAAAAGAGTTAATGATAACTACGGACATGATGCCGGCGACATTGTTTTGCAAAAAACGACTGAAATTATATCTGGTCTGCTTCCATTAACTTCTGTTTTTGGTCGATTAGGAGGAGAAGAATTTGGTGTTATCCTAACAGCTCCTTCCTATGAAAAAGTTATACACTTACTTGATAAGATTGTTTCCACTTATGCGAATACAGACATTAAAATTGGTCCAAAACAAAAGGTGCGCTGTACAATAAGCTGTGGAATGTCTCCTAAGTACAAATATACTTCCTCCATTGACGAGCTACTCAAAGAAGCAGACGCAGCTCTTTATGAAGCAAAGAAAACAGGTAGAAACAAACGGATTGTACGTGCTGAAAGAAGGTAATAACATTCTAGAATCTATCCTGCTTGCATCGTAACAAAGGACGTGTTCTATGCGATTACCAATTTTTCAAGTTGATGCTTTTACAGATTCCATATTTGGCGGCAATTCTGCTGTTGTGTGTGAACTCCCCCACTGGTTGCCTGATGACGTTATGCAAAAAATTGCAATAGAAAACGCCGTTGCTGAAACGGCATTTTTTCGTGCTGCAGATAACGGATTTGAAATTAGATGGTTCACACCGGAAATAGAAATAGACCTTTGCGGGCATGCAACACTTGCGACAGCACATGTTATTGCCCGTCATCTTCAGCCGTCACTAACTTCCCTGATTTTTTACTCCCAAAGCGGGCAATTGGCAGTTACCGTTGATGGAGAATTGCTGACATTAAACTTTCCCTCCCGTAAACCAATCCCAAGTTCAGCTCCTCAAATAATTCTCGATTCGATTCAGGTTGAACCGATAGAAGTATTAAAATCGAGAGATTATGTTCTTGTCTTTGAAAATGAAAGAACCATCAGAAATATGACTCCAGACCAAAATCTCCTCAACAGTATCAATCTTGGAACTGGCGGCATTGCAGTGACAGCAAAAGGCGATGAAGTGGATTTTGTTTCTCGATTTTTCACTCCTCAGGCCAGCATTTTTGAAGATCCAGTAACAGGGTCTGCACATTGCTCTCTCATTCCATATTGGAGCGAAAAGCTTTCAAAGGATTCAATGATTGCTGTACAGGCATCACCTAGAACAGGAATCCTTTACTGCAAGAACCTTAATGAGCGAGTTTTAATTTCTGGAAAAGCTGTCACTTATCTTGAAGGGCACATTATGATTTAACCCCTTTGGATGGAACCAAATTCCCCACCTCATTCTGCTGCAATCAACTATTAGTCTTTTGATGCAATAAAAAAATCCCGTTTGCTCTTACGGTGTTGGAGCAAACGGGATTTATACATGTTGTTCTTAGTCTAATCTTTCGCCTTTTCTAAAATTGTCTCGTCCCATGTGTAATCTCTGTAATTAATGCGGAATAGAGTAGAATAAAGAACCGGACACAAAATAAGTGTAAGTCCGCTCGCCACAGCTAGTCCTGAAACCATCAATACAGCCATCGGGCGCCACATACCACCACCGGACACGATCAATGGAACAAGCCCCACAATGGTCGTAATTGTGGTCATAATAATTGGTCTGGAACGCTGTAATCCCGATAGAATAAGGGCATTTTGAATATCTATATCCTTACGCGAAAGTACATCTACCCTATCAATAAGCATGATGGCATTGTTAACAATGATCCCCAGAAGGCTAATAAGACCAAGCAACGGCATGAAGCCAAACGGCTGGCCTGTAAGAATCATACCGGGGACAACGCCAATCATCATAGGAGGCAGTGTTAGCAGAATAATTAGCGGCTTACGCACAGAGTTAAACTGTGCAACCAATACCAAAATAAGAAGCCCCATAGCGAGCGGCATATTTGCCATTAATGCAGCCTGCGCTTTCCGGCTCTCTTCATCTTCACCGCCCACCTCAAGCGTGTAGTTTAACGGCCACTCTTCAGACGTCATCAACGTATCCAATTCCGGCTGAATTTCCTGAAGCACGTCCGAGGCATAGCGACCATAGACATCCGCCATAACAGTCATAGTTCGCACTTCATCACGCCGCCGAACGTTTGACGGCTGCCAAATAAAAAAGGCATTAGCGACCTGCGCCAGTGGAACACTTCTTTTTTCTGTATATGAGTACACGTTCATTCCCGGAATCTTATCCGCCTGATCACGGTAGTCATCATCTGAGCGTAAAACTATCGGGATTACCGTGTCTCCATCGCGGAAGTCGGATACGGGCAATTCCGACATCTGCATCTGCATGGATGATGCGATATCCTCACTGGTAAATCCTGCTCGCCGTGCCCTGTCCTGATTAACCTCAATGACAAGTTCTTTCGTCCACTCGCCCCAGTCATCCCAGACAACACTTACTCCCTCTTTGCTTTCTAGAATTTTACCAATCTTTTCACGCAAGTCATAGAGCTGTTCAACGCTGTCTCCGGCTAAACGCAATTCAATTGAGGCACCTGCAGGAGGTCCAAGCATCATTTTCTTTAATCTGAACCGTGTGTCTGGAAAGTTTTCTATTAATTCTTTCTCAGTCTTATCTAAAAAACTGTCCAAATGTTCAAACGAGTCAATATTAACTATCAATGTTGCTAAGTTTTCATTCTGCTGCTCAAGATCCAGCGGTAAGTACCAACGTGGGCCACCAGTACCGACAAATGTAAGAACAGACTCAAACTCGTCCTGTTTCATTAAAAATTGTTCTAATTTCTCATACCGGCGCTGTGTTGCACGAATATCCGTTCCATAAGGTTGCCAAAAATCAACCATAAACTGCCCACGCTCGTTAGGAGGGAAAAAGATATTCGGAACAGATTTAAAGCCCATTACCGCAATGGCGAACCCTCCAAAAACAATTGCTAGCGCGAGCACTCTGTTTTTCAAAGCAAACAGCAATACCTTACGGTACACAGTGTACACCATGCTGGAAAAGCTCTCTTCTGTAAGCTGTGGTTTCAGCAGGTAGTAGCACATCATTGGAACCATGGTCATTGAAAGCATCCATGACGCTGCAAGCGTCAATGAAATAACAACAAACAATGAAACACAGTATTCACCGGCGGCACTTGGAGCGAGTGGGATAGGAAGAAAAGCAAATATTGTTGTCAGACTAGCAGCCAGCAAAGGAAAAGAGAGTTCTTTGGATGTGCTGGCAACAGCCTGCTTTCGATCCATCCCCTGTCCGAGCTTTACTAGAATATTCTCGCTTACAACCACCCCATTATCTACCAGAATCCCTAATGCAATGATCATTGCGGCAATGGAAATTCGCTCAAGCATCACATCAAACATTGGCATGAAGATAAGTGCGGTCAGCATAGCCATAGGCACAAGGGTTCCGCAAATTAGCCCTACCCGAATTCCGGCAAATAGTAGCATGACAAGGATTACAAAACAGAACGCCTGAACAAGATTTATGAGAAAATCAAAGATAGAGGTTTTAACATATTCCGGAGTGTAAATTGCCATTTCTAAATCTAGACCAGCTGGCAATTCAGTATTTATTTCCTCAACAAGTCCGGTAAGATCCTTACCGAGTTTGATAATATTGTTCCCGACCTTCATGCTTACGGCGAGAAGAACTGCAGGCTTTCCATTATAGCGAACCATAATCGTAGGCGGGTCAACAAAACCACGTTTAATATCTGTTATGTCTGACAACGCTACGCTTTCTTTTCCCCCCGGCGCACGGAGAGAAAGGTTGCGGATATCATCAACAGATAAGAACTCTCCAGTTGAACGAATATTAATCCGTTCAGGGTCATCATACACCTGCCCGCTTGGTTTAATAATGTTCTGTGATTGGATGACGGAAGCAAGAGCAAAGGGACTTAACCCGAGTTCAGCAAAGCGTGCATTCGAAAATTCTATAAAAACACGTTCTTCCTGATTTCCCCAAAACTCCACCTTGGAAACGGCCGGAAACCGCAAAACCCTATTGCGGATAATGTCGGCTTCGTCCTTCATTTCACGATAGGTATAGTCATCACTGGTGAGGGCTATAAGAAATCCGAACACATCGCCAAATTCGTCGTTTACAACAGGAGTTGATGCTTCTTCAGGAAGAAGAGGAAGGGCATCATCAACTTTATTTCGAAGCTTTTGCCATATCGGTGCTACGTCTTTTATGCTTTCATAAATATTAACTTCAATGATGGATAAACCTGTAAGAGATTGAGACTCAAGATAATCTATCTCCCCCATCTCACGAATTTTTTCTTCCAGCTTATCTGTGACAAGCTCTTCTACTTTTTGTGGCGAAGCACCAGGAAACGAGGTGGTGACAACAGCAGTACGCACAATAAAGTCAGGATCTTCTTGTCGTGGGATAATGGCGAGCGTAATGACTCCGGCAACAGCTATAAGAACAAACATTACCAGCGACGTTACATTATTACGTAAGCTCCATTCTGTAATATTCATGCTCACCTGTCCCTACTGTTCCTGAATTCGTACTTTTTGGCCTTCCTGAAGACTATGCACGCCCCTGATTACCACTAGTTCTTCTGGATTGAGACCTGAGCTGACAATGATCCCTCCTTCAGCGGGGAGCAGGATTTCTACCTTACGCATATGCACTGTCTTTTCTTCAGGATTAACGACCCATACATACTTATTATCGTTCGGTAGACCAAAGATAGCGGCAGCAGGAACCACCACATGTCTGTATTTTTCAACTTGCTCAAAACTAAACGTTGTCTCTCCGACCATACCCGAACGAATACGCTTATCTTTTGTATCAATGGAGATTGTTACTGGAAATGTTGATGTTTCATTAGAACGAACTCCAACCTCTTTAACTCTTCCATCCAGTTTCATGTCGCGGAAGACATCAAATCGGATTGTAACGGGTTGTCCTAGTTTCACCATTGCAATCAACCTGTCCGGTACTCCTATATCCATTTCGAGAGATCCTCTTGAGTTAAGCGTTGCAACAGGCTCCCCGATTCCAACATTTGTGTGTACTTCGGCAGGGACAGAACTGATTGTTCCGGCTTCCGGTACATACAAGCGAGTGTATGAAAGATTTCGTTCGGCAATAGCAATTCGTTCACGCTGAGCGTCAGCCTTTGCTCGCATAGAATCTAGATACGATGCAGCCAGATCATATTCACTTAGGCTGATAACATCTTGCTTAACGAGCTTCTTTTTCCGGTCATGATCCAGCTTTGCATTTCTAAGTTCCGCAAGAATATCCTGAAGAGAAGCTTTAGCTTCGCGCAGTTCTAAGAGATAGTCCGTAGGATCAAGCTCTGCTACAAGATCTCCTGCCAATACCTTTTGTCCTACATCCACAGGAAGAGAGATAATCATACCACTTACTCGAAATGAAAGGATGGTCTCAAGAACATCCTTGGCGGTACCTGACGTAGACCAGGTTCTGAATTTAAGGATATTCGGAACTCGATACACAATGACCCTTTTTGAAGGGAGCTCTGCTTCTTCCTTAGAGCCACATCCCCAAAACCCTGCTGTGATCATAACCATCAAGAATAAAAAACTTATCTTCAAGCGTGCCTGCATACTTCACCTTCAAGGATTTAAATAATCACCCTTTTCATAGGACAGAAAAATTCGATTATCTAAAAATAACAAAGCACTATATCTGCAACAACTATATCTTCATGCTTACTCTTAGCGTTTTCTTTTAGTCCGGAACGAAATGAAAAAATTATGGTATGATGTCCGCAACATATTTTAAAATCACTGTAAACAGACTGTAGCGTTTCTCTAACCATAAAATCTGTAAAGTACGTTGGGGCGTGTATGGATCCAGTAATTCTATCCGTCACTTTTATTTTCGGTCTTCTTGCAAACCGTGCTGGCCTTCCAGCTCTTACGGGATTCCTTATTGCCGGTTTCATTCTCAACGCAATGGGGTTCACAGCTTCTGAGACTATTCAACAAGTAGGCGATCTAGGCGTCACACTTCTGCTTTTCACCATTGGGCTTAAGCTGAAAATACGTCAGCTACTGCGACCGGAAATATGGGCAGTTGGTTCAATTCATATGCTTGTTACTGTACTTTTTTTGGGCTTTGGAATTCACCTTGTTGCTGCAACCGTCTTAGGGTTTTTTACTGACTTTAGTCTCGAAGTCTCTCTTCTTGTCGCCTTTGCCTTAAGTTTTTCCAGTACTGTATTTGCAGTAAAAATTTTGGAAGAAAACGGTCTTACAGATTCTCTCAATGGTAGAATTGCTATTGGTATTCTAATTATTCAGGACATACTTGCCGTACTATTTATTACTTTTTCAACGGGTAAGATTCCAAGTTTGTGGGCTTTACTTGTAATTGCCCTGCTTCCGGTAGCAAGAATTGTTTTCAGATATATCCTCGACCATACAGGACACGGGGAGTTACAGGTGCTTTTCGGCATGGCTCTCGCCCTTGCAATCGGTGCAGGCTCATTTGAGTTGGTGGGATTAAAAGCAGACCTAGGTGCATTGATTATGGGCATGCTCCTCGCCACGCACCCAAAAGCAGAGGAACTTGCTGACTCTCTGCTGAGCATTAAAGATTTTATGCTGCTAGGATTTTTCCTAAGCATTGGACTTCGAGGATTCCCAGACATGGCAACACTTGGTATTGCTGCCCTGTTTGTGTTGTTTATTCCGCTTAAGAGTGCCTTATTCTTCTTTTTGTTTACACGTTTCAACCTCAGCGCCCGAACCTCTTTTATCACTGCAGTGAACCTTACCAACTATAGCGAATTCGGACTCATTGTTGGTGCCATAGGGGTTTCGAACGGCTGGCTCGACAGCAGTTGGCTTGTAGTGCTTGCGATTGCTTTATCTCTGTCTTTCATTGTTGCTTCACCATTGAATGTGCAGGTTGAAGAATTGTTTGAAAGATGGAGATACAGACTTACCCAATTTGAAACAGAGAAATCGCATCCTGACGAGGAACATATTACACTGACAGTCCCTTGGCAGGTAGTAATTGTCGGCATGGGACGTGTAGGCACGCAAACATATGATGCCCTCCGAAAACGATTCGGTAATGTCATACTCGGGGTAGATTCTGATCAGGATAAAGTGAAACAGCATAATCTTGATGGACGCGAAGTCATATATGCAGATGTCTCTGATGGTGACTTCTGGCGACGCCTTGTACCCATAAAAACTGTACAGATGGGGGTACTCACTATTCCAGATCTTGACGCAAAATTATACGCGATGACTATGGCGAAAGAAAAAGGCGTAAAGAGTAAAATCGTTGCAATTACAGAATATGACGACGAGATTGAACCTCTATTGAGAGGAGGAGCGGACTATGCTTTCAATATTTATGATGAAATCGGTATTGGACTTGCCTGTGAGATACGGCACTGTCTAAATGAATCCAATATTCTTATTGAAAAGCTGGATGAAATAACGGGAGTTGGGTCAATGAAACCTACTCCACCAAAGCACCCAAGCTAGGGAATGAATGACGTAAATTTATAACAAAGGAAAGGCTTACCCTGCTGACTCAGTAAATAAAAACCCGAGGTTCTACTACGAAAGAACCTCGGGTACTTTTAATTTAAGCCTATATGATCAAACAACTATGATGTGGTGTTTGCATGGAGACGCAACTCTTCAGTAACCGTTGTAATTTGGTTTGTTGTTTCTCCTAGATTTGTAATCACTTGTGTTGCGCCTTCTACCTCTTCTCCTGAAGCGGCTACTATTTTTTCCATCTGTGTTAACGCTATGGATACTTGTGTATATTCGTTCTCTTGCCTGTCTGCAACTTCAGAAATCTGCAATGAACGATCATATGTTGTTTCTGCGCCGATAGCTATTTGTTTAAAACGTTCACCGGATTCTTCTGCAAGTTTGGCTGTATCTGTAATGTCCTGCGCAATACTGTTCATAGACTGTGTATTCATCTGGGTCGCCTGTTGAATACCAGAGATTGTACCGCCTACTTTTCTAGTAGCTTCCATTGTCTTTTCAGCCAGCTTACGCACCTCATCTGCAACTACTGCAAAGCCTTTACCTGCTTCGCCAGCACGAGCAGCTTCAATTGCAGCGTTAAGAGCAAGCAGGTTTGTCTGGTCTGCTATATCAGAAATAACCACCATAACCTGGTTAATAGATTCTGCCTGACGGTCAAGCTGACTCATTTGCTCCTGAAGCAGGTTCGCTTTTTTATGTACATCTTTAATAGAAGAAAGAGACATTTCAATCATTTGAGAACCTTCACGGACAGTCTCAAGCTCATTTTTGCCCTGTGACATTGCCTGATTAGCAAGCTCTTTAATAAGGATAGCAGCTTGGTGCAGGTTCTCCATTGCGTGATCAA
This sequence comes from Halodesulfovibrio marinisediminis DSM 17456, assembly GCF_900129975.1. Lineage (NCBI taxonomy): Bacteria > Pseudomonadati > Thermodesulfobacteriota > Desulfovibrionia > Desulfovibrionales > Desulfovibrionaceae > Halodesulfovibrio > Halodesulfovibrio marinisediminis. Next base: position 840,715 of record NZ_FSRG01000003.1, read on the forward strand.
CTTCACTCATCTGATTAACTTGGTCAAAGGACTTTTCACCAACTGTACTCATGTGACCAGCAAGGGTCTCCATCATTGATTTACTCTCTACAGCGGCCTGTTCAAGCATGTGGGCTGTACGCAGAATTTCATCATAGGATGTCTGAAGGTCATGTCTGTTTTTCTCTGCTTCTTTATGAGCACTTGCTGCGGCCTGAGCTTTTTCTTTTGCTTCAAGGCTGGCTTTGTGCAAATCATTGTGACCGGTTACAAGTTCTTTAGACATAACATTCATTGCTACTGCCAATTCTGAAAGCTCGTCTGTACCGTCTGTGGAGATTTGTAAATCGAGCTGGCCAGCTGCAATATCCTTTGCCCCTTGTGTAACAGAAGTTAGCGGCCTAAGGATACTACGGATAATAAATAGGCAGAGAAACAGTATACCTGCTAAGAAAACACCAAAAAGGCTTGCAACAAAAATAATTCTAGGACGAGCTATGCTCATGAGATTTGTTTTAAATTCTGCCTGATTCTTTCGAATATTAGACAAATAGACACCAGTACCAATCCAGATATCTGTTCCATCAATGAACTGAGCTGAACCAATCTTTGGCTGTAAGCCTTCTCCCGGTTTTTCCCAATCAAATTCAGTAATTCCGCCTCCAGAATTAGCCAGGGTAAATAATTCCTGAATAATATATGTATCGTCAGGCCCTTTAAGCTGGTTAAGGTTTTTACCAATAAGAGACTGGTTAGCACCATGTGCTACACATGTAGTACCTTTATAAGCGTAAAAGTATCCTGACTTATCTTTTTCAAAACGGATTTTGGTAAATGCGTTTTGAATAATTTTCTGCTGTTCTACCGGATCCGATACATTTTCGAGCGAGGCGGCAAGTGCACTTGCAAGAATATTAGTTGCAGCAGTAATTTTATCCTTTTCCTGAATGGTCATTCTTTTGTTAACTTCCAACGAGCTCGTTTCCATGAGCATATTGGATGCTTGCCAATACTCTACGAGCAGTCCACCAAGCGAAAGCAGAAGTAAGGCAAAAAGCAGCTGAATTCTCGTAGCGATTTTGATTTTTCGTAGCATGATAGTTTCACTTGTATATTCTGTTAAAGATTGACCAATTGGTTTGAGAAGCATGACTTTATAACGGCTTGCCGACACAAACATTCGACAATCGTTGTATTTACAGCACGATAAAAAACGTTTCACTTCACATATGTCGTATCAAAAAATTCGACATAAAAAATGACCTCATAATTAATATGAGGCCATTCCTACCTGCATTCATAATGAGTCATTGTAGTTAACAGAGTAAATTCTGAAAAAAACGACCCAAATGTTTGATTTATTTTAACTTTAAAAATAGAAAAATACGGATAAGTATGCTTTGTACATGTGCAGGAAGTAGAAAATGGACCGGTTCACTACGACCTACAGCAAATAAAAATATACTCACATCCCTAGTGCCAACTTACAGCAGCTTAAGAGAATTAGGCAATGATCATGACATTTATCGACAATAATTTTGTAATGTTTAGGCTATTCTTTCCATATTCAAACTTTTTTAGTTTTAGTTCCTACAATATGGACTGTCCTTAAAAAAGGCACAGCATCACCGCAAGAGGTGACGTTGTGCCAATAATAAGCTCTAAATCAATTAGTTGAGTAGCAAAAAGTTATTTTGTGTACCCGCAATCCAGTATTTCGTATTTACTGGAAAAAAATGGTGAAGAAATAAGAAAATCTGCTGACGACCGGTTACTTGCGGTTGGAATATTATAAAGAACAGCAAGACGAAGCAGCGCCTTAACATCTACATCGTGAGGCTGAGGCTCCATCGGGTCCCAAAAGAAGATGAGTACATCAATTTTACCATCTGCAATTAATCCACCTAATTGCTGGTCTCCACCAAGTGGTCCAGATTTCATTTTATGTACGCCCTTAAAATGTACTCCTTCTACATCAGTACATTTTTCTTGAAGCAACTTCTCAACTAGACTGCCGGTTGTTCCAGTAGCAAACAAATTATGGTGAAGTAACACTTCATGATGGGGTTCTACAAACTCAAGCATCGTTTTTTTGCAGTTATCGTGAGCGACAATGGCGATATTCTTGATGAGTTCCATAAGCCCTCAGTCCTCTTCTGTTATATGATAGTAAATTTATGTCACTGTAATTAACATGGTAGCACTGCTCTTTTTTGACAACAACACAATATGCATAGAATGTTACGTTATGGTTAACAAAATGCAGACAACGTGTGTCACAACAACATGAGTATAAAAATTATAGGGGGATCACCCTTTTTCTTTATGACTCTTTGTACCTTCCATGGAAAGCCATACTAATGTAGTGCAGGTAACTACTTTATTAAAAAAAGGATAATCATTATTCCTTAAATCTTATCAAGAAAACGCCTTTCACTCTAACACTGCGTTATGCTTTTATCTTTTTTGCGCTCCTCGCTGAAAGAGAAAATCCCTCTTCCATTATCCACTATCAAGCAATAGTTTTTGCCCCCTCTATCAGATAATCTTTACCGTATTGCGGACTGTAGCGGACAAGAGATGGAGGATGCATGAACCGAAAATCAAGATTACGTGATTCTGTTCTGACAATCGCTGGAATTCTCTTAATCCTGTTTGCTGCTCGCGTAGCTCAAGGCCTTGTAATACCCTTTCTTTTATCTATTTTCATCTCCATCATCATAACAGTGCCTGTCGGTTGGTTAAAGCGATGTGGTTTCTCCAATCTTTTTGCTGTTGGAATTGTAGTGCTGATCACACTTTTTTTTGAAGTTGGGATTGCCTTGTTTTTAGGAAAATCAGCATCGCAATTCAGCAGGTCAATTCCAGAGTATCAAGCACAGCTTGCAGGTCTTATGGGAAAAGTAGACCTCTGGCTTTTAAAGCATAATATTGAATTGCCTGAATCAAGCCTTTCTGAAGTAATAAATCCCAATGTGGTCCTCGGATTTGCAAACTCGTTCATCTCCGGACTTGGAAAGGTGTTGAGTAATGTCGCACTGATTATGTTCACAGTTTTCTTCATGCTGCTTGAAGGACACAGGCTCCCCCAAAAAATCCACGCCATTGATCACGCTCAGGAAGGCGAACTGCTCAAAAAATGTACATTTATTCTTGAAAGTACAAAGCAGTACATTTCCATAAAAGCACTCACAAGCTTAATAACAGGCGTTTTCATCACTATCGGCCTAACTCTGATCGGGCTCAATTTTGCCTCGTTATGGGGCTTCCTGGCTTTTATACTGAATTTTATTCCTACCATTGGCTCTATACTCGCTGCCGCTCCTGCAGTGCTTATGTCCTGTCTGCAACTTGGGTTAATGGAGACATTAAGCGTTTTAGCCCTCTACCTGGCAGTGAATATAGTTATCGGAAATATAGTTGAACCTGCGGTTATGGGGCACAAAGTGGGATTGTCTACATTAGCTGTCTTTTTGTCGTTGGTTTTCTGGGGGTGGTTGCTCGGTCCAGCCGGCATGCTGTTATCGGTTCCGCTGACTATGCTGATTAAATACGGTGCGGAAGCAAATCCTCAAACACGCTGGCTGGCGGTATTGCTAGGCCCTGCTCCTCCGCAGGAAGAGACAATAGAAGAATAACCTGATCGTTGATCAGCGAAAAAGGAATATCAACAATGACACATGAAGAATTACAACACGAAATAGAGTACCTGCGGACACAGTTGGCCATTTGTGAATCAAAAAAAAGTGCAACAGAAAAAGCAAGCCTTTCCCCGAAGGCTTCGGAAGCTTCTGAGTATGAGCAAAAGCAAAAAGCAATGGGTAAAGAGAAATCACAATTGCTGGAAGCAGAAGAAATTGTTCAGGCTGTTGCCGATGTTGCAGTGACAGCAGGCAGGGAAATTCGAAAGGCTAACCCAGTAACACTTGTCGCAACATTTGCCCTTGGATTTTTGATTGGACGTGTATTTTCAAAATAGGAACAGCTATGAATGATTCAATGAATAAAATACAAATTCTTCTAAGGTCAGAAGTTGCCTTGTTCCGCTTGCAAACACGTCGCATGGCTAGAGAAGCTGCTTTTAAAATTGCAGCGTTAATCCTTGCTCTACTGGCACTGGGGATGTTTACGTTTGCTGTATATCTAGGACTGTCCAAGTTGTACGGCTCAACAATCGCAGCACTGCTGGTTGCACTAATTGATGGGCTGCTTGCATTGCTGCTTCTGTTGATATCACAACAGATCAAAAGCAATACCGAGCAGGAAAAGGTAATTAAAGAGGTTCGGGATATTGCCTGCAAAGGCCTGAATGCCGATTTTGAAAAAGTTAAGGCTGAAGTAGGTGAAGTAACAAGTGATGTCAGGCGGATTCATGATAATGTGGCGGGTATCTTAGCTGGTTCTACCTCGTTGATTACCAGCATTACCCCTGTTCTTGGTCTCTTTGCTGCTGCAGTCAAAAAAAGTCGGGAAAAAGGAGCGTCATAACTCAACTCCATAGTTAGTAGATTTAGTGACCGGTTGTGCTTGATTGAAGCATAAGTTTCTATATAGCAGCAGAACAAAATTTTTATGCTCCCTCAAGTTGAGGGAGCATAATCTCGTAGAGATAAAAAAAATTACAGCATCTTACGTATTTTTTCATAGCCAGCTTTTAGTTCATCAGCAGCAACGCCAAGAGCTGCTCCTGTTTTTTCCGCTGTTATTCCTGCTTCTTTTACCATGGGCTTATATTTGGCAACAAAGAGATCCAATTCCTTTTCAAGTCTATCCGCCTCTTCCTTTACTTCTGCTTTTCCCAAATGAGCTTTAAGGGCAACTTCATCACGCAGTTGTTCAAGTTGAGCTTTTTTCTCTTCAAACAATTTTTTTAGATCTTCCATAATTCTCTCCTTACCATCCTCAAGTTGTATGCTGTTACCGACACATAGCCTTGTGGCACTGCAGCAAAAGGGAAAACGAAAAGGCTAATTATCACATAAGATCATAACATGTTGGCATTCGACAGTATTTGTTTATGCTGTGCGATAGGATACGGTATTTAAGGCTAAACAATCTTGTTTTTATTACCACCCATTGCTCATAAAGAAGGCCTTAACGATGAATCGCTAAGGCCTTTTAATTGTTCTTATCCGGAAAAATTCCATCTGAAGAGATTTCTTCCTTTTAGGTAGTGTCGATAGTACCCAACCAAGTTACTGCTCAAAAATAATAGTTCCATAGCAACCGCTACAGGAGACGAGGCAAGGTAATTATGCGGTATCCAGAACAATGTCCCGATGATCATTAAGATTCGAAGTCTTTTGTCATTTTTAGAAAATGCACCTGCTGTATGGAAAGTTGTGCCTACGCAGCTCAAAACACTTAACATTCCCTCAAACGTCAATGCTGTTGCCATGAGTGCCAGACCAATGAATAAAGCCATTGCCCTTGGTGATGTTGTAAACACACTTGTTAGATAACGAAGTGTTGCCACCAACATCAAAAAACCGGCAGTCTGGTGTCCAAGCAAGAAGAAGTGAGTTGAGATCAATGTACCGGAGACAAAGAGGCATTGAACAATTCGTTTTCGATCTTTGAATTGAAAGGACAGGATATCAAATAGGATGGCAATGCCGACAAGAACCTGCGATATGAGATAAAAAGACATGACGAATAGTTCTCCTAAAGAAAATGAATAGTAGAAGGCACGGTTCCTAAGTTGCAAAAGCTCAAAAATTTCTTATGCAGCATTTGGCTGCCTATCACCCTGTTAGACTCAGCGTCAATTCTAATTCCTTAACTTCCATCCACTCAGTATTCATATAAAAAGAACAATGTTCGTTTGTAACAAACTATAAAACACATATAATTTGGCTATGACAACACACTGTATATACAGATTAAAATTAAAAAGTTAAAGAATTGCTTTAACTTTTGCGAAGCTTGAAGTTCAGAGCCCCAATAAGAAAAGCCCCCTTAAAGGGAGCTTTTCTACAGCGTATTGAGGTAACCAACTTACCATTAGATAGCTGCGCTATGCGCGTTGATTTGTCTTTGTCCAAAATCTCCAGCGCAGATAATTTATCCTGTATAACTCCAATTTGTAGAAGTGATGCTACCATTTGAGGTTTGCCACAAACAGGCATAGGCAGGGTGACGATTAATAAATCTTGTACCTCGCTCTACTCCCATGGCGAATAGTGCGGTAGCTAGAGAATCTGCTTCTGTACAGGTTGGCGCCATTACAGATACAGCGGTGCACTCTGGCGTATTGGAAGATAATTTTTGTGAGGTCATCGGCACAATGTGGTTGTAGCCTTTAGAGGCCAGACTCTCATAGTTACCTGATGTCGCCATCGCTCTGTGACGCAACGGAATTGTATACAAGTTTTCAGCCGGAGAACTTGCATTCTGAATACCTATATTCCACTCTTGATTAACTGTCACTGAAGAACCAATGCGGATGTCTCCACCTGCATTCACAAGGAAATTATGAACGCCCTGCTGTTCAAGTTCTTCAGCTACAATATCAACGACATGCCCCTTGGCGATACCGTCCAGACTTATGGACGCTTCCGTACTGGCAAGTCGAACAGTTCGCCCTTTCATAACAACGTGTTCAGGATTAGAAAGTCGCTTCAAATCAGCCTGCAAGGACCTTGGCAGCTCTGTTAATGATCCCACATTGTTTTTTGCAAGAATATGTAAAACAGGCGCTACAGCTGGATTGAACCCTCTATTCGTCTTCTGCGTTAAGACAAGAGATCGCTTCAACAGGTTGGTCACATTAGAAGGAGTATCCTTCAACACACCTTGGGAATTAAGCACACCCAGTGGGCTTTGTGTTTCGTAACGTGTGAATAGACCTTCTGCTTTCGCTGCAGTATTAAACGCTGCTCCAATAGCCTCATCCAACACGGTTTTGCTTTCATGATAGGCTGTAATAGAAAGAAAGGTTCCCATTCGGAATTGCGTTTCCGCACGCTTGTGCAGTTGAGACAAGTCATCAGCTGCCATCACGCGGCTCAAAGGAGCCATGGGTCCAAGTGCCCCCATTGCTCCAAGAGCATAAAGAAACCGTCTTCTGCTAACCATTGACATCGGTCTCCTCCAATATTTTATCAAGATCAAAAGTTGGTTTCTTCACATCCTCTTTTTTGGGACTTTCGAGGCTGCGAACATAACGAACGGATGCGGTATCACGCTGAAAACTGTTTGTTACGTTATTAGCCAACTCGTACCCACACAGCCCCACAAACAACACAAACACTATAAGTGTAACTACAGATCGAAATTTCATGATTACTGCTCCGCCTTGCGCTTTTTGCTTGGCACTAACCAAGTTCGCATAAATGTGAGGTACTCAAATAGACTGCCAATAGGACACAACAAGGTGCACCACGGGCGCTTAATCACGAGTGATGTAACCACAATTAGGACAGTGAGTGCAAAAATAGCTGTAGAGCCAATAAACGAGAATGCCATGCCAAACGGCTCAAATTGAGCATCAGACGGATTCCTGAAATACACAGCTGCACTCATGGCAAACAATGTAAAACCACGTGCGGTCCACTTCATCCATTCCGTCTTTTTAGGAGCAGAACAGCCAGTAATTCGACCAAGTCCCTCTTGAACACCACCAAAAGGACAAAGCATTGCGCAGTATAAATTTTTACGTGTCGCAAGAAAGATAACCAGCGCCAGTACAAGACAGATCAATGCCGTGTACGATGCCATCCCTTTTGTCCAAAGACCGCTCAGGAATAACACAAGGGAAGCGAGAGAGAACTGGGCACCATACATAAAGCCTAAAACTATCGTGCACACACCCAGCAGCCCTAATCGGGCATACTTCTTATTCCACTTGAAAAAGTGGCTTGAAATGACGAACGCCAACAAAAAGAACAAGGTACTCAACGCAGCCTTACTCATCTCCTCATTGGAAAGCTGCACTGTACTTTCCTCAACGGCTGAACCTCGAATGTAGTCAACAGCCTTCTCCACGCCTTTACGCATAGCGTTGGAAGACAATGTTGCACCGGATACAGCATCTACATGAGGAAGGTTAGAGGACGACGCACCAAGAAAAGCATCAAGCACACCGTCTCCCAGCACCCGTGTAATGTATGTGGAAGTATCCGTTGATTGAACTAGCGCAACCCGTTCAATAATTTCGTCGCGGTTTACTACCACTGCAACCTGCAGTGGTCCGCCATAACTTGGGTGTTCAGCTAAGCCGATATAAAGTTTGTCATCAGGCTCACCTGTACGATGCCCTTCATACACTGAAGGACGAACCTGCTTCACCCCTTCAATATCAGCTGAGATATTCTTTATCCGTTCAAGTCCGGCTTCATCAGAGCGCACCCCGCCAGCTACCCACGCCGCTATCAGGATACACAGTGAAAGTACTGCCAGTATGCGTTCAATAGATTTTCGAGACACAGTCACTCTCCAGAGAGCTCTACGGCGAACCGTTACGTTTTCGGTTCGCCGCAGATATTGTGTTAGTTAGATTGAGTAGAGTCAGCTGGCTTTTTCATAATAAAGAGCCTGAGGCCTATAGCACTGCAAATAACAACAGGCAGACCAAGAACACCTATGAAGTACCATCCAGCGATGGATTCGTATTCACCCATAAGTGTAAAACCACCGGCAACAACTGAGCAAAACGAAGCAAATGCCATGTAAATAAGTGCCACGTGCCACCAGACGATTTTTTTACCATAAGACTTCAGCCATTCGCCTATCCCCATAACAACCAGGACTTGTAGCGCGCCCATGGTCATCCAAAACAGGTAATCAAGCATTGTAGTTCCGGGAAACATTGTATTTCTCCAATATTACTGAAAGATTGATTGTAACTGGAAAGGCATCTATTCCATGCCGTGGTAGTCCCACGTCTTCTCAACTTTGAGGAAGTTTTCTGTGCGTAGCCACCAAGGCGGATTATGGTAGTTTGCTTCCTTGCCACCGTTCCAGTCAGAGCGGTAGTCTTCTGCTTCATGGAATTTGAAGAAGTTTTTCTGCATAGCAAGCAAGCCTGTGGCAACAAGACCTGTAGGGTCACGAGGCTCCAGCTCTCGGGAGATAGTATGGATCCATGTGTTCTTACGGGAATATGGACAAACACCAATGCAGACACGACAACCAAGACCAAACTGTGTGGTACCGCTAGCCCACTGCTGGTAGCATTTCTCTTCGTTAAGCTTCCAACGCTTAAAGCCACGAACTACAGTCTTTGGTTCATCATCAAACGTGATGGCACCGGATGGACAGTTTTCTGCGCAGATTTTGCACTTCTTACAGAAGTCAGCCATCTTAACGTCGATTGGCTTGTCGTATTCAAACTCAATGTTGGTAATAACTGCTGCCGGACGGAAGTTTGCTCCAAGCTCTGGAACCATAACCATACCCGCACGGCTGTACTGGCCAAGACCAGCCAGCTGCACATAAGGACTCATCATAATTTCATAGTTATGACCCGGGAACTGTGCACGTGCCGGGTAACCCAATTCCTTGATGAATCGCTCCATAAGGCTGGCTGCACAACGGGAACGGAAATACGCGTCAAAGGAAGTTGAGTATCCAACTGCGGAATAGGTGCCGTCCCAGTTCATTGGTACACCGAAAACAATGATGGACTTCCAGTGCTCAGGAACCTTGTCTCCCCAGCTGTCATGCCCTTTGTTAGGCATACCGCGCATGAGTCCTTTGAACATGAAACGTGGGTCAAATTTAGCAATACCAACCAAAGACATGCCGAACTGATGCGCCATCCGCTTAATTAACTGGGATGCATGCTTAGGTGATTTGAACTCCATAGGCTTATCACGCCAAATGCCGCGATAGTCCCAATCCTCAGGCGGAACTGGCTTACCTGAACGCATATGTTCATCATGCGGATCTTCAGGAAGACGGTTGGTATGATCTGCGTGTTCCATGCCACCGAAACGAAGCGCACCAGTATATGCACCTGCAAGTGCATAGCGTTTATGCTTTTCCTTCTCCCATGCTTCGGCGCGTTTGATGTTACGCTGCAAGGATTCAAGCATGATCTCTAAATCGCCAGGACGAGCTCGGTAGTGATCCCCCACAGGACCAGGCAACTTGTCCACGCCCATATCAGGAGTCCATTCACCACTCTTAATGATTTTCACCAAAGCTGCTAAACGCAGGAAGAGGTATTCAGTCCACTCAGGACGCTCTACTTTACCTACCGGTGTCATCATCGCAGGAACATCTGTTCTAAATGGCTCGCGGTTAAAGAACATATCTCCGCCCTGATATGTTCGCCCATAACCGGTATACGCATCATCGGAACGACCGATAGCAAAACCGGCTCCGCCCGCACCAGCTACTGTAGCAGCCGCCGCGGTTGCACCGCCGTACTTGAGGAAGTTACGGCGCGATACCCCTTTCTTTTTCTTTTGAGATGGTTCTGGCTCGTTACTTTCAACAGACTCCTCTAATGTCTCTTCCTCTCCATATGGTGTGGAAGTAAAGTTTTTAGGGTCGTTGATAATGTCCATTGGATTTTGCTCATTCGACATTGTATGCCTCCTCTTTACTGAAAAGTTATGTCTACTGTTGCTGTTCTGATTGGCATTCGAACGCACTGCCATCGAAAGCACGTTCTAGGTCAGGCATCCCGCTAAGAAGAAAAGCAACATACTCTTCAACACACTCTGGGTGCTGCTTTTCCAGTTTTCGAGAGCGCATAACGAGATAATCTCGAGCATCAAAATCGAGATACGCCAACTCAAGATGGCACATTGCAGCGGCTTCGATATTTCCCTGCTCAATCAGGGCATCACCTTTTATCTGGAAAGCAAGATATTCAGCTCCACCACCGGATTCGATGAGTTCATCACACTGCGTTATGCAATCGTCATATTTGCCAAGTTCAAACTGACAGATTGCAACACCACGACGCGATTCTCGATGGTCTGGAGTTATGGATACTGCCTGTAAAAAATACGGCAGTGCGGATTCGTATTGCTTCATGGCCAGCAACGTTTCGCCCGACCAAAAGTTTGGCCCCATAGCTTCGGGCGCTGCCGTTGCACTGGTTTCGAAATACGTAAGGGCCTCCTGTTGTTGGCCTGTCATGGCGCAACACAGTCCAGCATGGTAGGTTGCACCAGCATGCCCTGCATCTACCGTTAATATTTCCCGGTACAGTTCAAGCGCTAATGCGTACTGCTGAGCAAACAAAGCAATATTGGCTCTGTTGAATTTTGGATTTATGCTTTTTGGTGAACGCTCAATGGCAGAAAGAAATGCTTTCTCTGCTTCCATAGGCTCATCTAACTGTAAGTGAGCCAATCCCAGTTCATTGTAAGCCTTGGCTTGCAAATCTGACGGCATTCCACCGGCAGATATTTGTCCAATTAAATAATCAACCAGTTCTTGATACGCCTGCTGGTTCTTCAGCTCGCAAATACGTTCTCCCAGTTGAGAATCAGTAATACTGCTTTGCACTTGGTTCATAGCGTTACTCCTTGGCTGCTTATTACCAAGATGCATGCCAAGAAATTTACAATCGCAATATCAGACAGTTAAAGAACGGTAGTGATTCTCAAGCACTTGCTTATGCGAAATATGACAAGAAAAATCGCTGCATATCACTTTAATTGCGATATATAGCGATTCGGGATACAGATAAGAAATGAGCAACATGGTTAACAAAGCAACACGAGAAGACGATTTGGCGTTTTTAATGGGAGCAATGACTCGTATTACGGGCAGTCTGGACATGCAGACTGCGCTTATCGAGACATTTGACTTCCTTTCCGAGCATTTTCCAATTGAGGCAATCTCCCTGCACCAATACTCTCCTCAATTGCGAAGCTTAAAACTTCTGTTCCTTGTCCAGAAAGGTCGTTTCGACTTTGTAGAAACAGTAGTCCCCATACCAGAGGAAGAAGCTGGTAATTTGCTTATGCACCATAAGGGAGTTACCAGACTCACTAGAACTTCCCAAATTAGTAATGAACCTGTTGTCGAAGCACATGGCAGAGCTCTTGCTCACCTTATCCCCTACAAGAAACGTTCATACCTCGTTGGCACTCTCCGCTCAGAAATAGAAACTATAGGTCATCTCTGCTTCATGGGTACACACGAGAACTGCTTTACCGAAGAGCATGAACGGAAGTTAAAACACTTGCTAACGCCTTTCGCACTCACCATGACCAACTTGTTGCAATACAAAAGAACCATAGAGTTTCAAAGGAAACTTAATGAAGAGAATAAAGAGCTTCAACGAGATCTGGACTTCCTGAGAGGAAAGAGAATTGTAGGTGAGCAAAACGGTCTTCGAAAAACAATGGAGATTGTCCAGCAACTCAAGGGAAGAGAAGTTCCTGCATTGATTTTGGGTGAAACAGGCACAGGTAAAGAGCTTATTGCTGATGTCATTCAAAGCATTTCACCACGAAAGGACAAACCATTTATTAAGGTAAACTGTGGAGCTATCCCAGATTCCTTAGTAGACAGCGAACTGTTCGGGTACGAAAAGGGAGCATTTACCGGTGCTACTACAAGTAAACCCGGTCGATTTGAGCAGGCGCACGGCGGCACACTCTTTCTTGACGAGATCGGGGAACTCCCGCTTCAAGCACAAGTCCGTCTGTTACGGGTGTTGCAAAACAACGTTGTTGAAAGATTGGGAAGTACTAAATCTATTGAAGTTGATGTCCGCGTTATAGCAGCCACCAATAGAAATCTTGAATTAATGCTGCAGGAAGGGACATTCCGTGAAGATCTGTATTATCGCCTGTACGTTTTTCCTATCCATTTACCGCCATTACGAAATAGGACGGGCGACATTCCGGAACTCATATATCATTTCTTAAAAAGTGCCTGTGACGAGCTGGAAATATCCCCTCTTCCAGAAATACCAAAAGCAACCACAGAACGGCTGCTTAAATACTCGTGGCCAGGTAACGTCCGCGAGCTGGAAAATTTGGTTAAACGAGGTGTAACTCTCTCCCCGCAGGGTCCCCTTCTTTTGGAAGAACTTCTGCCGCAAGACGAGGGATGGTACATCGAACCAGAAGAAAGTCAGAGCTATTTTGAAAAGTCTATTGATGCGCGAGTTGAAGCGGTCTTAGAAGCACATCTTGCGAAACTTAATCTTCCAATTCCTATAGCTCAAAACGCACTGCCACCAGCTGCTGAGTCCACTCCTGTTGTTCAGACATTAGAAGAAGCAAATCGGACGGCTATTATGAATGCCCTATCTGCAACCAGCGGCAAAATTCATGGCCCTGGTGGAGCTGCTGAGCTTCTTGATATCAATGCAAGCACGTTACGCAGTAAAATACGCAAGCTAGGGATTACTACAGAGAAAAAATAGCTCCATTACAAGATGATAAGGTCCCTCCAAGTTTTTAATTGGGGGGCTTCTTTATTCTTAACTGGCGAATCTGATATGCGTGTTTGTTACCAAAGAGAAAATAAAAAACGAGTAATCCAATCACATTTAAGTCGTCTCATCGCCCTGTAGTCCCGAACAATTTATCCTGATTTGTTCTAACAGGCAGTTAGGGATGTATGGGAGACAGTAAAAAAGCGAACTTTCATTTGACAAGTAAAGCCAAGAAATAACAGTATTCCCTTTTGAAATAATTATGTTTTAGGACTTGCTCAATGAAAGAAAAATGCTCTTTGCTCCTGCTCTTATTGTTCGTTGTCACGCCGCTTGCCACTATTGCTCTTATCCCTATACATTTGTGGGTGTTATTAAATATTGTGCTATTTACAATAATTATTACTGTAACCTACAATATGGAGCACAAAAAAAATGCTCCTGGCCCACTTGCACAATGTGGCCTTGTGGCAGGTATTATCTGTTTTGAAACTGTGCTTTGGGGATGTGCTAATTTCATTTTAACAAACACAGCGATTTCAAATACAGATACGTGGCAAACGATAGGTGCTCTGGCTGCCAGCGGCGTAACAGGTATTGCAGCTTTTGCAGCTTTTGGAATGCTCCTGCATCATATTCGAGAAAAAAACTAAACTGCCTCATCACACTGCTCGCTCCAACCCTCAATATTCGTCATGGTCAGCATATAGTTACGCTCCCCCTATTAAGCCTTAAAATTACTATGTGGGATAATTGAGGGGACAAAGGTTTAAATGCAACCGCATAACCACTAAATCAATAAGTCAGAGCGAGCAGCAGGTTTATGTTTTGTTGAACAGAAAACTACTCAGCTTTAGTTTTCCTTTCTTTTTTACCAAAAAATGCTTCAATCTCTTTCAACGAGCGGAATTTGATTGCCTCGCCTTTAGCCTCATGCATCATTGATTCAAGAGAGCGTAATTTCTTTTCAGGTGGCGTATGGTTTGGATAGCCAATAGCAAGCATTTCGAATGGAGAAAGGTAATCTGGAAGATTAAGTAATTCCTTAATTGCTTCACTCGCCTCACTGAAACGTGATGCCGTTACCCACATAGCACCAAGACCAAGGCTTGTTGCTGCCAGATGCATATGTTCAAAGCCAGCTGCCAGAGATGCTTCAAAAACATACTGCCAAATCTCTTCATTTTCACGCACTGGTTTCGGAGCCCAATTGCGTACACGCAAGTCACCATAGAAAAGAATATAGGCAGGCGCGACGGCAAAACTTGTACGCGAAATATCTGCCACATCATCTTTGCCCTGAAGTATTTGGGTTACCTTATCCTTAAGTTCCGGATCAGTCACAATTACAGCCTCCCAAGGCTGGCTGTTAAATCCAGAAGGTGCCCAACGTGCTGCTTCCACTATTTTTCCTACATCTTCTGAGGATACAGGATCAGGAAGAAACTTTCTGATAGTACGTCGATTTTTAACCAATTCAAGAAATATATTGTAGTCCATGTTTTTCTCCTTAGAGACTTTTTTGTAACGATCGTTACAAAAAAGTCTAAAAATATTATATGCATCTCTACTAAGAGGCAGAGACGACGAGCTAATTAAGTAATGATGTTGCTAAGGATACGATGCGATCTAAGGACGCACGATCCGGTGCACATTTGGCTGAAACACGAAGACCAAGTAACGTGTTATAAAAGAACTCGGCTGCTGCTTTTGGGTTAAGATCAGGCGATGCACCTGCTTCTTGCGCTTTCATGACAGCCTTTTCAAAAACTTTGACGACATCGGCACGATGGCTCGCCAAAATTTCAGCTACCTCAGAATCACGGGATGCAATTTCGGCTGTCATATTCACATAAAAACAACCACGCCGAAGCGGATCAGCAATAGTCTCTTCCACTATTTTATTAAAGAAAGAGGGAATAGCCTCGCGCGGAGGTACGCTTTCCAAGTCTCTTTTAATTCGTGCAAGACCATTGTCTAAATACCGATTCAACGCCATAAGAAAGAGCGTGTGTTTATCACCAAACGCATTGTACAAACTGCCACGACCGATGCCGAGACGTTCGACTAAATCCTGAATGGATGTAAATTCGTAGCCCAGCTCCCAAAAGAGATCGAGAGCACGGTCAAGAATGACATCCTGATCAAATTCTTTTTTTCTTGCCATAGTTAGAAAATAGCCGTTTGTAACGATCAGTCAATATTTTTATATATGACCGCCCAAATACAACTTTATCGGCATTGCCTTAACCTTTGGGATAAGGTCGCTTGAAACTGACTCACTAAGTCGTACCGTTTTTCTTCTCGAGAGCACGCTTAACAGAACAAACTACTGCGTCCCCAGTCATCAGCGGTTTAAAACAGCCATTACATGACTTACAAAACGCCTTTTCAGTACTACCTGACTTCCAGCGATTAATAAGGTCAGGCTCTGCAATCAGAGGACGAGAAAGTGAGATAAAATCAGCTACACCGTCTTTCAACATAATTTCAGCCACATCTAGAGAGCGAAGACCGCCCACAAGCATCACAGGAACTGACAAATTCTCTTTAAAATAGGCCGCTTGCTTTCTATTATATGCTTCTTTTGCAAAAGAATTAATTCCAAGTCTTGCGATATCACCTGCTAAACCGCTTGAAGTTTCTACAGCATCAATCCCAGCTGCAACGAATTGTTTCGTTGCTTCCAGAGCGTCTTCAAGGGTAACGCCACCTTCGATGAAGTCTTCACTACTGATTTTCAGCAATAGTGGGTAGTCAGGGCCCACAGCTTTACGGGTTGCAGCAATGCTTTCTGCAATAAAGCGAATACGTTTTTCAAGGGTTCCACCGTATTCATCAGTACGGCGATTATCCATAGGAGACAGAACTTGATGCAAGAAATAACCGTGGGCAACATGGAACTGCACTGCATCATATCCAGCCTTCTTAGCACGTACTGTTGCCTGAACAAACGCTTCACCAATGCGTTTAAAGTCGGCAGCATCCATTTCCTTAACATCGTCGCCCATGTCATTATCTTTTGATACTGCCAGCACTGTTAAGCCTGTAGCGGCCTTACTAGTCATTTTTCCGTTATGAAAGATTTGCAGAGCAATTTTGCCACCACCGGCATGAACTGCGTCTGTCGTTCGACGATGGCCTTCAATCTGAGAATCAGCGTAGATACCAGCAATACCTGGTGCACCACCTTCAGGAGACACAGAAGCAGAACCGGCAATAATCAGCCCTACTCCACCCTTTGCTAATGCAGCAAGGGTAGCTGTATGATGCTTAGATACTTCATCGTTAGGTAATGAAGCCCCTTCCGCTGTAGCTGAGCGTACAAAGCTGTTAGCTAACTCAAGTCCGTTGATTCGTTTTTTCTCAAATACTTTCATCATAATTATTTCTTTTGTTTACCCGATTGCCTGAGTGAACTCAGGACAACTTGTTTATTTAGTTCAGGTTACAGCCAAACTCATTAAGACACTTAAGAATGAATAACCTGTACATTCTTAAGAGCTTTTTCGGGCTTCTTTTTTAATTACGCTTTTTTTGCCCGTTCAATGTAGTTATAACTGTCGTCGGAGGTGTCGCGCTTCCCCTTGTATTTATCTGAATAGTTAGCACTCCAAATTGCACTTGCATTCTGATTCTGGTTCCAATCAAAAACGGTAGAACGATGCTTAATCCGCCATTCATCATTTCTTTTTTCAAAGATGAAATGGTGTCTGCCACCAAGAATACCTTCTTTATCCACACCGTCTTCTTCAGCAACATGATATGCCCAGATGTAGCACTCAGCTGTTGCAGTATCGCCATCCAGTTCAATCAACATATTGCTGACTCGGTGCTGGGTTGCCTTCAGAGCCTTAAAGCCTTCCATTCCCTGTGGAACAAACTCCCATGCATTACCGTTGTAGAAAAACAATTCTGGAAAAATTGGATCTTGATGTTCTTCGATAGCGTCATCCCAGTAACATGCTTTCATCAATTCACCATCTACTCGATCAAGAGAACGAGCAAATTTGTACGCTACCTCAGTAATTTCTTATTTATCCCAAAGAACTTGAATTTTTTGTGATTCGGTCATCATATGCTCCTCTAGATTGTTTTTCTTTATTTAGGATAGTTAGCAAACGATGAAAGGCAGCCTTTTAGCTTTTGCTTTCTATTGTCGGCAACTATACTGTAACGATCGTTATAGAAAAGTTTAAAAAAAATCGGATGTAAAAAGTTCTCGCTGAACATGGAGAACTCGTCCTTGACCTCTAACTAAGTATTCTGGAACGATTGGTCAAGTATGAAAGGCAAAATATTTCATCATCCAACTTCCTCTACTTTTTTTATGAAAGATTAAGGTCGTAAGTGACCTTTATAGAACCAAAAAAACGCCCCGCTTACTAGGCGGGACGTTTTTCATACTGCAATTGCAAAACAAGTGTCATAGAAAGCAATGCGAGAGGAATAGTAATTCTATTATACAACCTGAGGGTTATTCAAATAAGTTCGTTTCTTGCAAAGCCGAATCGGTAGAAATAATATTCGTTGAATAAGCTTGGTGCTGTTCAAACTCAGGCTGACTATTATCGATTTTCTTTGAAAATAGCGCAGCCTTAGCGCGTTTTAGGTTTTCATCAGCTTCTGCATAATATGCAGAATGCATGGATATGGCTTTTTCAAAGCACTTAACGGCCTTGTCATAGTTTTGCAGCAGATAATATATGTATCCGATATTATTATACGCTACCGCTTCAGATGCTGACATTCTAAATGCTTCAAAGGCTTCCTGGTAGCGTTCGGTTTTAACCAGAGCTATGCCCAAGTTATTATAGACTCTTTTTTTAGTATTCCCTGCTTTAATAGCATTAATAAAAGCATCTACCGCTTCAGCATGTTTTCCTTGCAACAAATAGCAGGTGCCAAGGTTATTGAGGACATCACCATTATTCGGTTCACATCGTAACGCCTCAAGGAAAAAGTTCTCGCCTTCTAGTGGATCACCATTGTAGTCACTTATAATGCCCATAATTGCATCTGCTTCCCAGTACATACAACCGCCACCGCTGGCTTTTTCCAGATGTTCAGCTGCCTTGTCGTGGTCATTAACAGCAAAATAAACTTTGCCTACCCCTAAGTTGGCATCATGACGATCTGCTTCCTTCTCCAACACAGCAGTGTATTCAACCAAGGCTTTTTCCATAAGCTTTTTACGGAACAGAATATCGCCACGCTTAACACGCAACTCTAAATTTTCTGGCTGGAGATGCAATGCTTTGCTGTACTGCATATAGGCTTGTTCTAAGTTCTCTTGTGCAGCGTATTGATCGCCTTCTCGAACATATGCTTGCCAGGTCATTTCTTCTTTGGGATCATGCTCTTCAAGCCATTCCTGCATACTCGCACTAGATTCAATGTTCTTTTTACAACCGGTGAGTAACAGCCCAAAACACAACAAGATAACACTAAAAACACCCCAAGCAGTTCTCATTACACCCTCTCTTGCGTTATGTTAGTAGATAAACATCTTGGAAATACGAATTACTGCCGGTCCCATGAGAATGAGCATTAACATTGGAAAAATGAACAAGATAAGCGGAATTAAAAGTTTTACAGGGAGTTTGCCTGCCACTTCTTCGGCTCGCTGCATACGCTTTGTTCTTAACGAATCAGAATAGATACGAAGAGTTTGTGATATACTTGTACCAAAGGTTTCAGCTTGGACAAGCATTGCTATAAGGCTATTTAAATCATCACAGTCAGCTCTAACAGCAAGTCGTCTCAGAGCTTCTGTTCTACCTTTACCTGCAAGCAGCTCAAGTGACATCTGTCTAAATTCAGAATGCAGGATTGGACAACTTGTAGCAATTTCGTCTGATACGCGTGCAATGCCTTGCTCCAGTCCCATTCCTGCTTCAATACAAACAACAAGTAAGTCGAGTACCTCTGGAAGCTCCCAGGATATCTCCTGTTTTCTTTTATTGATTCGGTAGGATAACAAAAAAGTAGGGAGAAAAAAGCCCACTCCAGCGGCAACAAATTGTAATACAAATACTTGCATAAGCAGAAGTTGCTCGGGATAGCGACGACCCAACCACCAGACAAAAGCTATTCCAACTAACGCTAATCCTATGCGTACAGCCCAGTATGCCTTTGGTGCCCAAGGCGCACGTAAACCAGCTTTAAATAATTTCAGGCCAAGAGCACTAGTTTTCTCATCATACTTATATGCCGTCGTTTTATTATTATTAGGTTGTGATGGCTCGGGACCACCAACTATCTTTTCAACGCGTTTTTGAACAACCTTTTTGGGATCTTTGCGCATGAAGTAATTCAACAAAAAATATGAAACAACCAAAATAGTTATTCCAACTAAGGCTGGGATTAAAATAAGATAATTCATATGCTATACCTTAATCTTAACCATACGGTACATAACAATTATGCCAAAAAACATTAACCCGCCTACAACCTTTAACAACGAAATCCCTTCTGGGTTAGTATAAAGTAAGCTCATGTATTCAGGATTGAGGTAGAAGATCACCAAACCAATTCCCACAGGAAGAATTGAGAGAATAATGGCGGAAATTCTGGCTTCTGCAGAAAGAACCCTAACTCGACCAAGAAACTTATAATGTTCACGAATAAGGTGAGCGATTGTCTCTACCAGCTCCGCAAGGTTGCCGCCTACTTCGCGTTGGATAATTACTGAGATCGCGAAAAAACGAAGGGACGGTAAATCGACGCGTTCCATTAAATTTTTTAATGCCTTTTCTAATCCGATACCATAATTTATTTCTTGAAGGGTCTTTTCAAACTCTTGCCCCAAAGGCTTATCATATTCTTCTGCAAGAAGGTTAAAACCAGAAGATATCCCATGTCCTGCTCGTAACGCACGCGCCAATCCATCTAATGCATCGGGAAGTTGTTTAAGAAATTTCGCCATCCTGAGTTTCTTTTTTATTTTAACCCATAACCATGGAAGCACCCCCACACCTATAACAAAAATAGAGGTTGCCATAAACGGCGCATGAATAACTCCATGCAAGATCAGATAAGTAATAACGGGTGCACCAATGCATAATGAAAGAAAGACCGCGGGATTCAACTGAATATCAGCTTGCAATAAAAGCCTCTGAATCGAAAAACCTATTGGCACTTTTTTAAGAAAAGTATCCAACCATTCAATGCTGGAAAATTCAGCCTGCCGGAACAAACTCTTTTGAGTAACGTCCTTCCTTTCTCCAGCCCTTCGAACGCGGGCTCCAATCTTGCCGAACTGGCGTTTACTGTATGTCAATACTCCAATTATGAAGAGAGCTCCAAAAAAAGCTGTCAAACTTGCAGCAATAACAACAGGAGAAATTTCCCATATCATGGCTGCCTCTCTTCCATAATAGTAAGACCAAAAACTTCAGGATTAATTTCGATACCATGGGCCTCAAGTTTATCCAGAAAGTAAGGTCTAATGCCCATCATTTTAAAGTGGCCAAGAACCTTTCCTGACTTATCAATCCCTTCTTGTTTGAACTGGAAAATTTCTTGCATCGTAATCGTTTCTTGTTCCATGCCAGTGATTTCTTGCATGCTCACAATTTTACGAGTTCCGTCAGAAAGACGGGAAATTTGAATAATCACATCAATTGCAGAACTGATAAAACGTCTAATGGATTGCACATCGATCAATACACCGGACATGGATACCATTGTTTCAAGTCGCATTAGAGCATCACGCGGGCTGTTTGCGTGAATAGTGGTCAACGAACCATCATGGCCTGTGTTCATAGCCTGCAACATATCGAGTGCTTCCCCACCACGAACCTCACCTACAATGATCCTGTCTGGTCGCATACGAAGAGTGTTTTTTACAAGGTCCCTTTGAGTAACCTCACCTTTTCCCTCAATATTCGCAGGGCGGGTTTCTAAGCGTACTAAATGTGTCTGTTTTAACTGAAGCTCCGCGGCATCTTCAATTGTTACTATACGTTCTTGCTCAGGGATAAAACGCGATAACACATTCAAAAGGGTTGTCTTACCACTACCTGTTCCGCCCGAAATAAGTACATTAAGTCTTGCCTTAACAAGACCTTGAAGTAGCTTGGGGATACCTTCAGTTGGTAATGTACGGAAATTTATGAGGTCTTCAAGCTCAAGAGGGTCAACCGAGAACTTTCGAATAGATAATGCGCTTCCATCAAGGGCAAGAGGAGGAATAATGGCATTAACACGGCTGCCATCCTCAAGCCTTGCATCAACCATAGGGTTAGCTTCATCAATCCTGCGCCCTACCCGGTTAACAATTCGATCAATAATTTTACGTAGATGCTCTTCATCCTTAAATCGACTTGGTGTGAGCTCAAGCAATCCAGCGCGTTCAACAAATACTTGTTTAAACGAGTTTACCAGAACATCGTTGACAGTTGGATCCTTCAAATAAGGCTCCAACGGACCAAGTCCTAAAATCTCATCCTTTACTTCTTTGAGTAGGAGTTTTCTCTCAAGCGCATTTAACGGCACATCAGCAAATTGTTCAGAAAGTATTATCTGAATATGACGCGTAAGCTGATCTGCCAACACTTCTTGCGGCATTCTCTCAAGCGCTTTAAGATCAAAGGCTTCGATCAACGCATCGTGCAATTGCAGTTTTATCTCATGATAACTGTTGCTATAATCTTTGGAATAATCAGCAGTTTGAAGGCGATCTAATGGTTGCTTCTTAGCTGCAGACTTTTTTTCCAGAATTTTGTTAATTCTGTTACTAAGCGTCATTCGAAGCCCCTTATTGTATTATATTCTTGAGAAAAATCTTGATTTTTTAGCTCGTGGTTCACTCTTGGTTATTTTCTGTGCTACTGCACGAATCCCTTTAGCGGATGGAGAATGAGGGTACGCCTCAAGCAGCGGAATACCACGGTTAATTGCCGACAGCGGTTTTTCGTTGTCTTCTGCTATTTCTGCAAAAATATCTTTATGAGTTATCTGCTCAATTTCATTCTTTTCAATAATCACTCTCGATGTATAACGATTAACAATAAGCTTAATCATTTCACCTAGCATCGGTGAGACCTGTTTGCACAATTCGACAACATACTTAGCACTTGAAAGGCATGCTAGCCCCATCTGAGTGATCATTAACGGAGAATCAACGCGTTCTAAAATAGTTAATGCTGCATTGTCCTGTACTGAACCTGCATCAACAATGACCATGTCGAAACTGCTTGTTGCAGCAAATAGTAAATCCTGAATACTATCGGAAGATAGTGTGAGACGATCGTGATGTTGTGCAGGCGCTGGCAGCACATAAAGATTGTCACTGTATTTATAGAGGATACTTTTGAGGAAGGTAGAATCAATCCGCGATTGGTTGGTCATTGCATCCACCCAACTATAATCATGCTCAAAATCCAAAAAGAGACTTACATCTCCATATGGTCTTGAAAGATCGAGCAAAACAACTTTGCGTCCTTTCTCGGCAAAGTAGGTAGCCATTCCGACAGCAATGGTGGTTGTTCCCACCCCTCCTCTGGCTCCCAAAATAGCAATCGATGTTCCTGCGGAGAGTCCTTCTTGAGTAGCTAAGAATTTTTCTCTGTAACGGCGAAGAGATGCAATAAAGTCGTCTGGCGCTAATGGTGATGGAAGGAACTCGTCTACTCCCATTTGAATACAGCGTAAAAGTAAATCTTGGTGATAGTTACTAGCGGTCATCAATATACCACCAGAATACCCTTGCTGTTTCATTCCAAAAACCTCTTTCAACGTAGTTTCTGGTTCTCCACTTACTTCGATAAGCATTAAAGCATTCTGTGCTTCCAAAGGATCATCAACAAGTTCAAACCCAGGAGTACGCTTTACCGCCTCATTCAGTTGCTGAGAAAGCTGATTATCAGAAATAAGAATTGAAACTCCGATTACTGTATCGTTTGCACACATAGCGTCCCCTTTCTCACTGTCTGCTGGAGTCTTTCACAAATTTCAAAGTGTATATTAAACAGTCTCCACTACCATTGCCGGGAACTGGTTGCGCAGCCATTCCACGTATAAAGCGACCGGTAACATCATTCCCTGTCAGTCCTTCAATAAAAACTGCTCCGAGGTAGTTTACAAATACTGTGTTTCTTCCTGATGCTGGAGGAAGCAACGGATTGTAGAAAGCAATAATAACCACTCTAGGACTTTCTAACGGAGTTGGGAATATACTGTTAATTACTGTATTCTCAGTATCACTCCACACTGCATTAGCATCTAGAGCAATAAGGTCATCTATTCCTTGCTTAGTTGGGCCAATCATCATTCCCGGTTCCAAAAGTAATTCATCGCCAATTTCAACAGCATAGAGACTATTACTTCCTTCACAACCCGCGATATTATCACGGTATGCAGAAGCACCCGAAACAGGATCCCCTTTGTTTACAGGAGGTAAGTCAATTGCACTAGCTTGCCCGGGAACAAGTGTATCCTGCGGATTGCCGAATTTTAATATTATTTGCGTTCCAAGATCACTTTCTGAGTACCCTTGAACAACTACAGTCTGCATTTCTAAAGGGTCATCAACATCAAGCTCACCGTCACCGTCTAAATCCGTGAAGGTAAACTTATCTGGTGCAGAAAACGGCTTAAGGCACTTAGATGAACAAACACTGGCTATTTGCACGCGCGAAGCTGCAGTAACATCAAATTCATCAACATCAAGTACAGAACCAAAGATGGTTGATAATGAGTTACCTCGATCTGTCGTACGAGAAATCTGAACCTCTATTTCATTAGGTGATGTGGTATCAGGGGTACCGTCAAGATAGTACGTTACGTCACTATCCTGCAGCGCTGTTGTCGGCACATCATTAGTGTCCAGATTAGCTCGACCATATTCAACAGCTTCCGCCGTTGGTTCATCTAAGTCTGAGCCGCTCACAAGTAGGCTACGCCCACCAGCAAGTGCTGCTATATCTGCAGCTTTTTGCAAATGAGCGCGTTTTTCCCGCAAGAGACCTACGTCGACACCAAATGCAACAAAGCCCAAAACAACTACAAGCAATATTGCCATGATGACGCCTACCGCGCCGCGTTCATTTTGAATAAGTTGGTATAGTCGTTTCATACCATCCTCACGGTATTTCGTACGTTACATATGAAGTAACATCCCCTGGAATTACCCATCTGGTAAAATTACCAAACAAAGGTACCATTGGAAGTGTAAGCTTCAGCTCCCCAGCGTTTGGTGACGTAATTTGAAGTCCACTCGCATCTATGTTTGCATTAGTCAGAACATTTTTGATTGGGTCAACATGGGGATCTCCTCGCATTATACAGACCGCACCCTCGCGAGCCGCGCGATCAAGCACAACTTGTGCATTAATTATTCTAGCTGTCTCAACGAGGCCGATAAAAATCGGGATCAGTATAAAAAACAGTACAATTATGAATTCGATAGCGATTGCACCCTTTTCATCATGTACCAACTTCATATGTAATCTCCTGCCAGTTAGGATACACTCCCTATTTCTCCGAACGCATTGTTACCGAGTGACTAATTGCCTGAACTCCAAAAGCCCCAGTGATAAAATTAGGCAGAATTATGAAAGAGAAAGGGATCGAAACTGTTACCTTTATAGCCGCAGGGGCATTAGCAGTAGCTGGGATTGGTGTAACGGTCGGTACAACCGTAGGATCCCAATCACTTAAGTAGAATGCCACAACTTCATCTATTTCTTGTTGTGTGACATCTGGTAACACAGCCAACCGTGCCCCTTCATTAGCTGCATGCACTACGGCGTGTTTTGCCCAATAGAATCGCCCAATCTCAATCGTGCCGAATACTAGCAGCAACAGAATAGGAAGCATCAGCGCCATTTCTATAGCTGCTGCACCTCGTTCAGAGCAAAATTGCCTCCGGCTGCTAAGCATAGTTTTCTCCTATTAGTCTCTTGACACTTTAAACGCGTCTGTCGATGTTGTACTTGATTTTACAGAAAGCTTTTTATCGTTATCTTGTATGTAGCTGTTATTGATGAGTAGTTGTTTATCACCATTCATCATTTCTTCTCCTATTACAGGAGGGCATTCAACTTTTTGCATGTCAGTAGCAAGATGCACGGAGTCACCCATCGGTGCCATACTGTGCCGTTCCCAAGCTTCCATTTGTTTGCAACCGCTTGCCAAAATGGCCAAACACACCGCCAACATTATATGACATAGAGTTTTCATAGGATTCCCTCACTAGTCTGCTGTTATGGTGTGACCAACTTCACCATCAAAGCCGCTGCTATTACTGAAATTAATAGGTGTAACAATTCTAGTTTTCGGTTTCTTGCCTTGCATCTTGCCTAACACGTAAAACTCAATGTCATTAGGTTCGATAATTTTGTCTGTAGGCAACGTAAGCTTAGAACCGTCAACAGGTTCAACTAAGTGTGGAGTAACAATTACGACCAGTTCTGAAAGATTTTTTCTAAATTCTGAGCTTCGGAACAACATACCAAGGATAGGAACATCACCTAAGAGAGGAAATTTATCTATAGTTTCACGCATGGAGTCGCTAATAAGTCCGCCAATAGCAAAGCTCTGTCCATTTCCAAGCTCTACACTGGTCTCTACTCTACGGGTAGTAATGGCGGGAACTCGAGTACCGGACACAGAAATAGCGTTGGTATAGTCAAGTTCAGAAACTTCAGGGCGTACAGCAATGTTGATTCTGCCGTTACCCAGAACGGTCGGTTTAAAATCAAGGCTTACACCAAAATCTCTATACTCAATACCTACAGTACCAAGTCCCTGTGGAACTGGGATAGGGATTTCACCACCAGCAAGGAAGCTGCCGTTCTTACCGCTCTGGCAGACGACGTTAGGTTCTGCGAGAACTTTCAACAGACCATTTTGTTTGAGGGCGTCTACAAAACCACTCCAGTTAGCTCCGCCAGCACGGAAAGAAAAAGCAGAATCGATGTTTTCAGAAAGTCTGAAGTTGCCGGAATCATCAAATCCTGTAAGGGAGTTCAGGAAGGTATAGAATACTTCACCATCCAACAATTGACCGGACTTAATGTAAGCAATGTTAATGCCTATGCGTTTAAGAACACTTTTCGAAACTTCGGCGATACGTACTTCAAGCATAACCTGCTGTACTCCACCTACTTTCAAAAGATTTACTACTTTATCAGGGGCATATGCTTGAGCTAAAGAAACAGCTGTAGTTACACTCTCCGGGCTTTTAACTACACCAGACAGTGTGAGTGAACCGTTAGCCCCATCAACTTTAATGTCAGACTCATCCGGTAGTACCTTTCTGATAAGCCGTTTGAGACTAGTGACATCTCGACTTATTACTACATCAAATACATGTACTAAGACCCCGTTTTGGTTCCATAAAGAAAGGGTCGTTGTGCCAACAGATTTCCCATTCAGATACACTTGATGTAGAGATAGCAGATTTACGTCTGCAATATTAGGGTCAGCAATGCTGATGCGGCTGATGTTACGATCGCTGTATAAAATTTGAGACTTACCAACCGCTGCTTCAATCCTGTCAATTTTTCTTAGCTCTAAGTACTTTTTCTTTTTTGCTAAAGCTTGAGAGCTCAGCGCCACTCCCAAAAAAAGTACAGCCAAGACCACTACGAATTTTCGAATCGTTATCTGACTTGTCACAGGAGATTCCTTTGTCTTGTGGTTACTGGATACGAATAATATTAACTTTATTCCCCCGAAGCACCTCTACTTCATACTCATGCCCCGCACTAGGCATCTCTTCTTGCTTCTGGCCAACCTTGCCGCCTCTGAAAGATGACAAAGCCTTTCTTGAATCAGCTCCACTGGTAAATACAGTGGCCTCATCAGAACTATGACGCAGAGCAAAATGTAAGGAGCCGCTGGAAGCAGCAAGAGCTAACACTTCGCCTTCCTCTGGGGTAACCTCAAGTGTGTACACATCTACTGGAGCAGCTTCTTTGCCATCAGCAGCTGGGCTCAGCTTTTGACCTGTGGCAAGAACTTTAAGGTTTTCAAGAACCACTTTAGTTATTGTGTTGTTATCAACCCTTAAAGTGGCTAACACATCAACAGTGTCACCAGGATGGATAAGACCTGACAACCCTAGAACCTTATTGCCTTTTACAGCCATGGCTCTTTTCCCCGGGGCTATCAATGCACCAACGCCGCTTTTGTCAATGTCGGTGGATGCAAGTCTGACATCAGTTATTGGCTCACTGTAATAAATAGTGAATCTACTAACACGTCCTACAACTTCTTTCTTTGTAGCAAATGAATGTTCAGGTTTGTTATCAGGTAGGTATTCTTTAACTGTAAGCATGTTGTGATCAATCAAAGTACCAGGTGGTATTGTTACTGCTGCAACAATGACAGGAACAGTATTGATATCTTGCTTAACAGTAACCTTTCCCTTCTCTGGATAAGACTGCATCCAGCTAATGGTAAGGTAGCCTGCAATAATAGCAAACAAGGCCGCTATAGAAAGTTGCACAATTAACCGTTTGTTCATAATACTACCTTTTGCAGATTTACTATGGCGAGGTTTGGGAAATAGTATGACAACAATAACGTTGCCACTGTACCACCAGCTATCGCTACACCATAACAAAGCATGGGCATTGGCTGCTCTTCTTCAGGGAAAAGCGCAAACCTGCGTAAGCCGATTGATACCAGGATCCAATCTCTCGTTTTTCTAAGAAAATTCAATAACGCCCCCTTATGTGTAAGAAGTACAAACAGGGCATAGATGCCACCTGCCAACGCAGTGAGTAAAAAGGCAGTGATCGTGTAATTAGGTCCAAGGCATGCTCCTACAGCCATAAACAGCTTGACATCCCCAGCACCAATCACACCGATCGCGTAAGGTAGTAAAAATAGTAGAAAGGCTAGTCCGGTGCCCATGGCGGCTGAACTAAAATCAGGCCAGCCACCCCAAACACCATGTGCTGCCCAGAAGAACAGAATTGCTGGAAGCACAAGTGCATTTGGAATAATTTGCAACCGAATATCGTAATACGCAGATAGAACAACAAGTCCGATAAGAACTATTTCCATGGCTCCTTCTGTTTGGTTAAGGTGGCCCTAAAATGGGCCACCATTGTTTCATATTTCGAACTTCTTCATTCAATCCTACGAGCTAGCCTGTTGGAAGCTCCTTATCTACTTTGTCAAAACCTAACTTAACCTTTGTACCCACTGATGCGACGATCGCTACAATTACTGCTGCAATAAGTGCTACCAACAGTCCATATTCAACAGCACTTGCGCCACGTTCGTCCGTAATAAACTGTTTAATTCTGTTAATCATAAGGCCCTCCAATTACTAAAAGTAAGTGTGTTTCTTTTTGGAACTATTGAAAATAATTCTATACTGTAGAATATAGATGGCTTTACCCATGTTGGGAATATTTATTTAAAGTATATTCGGTATAATATTTTGGAATGTCAGCCCGTTGGGGTATTTTACAACTGCCATATCCTGCACGTATTCAAGACAAAACATGGCATCAAAGTTAAGCCATAAATTGCATCGATCATCACTGCACTCTCGTGCATCAGCTATTAATGGGGACTTGGGGACGACTAAGAAGTTACCGCCTAATATGACTAAATAAATTCTACCTGCCTTGATGTCGGATTTTGACTCTCCAGCTCAGGATGAATCATTTTTTGATGAGTTAGGAAGGATTGTAGCAATAGAGCTATGTTGGCTAATCAATTTCAAACGCATGATTTGGAGCCACGAAGTCTTCGTAGGTGAGATCTTCCCTAACTTTCAGCACTTGTTTGCTGCATCTTACTTTGAACAGATTAAGGCTGGTTACGAGGCCCACTATTTTTAAGAAATCAGAGAAAACGGATTAACGTTTCAAGAGCTCATTCGTCGGGATAGACATCGTCAATTACCTGAAAATTTTGCTCTACCTTTAGCCCCACAAGTGTGACAGTAGCTACAATTACAGCTGCAATTAGAGAAGCTAACAGCACGTATTCTATAGCACTTGCAGCACGCTCATCCCTAAAAAATTGTTCAATGCTTTTGATCATAACCACCTCTAATTAATAAACTAAACACCCCTAAGCTTTTAGAGCTAGTGAACATAACCCCATGGTTAAATATAGTCTGATATACGTAAGCTGTGAACGTGTATTTCATTATACCCTATATAATCTTTGTTTTGCTTATTAGTTAAAAGCCACCTTGGACTAAGGGGGACACCTCGTAACTACTGATAATGATAAACAACCAATTACTGTAATGTGGTAACAAAACAATAAGGAAGGGTTCGGATTGGAATTTCCAATCTGCACTCGTTATTCGCTAACAAAGTGATGGCAGGCTTATGTACTCTCTATGAATTCTTTGCTGTGTTTTGTTTTAAAACGAAAAAAGCCCTTACGTTTTTGCGTAAGGGCTTTTAGTAATGTTTTGTATTTATTGCTTTATTTGACTTTGATTCAAGTATCTGCAGAAAAAACGACATAGTCACAGATAACGATGGGTCTTTATCCTTCATCCTCACCTGAGCCATCAAAACGATAAAGATACCGAAGCTCACATATTCCATGTCCGGTATCTCCGAGAGTACAATTCTGTCGCGTAAAGCCTAGAGCTTCATATAATGATGTGGCTTCTCGTAATTTATGTGTTGTTTCCAGATAACAAGCATCATATCCATACTCACGGGCAAACTTCATGGCCATCAAAACTAGCCGACGCCCCAAGCCTCTTCCACGGCATTCAGGCATAAAATACATCTTTTGCAGTTCGCAAAGATTGCCGCAGGCCCCCTGAAGTGGTCCAACACCGCCTCCACCGAAGATTTGCCCCTCTCTTTCGACAACCCAGTAACTACTTCCCGCAGCTGTATAAGCCTCACTCATGCTATCGACCACAGGATCGCCTACGGCGTATCCTTCTTCAGCCTTTAGTCCAAATTCATTAGAAACGTTTCGGATTACATCCGCCACAGCGGAATTATCCTCCGGCATAATTGGGCGAATGGAAAAGTCTTTCTGCAAGCGGCGATATTGCAAAGCCTTGGCATATGTTTTCAGCCCTTTCATCACAATCTCCTGCTCTTGCGGACTGAGAAGCTCAAGAGCACCTGCCACAAGTTCATCAGCCTCGGCATGGACCTGCTCAACGCGCTTACGACCTTCATCAGTGATAGAAACATCTTTTGCACGTCTATCTTCTTTATTAGGAGAAAACACAACTAGTCCAAGCTTACCTAAGGATGCTAACGTCCTGCTAGCATTCGATTTATCAATAAGCAGCATGTCCGCTATAGCCTGAACAGACAAAATCTTATTTGAGGATAATTCCAGAAGCGCATGTGCCTCCGGTACTGTTAGCCCCTGTTGATCAGCACGGTTAGCGACCAGTCTCCACTCTCGGGCAAGACTTCGAGAATATTTGCGAATGCCCCGAACTTGAGTAACGTTCATGATATCTCTCTTTTTCATATAGTTGCGTTACGCAACTAATAAAAGCTGGATAATTATTTTTGTCAACTACCCATTGCCGAAACAGACCGATTTCCGCTGACTTCACATGGACACACGAAATTTACTCCCTCGTGATTTAAGAATTTCATGGCTAAAAATCAAATTTATATCGCAAAGCACGTGCTATCCTGCAGAAATGAGTAATAAACTTTGCCCCCACAAGATGGCGTGAGCTAACAGATTCAGGCTCACGTCAAACCAATGTGTGGCAGCTTGGGGACTATTTCTACAGTCGTTAACAGCAGGTGTAATTATGGAATCACTAGGAATTTGTATTGGTGCTTCTTCTATTGGTATGGTCAGACTCCGCAGAGAAAACGGTTGTACTGAAGTCATCGAACATGATGTGGTTTGCCATGAAGGAAATTCACGTCAGGCTCTATTGTCCATGCTTTCCCGTGTTGAGGACCTCAAAGATTTACGAGTTGCAGCCACTGGGCGAAAGTTTCGCCACTTGCTCGCACTCCCCACCATTTCTGAACCCGAAGCTGTCGAGCTTGCAACAGCCTATTCACTACCTGAAGATCATTCGTATCGTACCGTGATCAGTGCCGGAGGAGAAACTTTTCTGGTCTATAGCTTACGTAATACGGGCGAAGTCGAAATGGTGCATACAGGGAACAAATGTGCCTCCGGTACAGGCGAATTCTTGTTACAACAACTCGGTCGCATGGCTTTGAGCCTAGATGAGTTAGCAGAGATGGATTTCACTGACGAACCACACAAGGTTTCGGGTCGTTGCTCAGTTTTTTGCAAAAGTGACTGTACCCATGCTTTAAACAAGGGCGTTGAAAAAGG
Organism: Halodesulfovibrio marinisediminis DSM 17456; assembly: GCF_900129975.1. Lineage (NCBI taxonomy): Bacteria > Pseudomonadati > Thermodesulfobacteriota > Desulfovibrionia > Desulfovibrionales > Desulfovibrionaceae > Halodesulfovibrio > Halodesulfovibrio marinisediminis. The sequence goes on from NZ_FSRG01000003.1 coordinate 872,324, forward strand.
CCGTGTCGTGTCCGGTTTATCCAAAATGATGGCAGGCAAGTGCCTTGAGCTTTTGAAGAAGCTCCCTAAAGATAAAGCCGTACTTGTGGGTGGCTGCTCGGACAATGAGTTCATGGTTCGCTTCCTGCGTGATGAAATACCAGATCTACATATTCCAGAAGAAGCCCGATGGTTCGAAGCTCTAGGAGCTGGGCTTTGGGCTTTAGACAACGCTCCTGATAACACTGTCGTAAATGTTATGGGAACAGGGAATGACCTTACTGCTATTTTCAAAGAAAAAAGCACTAGCTTTGCTTTTCATTCCCCGCTTTCCGAATTTAGTGAGCTCGTGGAATTCAAAACACACCCACGCGGACAAGCTCAGCTCGGCGATGAGTGTATTCTCGGGTTAGATGTAGGCTCTACTACCACCAAAGGGGTGGTCATGCGTACTTCGGATTTAGCCGTAATCGCAGATGAATATTTGCGCACAGACGGTGATCCGGTTGGAGCTTCGCGTCGAGTATATTCAAGCTTGGCCGATCAAATTGACGTTCCTATTTCTATTGTCGGCCTAGGCGTCACGGGTTCAGGTCGAGCCATTAGTGGACTGCACGCCCAGACTGACGGGGTAATCAATGAGATCATAGCCCACGCAACAGCTTCTGTGCACTTTGATCCAGAAGTTGACACTATTTTTGAGATCGGCGGACAGGACGCCAAATATACATACATTACTGCTGGAGTTCCATCCGACTATGCCATGAACGAGGCTTGTAGCGCTGGAACGGGATCATTTTTAGAAGAATCTGCCAAGGAGTCACTGGGCGTCGAGACAACCGAGATCGGCGAAATAGCACTTCAGGCAAACCGTCCACCGAACTTCAATGACCAGTGTGCAGCATTCATTAGCTCGGATATAAAAATTGCTATTCAAGAAGGAATGCCCCTGAAGGATATTGTGGCAGGACTCGTTTACTCTGTCTGCATGAACTACGACAATCGCGTAAAAGGTAACCGGCCTGTTGGAAAAAAAGTCTTCATGCAGGGGGGAGTCTGTTATAATGAGGCCGTCCCAGTAGCCATGGCTGCCTTGACCGGCAAACACATTGTCGTGCCACCTGAACCCGGCTTGATGGGAGCCTTTGGCGTAGCTCTTGAAGTAAAAAAACGTATTGGTCAAGGTCTGCTGACGCCTTCTTCCTTTGATTTAAATGAACTTGCAGCCCGTGAAGTAAGCTATAAAAAAACCTTCACTTGTACAGGCGGAAGCGAAAAATGCGACTTGGGTTGCGAAATCGCTCGCATAGTTATCGACGGCTCGACTTATCCGTTTGGTGGAATCTGTAACCGCTGGGAAAATCTTCGTAAAAAACGTGGCGTTGATACTGCGTCCAGAGATCTGGTCGCATGGCGTGAACGACGCTGTTTTCGAGATGCCGAATCTGCGTCTTCCAAGCCGGACATTTCAGATAACCGTCCTGTTATCGGCATAAACCGTTCCTATCTGGTCAATACATATTACCCGCTATTTTCTACTTTCTTCCAAGAGCTCGGTTATCGAGTCGTCCTACCCCAAAATGCAGACACTGAAGCTATGGGGCAACGCGGTGCGGCATTCTGTTTCCCTGGCGAAATAGCTCATGGCTTTATGGGTGATCTTCTTGCCATGGAACCGGACTACTTGTTCCTTCCTCATGTGCGCGGCATCCCGACCGATTCAAATTTTGAAACATCCTGTACCTGCGTTTTGGTTCAAGGCGAACCATACTACTTACGTACCGCTTTCCCTCAAATTGAAGCTATGGGTGACCGTGCGGTTTTTCCAGTGCTGGACTTTTCTAAAGGGCTTGAAGCAGCTCGAAAAGAGTTTTTAGACATTGGCGTACATTTCGGAGCCTCAAAACAGAATGCTGAACAGGCTTACAAGAAAGCCTTGACAGCTCAGCGTCAATTCCATGCCGATCTTCAGAAAAAAGGGAAAGAAGTTCTGAATGAATTGGAACAAGGAGATGATCCTTTTGCCGTGGTTCTTATCGGCAGGCCTTACAACGCCTTTGCTGGAGTTGCTAATAAAGGTATCCCTGCTAAGTTTGCTTCCACGGGAGTAACTATCATCCCCTTTGATATGTTACCGTTAGAAGAAGCAGACCTGGAACAAGATATGAACATGTACTGGGGCATGGGAAGGCTGTTGCTTAAAGCGTCTAGACTGATAAAAGACCATCCGAAACTCTTCGGTTCCTTTATCACCAATTTTTCCTGTGGACCGGACTCATTCCTTCTGAGCTATTTCCGCGAAATTATGGGACGCAAGCCTTCTCTAACGCTGGAACTGGACAACCATACGGCAGACGCAGGCATTGAAACTCGAGTCGAAGCTTTTCTGGACATCATCCGCTATTACCAGCGAATGAACGAACAGTCTGCGATGCAAAGCAAGCCAATACAAAAGAATAAAACCTTTAAGCCCGCCGTGTTTGAAAAACGAAATGGAGATTACGGTGTAGTCACGTCGGACGACGTGTGGTTGCCGTTAACCCACGAGCGGGTAAAGGTAGTATTTCCAAGCATGGGAGAGTACTCCACGAGAATGCTGGCAGCCTCGTTGCGAAGCCAAGGTATTCGAGCTGAAGCCCTGCCTCCAGCAGATGAGGAACGGCTGAAAATTGGACGCGGTAATTCTACCTGTAAGGAATGCTTGCCTCTGCAGCTGACCGTGGGATCCATTCTCCATTACCTGCAACACCGTGATCCAGAAGAAGTCACGGTCTACTTCATGCCTAGTGCTGACGGTCCTTGCCGATTCGGTCAGTATCACGTCTACACTCAACGATTGTTCAACCGCAAGGCAATCCCAAATGCACCAATTTTAACCCCGACATGTACGGACGGCTACGGCGGGTTAAACGAAGGCGCGTTGCTCAGCATGTGGCGCAGTGTCGTTATTAGTGACGTGTTTGAAGAAATGAAGTCTACGGTTTTAGCTGGAGCACGAGACAGAGAAACTGCCCTTGCCCTCTTTAATACCGAATTCATGGCTGTAACTGATGCCTGCTCTCAGGGATGGAAGCAGGGGCTTGCACAACTTAAACGCACAGCATCAACATTGTCCGAAATTGAATTGCGCATGCCATACGAGGAACTGCCTAAAATATCTCTGATAGGCGAAATATTCGTGCGTCACGACGTGATCTCACGACAGGGCCTCATTGAACGCATGGCGGACCGCGGTATCGTGGTCAGAACCGCCCAAGGTACGGAATGGATTAAATATACAGACTGGCTCATTATGAATGGCATTGAAGGCGATACTTCTTTAGCCTTCTGGATGCGTCTCCTGTTCAAGAAATACTATGACACTAAGATCCGGAATATTCTATCTGAGTCAGGGCTGTTCTATCACCACAAACAGGACATCCCCCGAACCATTGAGATTGGTTCCAATTATGTTTCACCGAAATTAGCTGGAGAAGCCATCCTGACCGTTGGAGCAGCTTTCCACGAAATATTCCACCCGTCTTGCGGTATTATTTCCATTGGTCCTTTCGGGTGTATGCCTTCTCGTGTGGCTGAAGCAATTCTTTCAGAGAAATTCACGACACAGAATACTCTTAAGGTGTCGGGGAACAACTCCGTACCCGCATCCCTCTCATCAGAGGATCGCAAGCTTCCTTTCCTTGCTATTGAGACAGACGGTAACCCCTTCCCTCAAATTGTTGAGGCACGGTTAGAGGCTTTTGCACTTCAAGCCAGACGGCTCCATAAGCAAATGATGTAAGTGCGAACTCCGACAATATCATTGTTAGAAGTTAAACCTATCATGATAAAATCCTCCTGAGATGAGGAGGAGCTTATGAATAAAAGAGAAAAACATAGCAGAAATCGTAAAAGGCACCATAGAAAAGCCCGCACACAAGGCAAAGAGAGTATTGTTGAATCGGAAGCCTCAATGATCAAAGACGAGGTTGAACATTCTTTAATGGATACCCATTTACAGGAATCCTTCTTTGATCCCCATAGCTTTAAAGATAAGGATTGGCTTGGACTTGGACCGCTTGGGCCAAAATCTCGCACTACTCATTCATTGATTGATATCGTGCGTGAACAAAAGCTTCGCCGTCATGATGTAAAAATATATTGGAAAGCAGTTAAATATGAGGAAGGACACCTGCACCCAGGTGAAGTAATCCGCAAAAAAGATATTATTCCACCGGACCGTGAATGATAAAACAAACACAATGTTCTTGCCACGGTGTCACCTTCTGGGGTTATTAACAAAAAAAGCTCTTACGATTTCTCGTAAGAGCTTTTTTACTTTCGTTATTACAAAAGGCTAATTTATCCAGCCTCATTGCGGTCTACTCTACTATTTCTAACGCTATCAGCTATTATTGCATCAGGTTATCTTAGCCAACGTTAATTGTTTTCTCTTAAGTATATAGGATCAAACATATTCATTTACGGAGTGTAACCGAATCGTCTTCTAACGGATGGGAATTAGCCCAGAGTCCATCCACAAAGGAAATTCTTCTACAACCGTATAAATGTGTCCCTCAGCCGTCTGTTCACTCTTGTACAAACAAAAGCTTTCCACCTGAAGCACAGGCCAAGCCTGCAAAAGTCCGGCACATGCAACTCCAAAGTCATCACCACCCTCTATTTGTTTCACGCGTCCAAGCGTCAGGTGCGGTTTAAAATTCTCGTTCTGCTTGAAGTCAAAGGCGGCCATAACCTCTTCCACGGCTTCGGCCAGTTCGATACAAGTCTCGGCTCCCTCTTTTATATCCATCCACAATATCCGAGGGCCGTGCACATTCGGAATATATTCCAGAGAACCTGCCCGCATTGGAAAGTCTAGAAACTCAATCAACCGGAGTGCATCTCGAATTTCATCAACCTTCTCTTCATCAACTTTCCCGAGAAACTGGAGCGTCACATGCCACTTTCCCGGCTTGGTCCAGCTTACTCTTGAGCGCAACCGCCCTCTAAGTGTCTCGACCATTGAATTAAGCCGTGCTTCATACTCCTCAGAAACAGGTATACCGACAAATAATTTAGGCATGGATTCAATTTCCTTTCTTAAAAACGATGCCGTTCATTCATTTAAGAAATCTTACCTATTTATTCCCAGCTAACACCAACTAAATCAATGAAAAGAGAAGAAAGCGCCCTTTTTATCATGACTTCTTTGAAGTCCTCCTTAAATTGCCAACAACTTCAAGCGGCTTCATATACCAAATTTAGGCGCAGTTGTTGGTTCCCCGCAGGTCTACAGACCAATCATCTATCAATGCGTCCTGCATACTCTCTGACAACAATATTAGCCCCCACTTTCTACCTTTCAAAATATTCAGGAAGATAATTCTGACTCATTATACCCTGATTCATCCCAGATAATATAATTGGTGAGGGTGAAACCAATCATGATAAACTGCTTCTTACAAATGGAGGCTGTTTTATGCAAAAAAAGAATAAACTCAAAATAATCCGCAGCAAACGACAACGTAAAGCGACACCTGATCATCAGCTGAGAACTCGGCCAGGTCAAACTCTTGAACTTGATCCAACAAGGGTTCGAAAAGATCTGGATATTGTTTCTGATGAAGCTGGTACTCACCCATCCATTTTCGCGCCTCATCAACCCGGCTGTGTGTTTAGTGATACGGATCCTTCTGGGACAACATGTTCAATTGAAGGAGTCGAGACTATGAAGCCAGTACCTAGCGTTGCAACCTCATTAAAGGATGTCATGCAAGAACAAAAGGCTCCCAGAAAGCGTTAAAAAAGTATTACCTCGCTGACTGCGAATGATTTCACGTAAATGCGGAGAGCAATGCCTCCATAAGGGTGAGTGTCGCTGTTGAAATAGGCTATAATAATTAGGTTAATAGCCTTAAACAGCTAAGATTGAACCAAGCTGTTTTCAACAGCTAACATTATCGCACTCTACTCATTTCTTATTGGTGTTGCTCTCCTCATTCTTTTTATTACCGGCTCTTGCATCAAAAAGTTTGGTGCATCGTTACTCATTCTCCGCTTAAGAGAATTCTCTACAAAAGCACTAAGAAGGTCTTCATCGCTGACTAATAATTAATTGATTAAGAATAAACGTCGGAGACTCATCAGAGGGAATTCATGCAGTTATCGCGTAAAGTAAATCTATTTATAGCGTTAGTCTTTGTAGCGCTCATCTTACTTTATATTCAAGTTCAACAGCTTATTATTATGCCAAGCTTTGTCTCTTTAGAAAAAGAGATGGCAGTTGATAATACTGAACGTGTTCTTGAGGCTATAGATAATGAATTCAACCAGCTGGCACCGATAGCATCAGATTGGGCCTATTGGACGACAACTTACGACTATGTGCTAACAAAAGATGAAACCTATGAAAAAGAAGTACTTGTTGGGAGTAAAGCGCTCATCGATTTAAAGATGAACTACATAGGAATTTATGATGTAAATGGTAATGCCGTTTGGAATCGAGCCATCGACTTATCAACTGGCAAAGTGCTCGACATTGGGCTGCTTTCAGGAAAAAAGCTTCCAGCAAAAAATCCGCTGCTGCAATTACATGGTTTGACTGATGAAGTATGTGGCATAATCCCCACTCCGCACGCCCCTATGTTGGTTGTGGCAAAGTCCATTTTAACAAATGAAAATAAGGGGCCAACTGCTGGCACATTTATTTTAGGAAAGTTTTTGGATGAAGCTTGCATTCACTCAATAAGTCAGCAAACAAAATTTCTCATTTTGGCCTCACAGCCTACTTCCAATGCAGCGCCTGCCTTGATTCATACACACACAGCACATGAAAGTATTCCCCACACACAGTATCGGCTAGTGACCACACAGGATTATTGGAAAGTTTATACTACATTGCTCGACTTGCATAAAAAACCAATCTTGACGTTACAAGTGGACACCGCCCGAGATATCTCCACTTATGGGGCAATGGCAGTCAAGCATTCCTTATGGCTTTTGATTACAGCAGGCCTAGCAGTGATGTTTGTTCTTTGGAAGTTTCTTCAACTTGCTGTCATAGCGCCAATAACAACACTAACAAATCACACCATAAAAATTGGTAACAACAACATGCTAGATGAGCATGTTGAAATTAAAGGGAAAGATGAGATAGGAGTTTTAAGCAAAACCTTTAATCAAATGATCGACCGTCTTGCAGAGAGCAGAAAGCAATTAATTGAACAATCGTATCGCTCAGGAGCTAACGACCTGGCAAGCGGAACTCTCCATAATATTAGAAATACAATAACACCATTAAGTGTAAGGCTGTCCACCTTGCAGCAGGCTCTAAAGACGGCTCCACTGTCAGAAATAAGGAAAGCGGCAGAGGAGCTTATAGATCCAACAACACCACAAGAGCGCCTCAACGATTTACTTCAGTTCTTAAAACTAGCCACAGAAGATTTAGAAAGATTATTAGAAAAAAGCTATGATGAACTGACACTGTCGATTCAACAAATTGGCCGAGTGGAAAAATGCTTAGTTGATAAACGTCTGTTGCCCCACTCTGACCAACTTATTGAACCGATATGCATGTTGGATGTTATTAATGAAGTTAAAAAGAGATTAGGGCCTGAAGTTAGGGATACAATAAATATCGAAATTGAAGATAGTGTTGAAAAATGTAGCAATATTGTTGGAACACAAGCCGCATTACAACTTGTTGTAGAAAATATATTAATCAATGCTGCAGAATCAATTGCAACAATTGATCGCAATAAAGGTTGCGTAATAATTTCAGCAAAGAAAAAAGTAACTCCAGAGCAATCAATGGTTGAATACCTTTTTACCGACAACGGGGCGGGGGTGGACCATAATCACATTGATCACTTATTTGAACGCGACTTTAGTACCAAGAATAGAAATGGTGCTGGGTTTGGCCTTCATTGGAGTTCAAATACGATACAGGCTCTGGGGGGGCAGATGTTTATAGAAAGCCCTGGCATCGGGCATGGTGCAACCGTTCATATACTCCTGCCCCTTGCTTAAGAAGTAAGTTGCGCTAACTTTGAAAGAGGAAAAAGCTGTGTATAGTGTGAACTATAGCTCCATCAAAATATTAGTTGCTGATGATGAACCTGATATTCTTGATTCGTATCGGTTAATTCTCGCCCCCAATACTCACTCAACCAGTAGCGCTGTTAATAACCTAAAAAATAAATTGTTTGGCTCAAGCAGTGGCACTCCCTCCTGTCAGCCAGAGCCTAGCTTTGATGTAGTATACACACCAAGTGCGAAAAAGGCAGTACAAGCAGTACAAGAAAGTATTGAAGTTAATGCCCCCTTTGCTATTGCATTTATTGACATGCGCATGCCCCCCGGTCCCAATGGAGCTTGGGCAGCATCACAAATTCGCGCTCTTGATCCCCAAATAGAGATTGTCATTTCTACTGCGTACACAGATTTTACTCCAGAGGAACTCTCTACCCTTGTACCGCCTGCAGGGAAGATGTTCTATCTTCAAAAACCATTTCATCCCTACGAAGTCCGTCAACTTGCGCTAGCCTTAGGACATAAATGGCAAGCAGAAAAAGAAATTACTCAGGTTGCGTACCATGACAACCTGACAGGATTACCCAATCGTGCTTATTTCCTCAGTGAGATAAAAAAAGCTGTTTCTTTTGCGAGAATGCATAAAGAAATGTTGGCACTTTTATTTATAGATCTTGATAAATTTAAACGCATTAACGATGCCCTGGGGCACGATGCTGGTGACGAGTTACTCTGTTCTGTTGCAGAAAAAATTAAAAACTGCTTACGGAGTTCTGATACAGTTTCAAGGTTTGGAGAAGAAGGGGTCGCGAGCACAACTATAGCAAGACTTGGTGGAGATGAATTTACAGTACTCCTTACCAATTTGAAGCACCAAGATAATGCTTTTTCTGTAGCGAGACGGATTCAAGAAGAACTGGCAAAGCCAATAGACATAGCAAATCATCAACTCATTATAACACCAAGCATAGGAATTAGCTTATATCCTAAAGACAGTAGAGATAATCTTGCGTTGTTAAAGCATGCTGATTTGGCAATGTATTTCGCAAAAAATAAAGGCCGTAATAACATACAATTCTATGAAAACTCTATGGATGAAAAAGCTATGCTACGCCTTGACTTAGAGAGTGAATTACGTCTTGCCATTGATAGAAATGAACTATCGCTTAATTTCCAGCCACAAATTAGTTTAACAACTAGAGAGGTTACCGGTCTTGAAGCTTTGCTTTATTGGGAAAGTTCATCATTAGGTATTATCCCTTCGAATGAGTTTATTCCCGTTGCTGAAGAAAGCGGACTCATTATCCCTATTGGAGAATGGGGACTTCAGACAGCATGCCAACAGGTTAAAAACTGGATAGACGCTGGAATAAACATTGAACGCATTTCTATTCCGATTTCAGACATGCAATTCACTAAGACAAATTTCTCACGCACTGTGTCTACCATTCTTGCAGAAACCCAGCTCTCCCCATCAGTTTTGGAGCTGGAAATTTTAGAATCCAGCCTTGCTAAGGACATTGATATGACCAGTAACACCCTTAATGAATTGAAAGCTCTTGGCTTAAAAATTGCGGTTAACAATTTCGGCACAGGGTATTCTCTTCTTAACTACTTAGAGCAATTCCCTATTGACCGACTAAAGATAAACAAAACTTATGTTAAAGCCCTTACTCGGAACCCTGAAGATCAAATCATAATAACTGCAATCCTCGAAATGGGGAAAAGAAAGAACATAAAGGTTACGGCAAAAGGGGTCGAGACAAGTGAGCAACTTCAATTATTGCAAAGAAAAGAATGCTCGGAAGGACAAGGGCGTTACTTCCATCAACCAATGAACGTTGAAGAAACCGAAAAATTCATGCTTGAACAAAAAGAAACGCAAACATAACGTGGCAAACACGTTCAACAAACCATCCCACCTGGCATATTAAGCATGTCTTGTAATTTCATTGCAGTAATAGCCTGCATTTTTACATTAATCATAAAAAAGCCCTTGTAAGACAAGGGCATTATAGCTTCTCTTCTTTTCAAAAATGGGAGAGATTAAAACGTGCAGAGGCTTCAACTCATTTTTACTGTTCCTCTTCATCTAACCCATTAAGGGCTAATTTTTCAGATCGGCAAATATCCTTATCTACCTCAGAATATGCCCATTCTTGCCAGCATTGAACCGGAGTGACCGCTTTAACATGGGGGCACTTACTACACCCTTTGCACCGTTCAGGTTCATTTTTAGGAATCCATCCGTACAGTTCATGAGGACATGCTTCTTTTGCTCTCTCTGCGGATAAAATTTGAAATGCCCTGTGCAACTTCCAGTAACGACGCTCCTCTGACGTTGCGTTGGTCAAAAAAGAAATACGGGCTCTAGCATCTTCGATTAATTCAGGGAAAAAACATCCATTGTCACTCATGCTGACTCCCATTAACACGCTGGTATTACATTTGGGTCAAGATTCCTAATCACGTAATCATACAATACAACGACGTTATCACCATACCACAACACAAAGAATCCTCAAAGAGTGTCTGCTACACTAGGTTATTCAATAAGCAAAAAAAGCGTCATCTGTAGCACCGTATGAACTCTACTCTACGATACTCCCTCTCCTTGAAGAAAGCGCGACGCTTCAGATTATATTGAAACGCCGCGCTCATATATTGCAAATAACTTCATGAGAGCGTTCTAGCGGACGCCCTCGAAGAGGGTTTAGCTACCATCATGTCAGGTCGAAGCGGTCAAGATTCATTACCTTGTTCCACGCAGAGACAAAATCATTCAGGAACTTCTCTTGAGAATCATCACATCCATAAACTTCAGCAATGGCTCGAAGCTGCGAATTTGAACCGAAGATGAGATCAACTCGAGTTCCGGTCCACTTAAGCTCTCCTGTAGCGCGATCACGCCCTTCATATACTTCATCGTCTTTCGAATTAGGTTTCCACGTTGTATTCATGTCGAGAAGATTGACGAAGAAGTCGTTTGTAAGTCTTTCTGGATGGTTGGTGAACGCGCCATGCTGAGACGCTCCGACGTTGGTGTTCAAAACGCGCATCCCACCAACAAGAACAGTCATTTCAGGTGCAGTCAGCGTTAGTAATTGCGCCCGATCAACCAGCAAGTGTTCCGCCGATACCGAGTACTTAGCCTTGAGGTAATTTCGGAACCCGTCTGCTGCTGGTTCGAGCACGGCAAATGAATCTTGGTCCGTTTGCTCTTGTAATGCATCCGTCCGCCCCGGTGTAAATGGAACAGTCACTTCGTAACCAGCATTTATCGCTGCTTGCTCAATAGCTGCGCATCCGCCCATAACGATCAAGTCTGCGAGAGAAACCATTTTTCCACCAGCTTGCGTGCTGTTGAACTCTTTTTGAATTTCCTCAAGAGCCCGCAAAACAATCTTCAATTGAGTTGGCTGGTTGACTTCCCAGTCCTTTTGCGGCGCAAGACGAATACGTGCTCCGTTCGCCCCGCCCCGCTTGTCTGAACCGCGGAATGTGGACGCCGACGCCCATGCGGTCGAAACCAGTTGTGAGACCGACAATCCTGCGGCTAAAATTTTGTCCTTGAGGTCTGCAATGTCCTTTTTGTCGATTAGTTCATGATCAACTGCAGGTACCGGATCTTGCCAAATCAAGTCCTCTGCCGGAACCTCAGGACCGAGATAGCGCGAACGAGGTCCCATGTCACGATGGGTCAACTTAAACCACGCACGTGCAAAGGCCTCTGCAAACACTTCGGGATGCTGCTGGTAAGATCGCGCGATTGGCTCATAGATCGGGTCGAAACGAAGGGAAAGGTCTGCAGTAGTCATCATCGGGCGATGTTTCTTTGAAGGGTCATGCGCATCAACCACCATGTCCTCTTCGTCCACATCTTTTGCCAGCCATTGATTTGCACCAGCCGGACTCTTGACCAGCTCCCACTCATATTTAAACAGCACGTTCAAGTAGCCCATATCCCATTTAGTCGGGTTGGGCTTCCATGCACCCTCGATGCCGCTACTGATAGTGTCACCGCCTTTACCGCTGCCAAAACTGCTCTTCCAGCCAAGTCCTTGTTCCTCAATGTCAGCACCCTCAGGCTCAGGTCCAACATGCGATGGATTTCCTGCACCGTGGCATTTACCGAAGGTATGACCACCTGCAACGAGTGCCACAGTCTCTTCATCGTTCATAGCCATACGTCCAAAAGTCTCTCGAACGTCACGACCTGAGGCAACCGGATCAGGATTGCCATTCGGGCCTTCAGGGTTCACGTAGATCAAGCCCATCTGAACAGCTGCGAGTGGGTTCTCGAGGTCCCGCTCGCCAGAGTAACGCTTATCACCAAGCCACTCGCTTTCAGTTCCCCAATAAATGTCCTGCTCAGGCTCCCAAACATCTTCTCGCCCACCTGCAAAACCGAAGGTCTGCAACCCCATTGACTCAATGGCACAGTTGCCAGCGAGAATCAGGAGATCGGCCCATGAAATTTTCTTGCCATACTTTTGCTTAATCGGCCAAAGCAACCTTCGCGCCTTATCAAGGTTAACGTTGTCAGGCCAACTGTTGAGAGGTGCTAACCGTTGACTACCGGAACCGGCTCCGCCTCGCCCGTCGCCAATACGATATGTACCGGCACTGTGCCACGCCATTCGTATAAACAGAGGGCCATAGTGACCATAATCCGCAGGCCACCACTCTTGTGACGTCGTCATCAATTCAAAGAGGTCCTTCTTCACGGCAGCCAGATCAAGGCTCTTAAACTCTTCAGCGTAATTGAAAGATTTACCCATTGGATTGGACTTTTTACAATGCTGATGCAGAATATTAAGGTTCACCTGATTCGGCCACCAGTCTCGGTTTGATGTCCCACTACCGGCTACCTGGCTATTTGACCTGCCCGTTACCGGACATTTTTTTTCGGTACTCATAAAGGCTTCTCCCATACTCTTTGGAGTTATTTGCTATGCTGCAATAAATAGCTATACAGCCACCTCCCAGCCTACCAAAAGAGTATGTATATTCCTATCAAGCCACTGATGTTATCAATTCTTTGCTATTGATTTTCTATCCACAAAACAATTTCTATGTAGTGATATGACTCTGTGCGAAGGAACCAAAGAATAAGTTTTTGATAGGCGATGTCTTTCTCATAACCTGAACTAGTAAAAAATAGAAAATGTTAGCTAACAAATCTGCTTTGATTCACGGAATTGCCATAAAAAATACGAAATTCTCGAAGAACAGATTGCTTTGGTAAGACAGGAACAAGAGTGAATGAGGTCTGCCGTAAGATGGACATACCAGAGGCTAACTTCTGCAATTGGAAACAGAAAGGGGGATTGGAATGAGCAGACTTTGACGTTTAAGCAGCTTTAGGAGGCAAACTAAAACTTAAAAAACTTGTTGTGGGCAACATTTCTTTGGCCCAAAAATTCAAGCCGCGAGTGCCTAGAGGTCTATGTGGTAAGCGATAAAAGAGAACAGGTGATAAGGCTACGCCTGATCTCAGGTGCCAACCACAACTGCCAACCACAACGTATTCAGGGTAATGAAGGTAACGAATTCATTTCAAAAACAATATTCACTATAATGATAGTCGCTTAAACAGAAATTCTGGGATATGAACGATTACCAGCATAATAAGACGCCAAACTGGCTTTGAATAAACAATATCCTTTTTCTTTTCTACAGCAGCTAAAATATCAGAAGCGACCTCTTCCGGCTGTGCTGTTAAAGCGTCTGGAAGCTTCAAGTGCTCAGTCATAGCTGTATGCACAAAACCCGGCTTTACTGTAATAATCTGAACATCTTTTTTATTAAGCCTATTCCGGAGACCGGATAGAAAAGCAGTGAATCCAGCTTTAGCACTACCGTAAACATAGTTACTTGCACGTCCTCTGTCTCCCGCTACAGAACTAATTCCAACAATAAAGCCAGCCCCTCTTTCCTCAAACTTTTGTGCAAAACGGCTAAGAAGTGAGACCGCCCCCGTAAAGTTCGTATCAATAATGACCTTCGCTTCATTGAAATCTTTTTCCGCCCTTAGCTGATCTCCTAAATAACCAAAGGCGCAAATAACCCCATCCGGTTCTACTGGAAGAGAGGTTGTAAACTGTTCGTGACTAGTAAAGTTTCTCGCATCAAAAGTAACAGGATAGACATTTTGATCAGAGCGAACACGAATATCACTAGCAAGAACTTCCAATTTTTCAATATCACGTGCAGCTAAAATAATATCAAACCCTGCTCGGGCAAACGAACGAGCACAGTCTAGAGCAATATCAGATGAAGCACCGAGAATTAGAAGTGATTTTGTCATATTTACTCCCCAATACCTAGCCGTATGCTCTGAAGAGATTTAAACTTATTGGAAGGATCCCACTTTGCCTTTAGCTCTCGAAAGGCATTTGCCGCTTTTCCATACCCCTTATCAAAGACTCCTTCTGGCAAGCGACTATCTTTCGTTAAATAGTGACATCCACCATAATCAAGAACCATAGCGTCTAACTCATCAAGCAGTGGGAACAGCGATGAAGTAACGGGAAAATCAAGAGCAAGCGTATATCCTTCACGCGGAAAAGAAATCGTTCCCTTATCACCCTTTCCGAACAGTTTTAGCACAGCAAGGAACGACCCTTGCCCGCTTGCACTAATTTTTGAAAGAATTTCTGTGAGCCCCTCTGCACTTGCCTCCTTGGGCAGCACAAACTGATACTGGGTAAAACCACGGCGACCATAAATCTTATTCCAATTGTAAATCGCATCGAGTGGATAAAAGAACGTATCATAGTCTACGATCTGCTCTGTGCTTTTTTTCGGAGCCTTACCGTAATAAAGAGCATTAAATGCACGGACGCTTAAAGAGGTCAAAGCAAGAGAAGGAAAGTTAACTGGAATATTCAATTTACGCTTGTCAGGAACAGTTAGAGCTTGTTGCTTTTGTTTCTTAGGCAGTTCTTCTGCAGCAACAAAATCTCCCCGCATCAAAACCGAACGCCCAAGTCCGCTACCACCTTGCAAGCAGTCAATCCAAGCTACAGAAAATGTCGAGTTTTCAGACTCCTCAAAGTGTTTCATAGCTTCAAACAAATTGGAAGCTTTAACAGTTTCCTGCTTAATGAATGAACTAGATACCCTGACAAGATTTATAGATGCACGTAGCACAACCCCAAGCATTCCTTGTCCACCGCTCATCCCCCAGAACAACTCAGCATTTTCTGAAGGTGTACAACGAAGAATGCAACCATCCGCAGTCATTACATCCATCCAGTTAACATGGCGTGAAAATGTTCCACTTTCATGATGGTTTTTGCCATGCACATCAGAACCAATAGCACCACCAATAGAAACATATTTGGTTCCCGGAGTAACAGGCAAGAACCATCCCCTTGGAACAAACACATCAAGAATATCTTCTATGGTAACACCAGCTTCACAGACAAGCTCCCCAGTGGACTTATCAAAACTTATGAACCGATCGAAATGCTTAGTGGAAACAATCATTGTCCCGTTTAACGCACTATCCCCGTAACAACGCCCCATACCACGAGAAATCAAGGATTCTGATGTGGCAAGAGTATGTTTCAATTGCTCGTCATTGCGAAAAGCAAAAAGCTCACTATTTACAACAGGGTAATTTCCCCAGTTACTAATTTTCATCTGCTTCCCACATTAGTTGAATGTAAAATAGTTATGCCCAAGGTAGCTTGTCACAGTAAGCAAAGACAGGGCTAAAATGTGTGCAATTTCTTGCTGATACACAACAATATTTAGAAACGGCAAGACATGCTCCACAAGAACGACACTTACAATAAGCGTCTGCGATACCCCCCAAGCATTCACAGCTATAAATCTGGCAACTTCACTTTTTTTTGAGCGGGTAGAAGATTTTTTTTGGGGAAAAGCAAAAAATTTAAACAAGATAAAAGCAATGAACATCCCGACCAGATACGCGATGACAATTGCTACTTCAAATGCAACAAATTTACTTAAGATAAATCTGACTAAGAGATTCACCAACGTTGCTATCCCCCCCAGAAACAGAAAGCGAAGGAAGGGCTTATATGATCTAACTATGAAATCAGGCATTGATCTACAAATAAATTAAAAACATAAAATGCGTGAGCCAGCCTAAAATTATCAGCTGAAGAAACTTATCTGTATATATTAAACGGGTGGGTGAGGCTGAGTTAGAAAAGATGAGAACCTGCTGAAAATAACGCATTACGCCTAATATCACCCATGCAGAAGTCAAAAAAGTAAACTTACTGGAATAGTGAATCATTACTTGTTCTGAGGTCGTATACATCAGGTAGCAAACAATATTAATTGCTGCCATTAATTGCATTGCTTGTAGCAAAAATGCTTGATTATACCCTTGCAAGCTCTTGCGGACAATATTTCCCGATTTTTGTTGAATTGATACATCGTCATACCTCTTGCCTAGAGCTAAGAGCATTGAAAGCAAAAACGTCATTAAGATAAGCCAGTGACTTACGGTAACACCGGCAAGATAGGCTCCAAGATAGACACGCAAAACAAAACCGATTGCAATACAACAAACATCTAAGACTGCTATTTTTTTAAATTTTACTGTATAAAAGACATTTAAAACGACATAGCCCACAATGAATAAGTATGCGGGAAAACCTAGCATCCATGCCAGTAGTAACGCCAAGCCCCAAATACATATGCATATCTTTACTGCAGTTTTTATAGGAATAGCTCCACTTGCAATAGGTCGATTACACTTTGTCGGATGGTTACGATCATCTGCGGCATCAAGTATGTCATTAAAAACATATACTCCACTTGCTGCAAAACAAAATGCTGCAAAACCTAAAGCAACATGCTGCAATATTGTAAAATTACCAACTACTCCCCCAAAAAAAACCGGAATAAAAATAAAACAGTTTTTTATGTAGTGTGTTGGCCGTAGCAGAGATACTACTTGCTTCAATCTCATGTTGCGCTCATCCGATATAGGTTGGTGTTAAGATATGGTAGCCCTCATTATTCCTAATTTTTATTTAAAATCTTAACATACTTTTTTTTGGGATAGAGCGTATATTTAGGACGACGTAGCTGATAATCTATTCAGTTAAGTTTATTGACTTGTTTTCTCGCGTAGTCGTTGACTGAAATTTAAGCGAGCCATGAAATAATATCCATGCACCTTGCTTTTCACCTTCCTACAAGACAAAAAAATCGCTCAGAACTTCTAGTTCACAGCGATAGAGGGGGGACAGCTTGGCAGCTCAATTGTTTGATTTTCTTTGCAATTTGCTATTAAGCTTTGAAAAAGGACATCATATGAAGTTCATAAATAATGAGCGCCTGATCGCCTATCCTATAATAATTTTTGTAATTTCATGGGCTACTTACTTCGCGGTCACTTTTTCGGGAACAGGATTAACGGATGGGTTTGGAAAAACTATTGGCGCGGATTTTATATGCTTCTACTCTGCTTCTTCCATGCTACGAGATGGAGCTGCAGCGGATGTCTACGACATAGAGAAACTTATGACTAAAGAAGCAAGCATTACGAAAAAAGAAGATTATGATTTCGCTAGTGCATGGTTTTACCCTCCCATCTATCTTTTATTTATAAAAAAACTTGCAAGTGTTAGTTACCTGCATGCCCTCCTTCTTTTTACTTTAGTAACATTTTCAATGTACTTTCTTTCAATGGCGTTGCTGTTGCCCAATCGTCTATCTTACTTGTGGCTGGTAACATTCCCTGGAGTTTTTCAGAACATAACAAACGGGCAAAATGGTTTTCTCTCTGCAACTATATTAACCAGCTCTTTGTATTTTATTGACAAAAAACCATTTATTGCAGGGTTGATACTGGGAATAATGAGTTATAAGCCTCACTTGGCATTTGCACCTTTCCTTATCCTATTAGCTACCAAAAATTATAAAGCGCTATCTGGATGCGCACTGAGCTCTGCCACCTTGGTAATTGTGTCTATTTTATCTTTTGGATTTGCGCCCTGGGGTTCTTTCTTACGTACACTTCCGTTGGCAGATACGCTGGCTATGTCGGGTTTTTTGCCATGGTACAAGATGAATTCACCGCAGGCTGGATTCCTTTTACTCGGTATCCCCCCAGAGCTCGCTAGGCTTCTTCATATTGCTATCGCCCTAGGTGCCATTGCTTTTACAGCAATGTTGTGGCGGCAGAAAGCAAACTTCAATTTGCGCGCCTCTGCGCTAATTATAACAACATTACTCTCAGTGCCCTTCGGCTATGATTACGATCTGGCGATGTTGGCACCGGCATTAATTTGGTTTGGATTAGAAGCATGGAAGTCCGGATGGTCCACGTATGAAAAAAGTATAATTATTGTTGCATGGATAGTTCCTATTGTGTCTCCCCCCATTGCGTTGGGAACACATATTTTGCTTACACCTTTGGTACTAATCATGCTGCTTGTAGCTATTAGAAATAGATACAAAAGCGAACAGCAAGAAGCTTCTTTAGTGAGTTGACGTCTTCCAAATATTCTAAATTAGACCTCATTATCTGCTGGAATCTTTAACAAATTTAACTGTATACGTTAAGCAATCACCACCAACTCCAGGCTCAGGTTGCACAGCCAGCGCACGTATGAATCGACCGGTAACTTCGTCCCCTTGCATTCTCTCAATAAAAACTGCTCCGAGATTATTAACAAACACAGTCCCTCTCCCTGGCCGAGGAGGAAGTAACGGATCATAAAAAGCAATAATTGCCACTCTGGGACTATCTAGCGGATTTGCATATAAGCTATTAACAATTTTATTCTCATTTGTACTCCATCGTGCATATGGATCCTGAGAAACAAGGTCGTTTATTCCCTGCCTAGTTGGTCCAACCATTTTCCCCGGTTCCAATAGAATTTCATCCCCAATTTCTACAGAAGAAGTACTATTACTGCCCGAACAGCCCGCGATGTTATCACGATATTCTGAAGCGCCCTTTACTGGGGTACCTTTATTTACAGGTGGGAAATCTACTGCATTAAATTGCGATGGAGTATAGCTAGGGTTCTTTCCTGTTATTGTACCTAATCTTAATACGATTTGCGTTCCAAGATCAGCTTCAGAATACCCTTGAACCACAATGCTATCCATTTCTGTTTTGTTCTTTGTGTCCAAGGCACCATTGCCGTTATTATCCGTAAACGTAAATTTATCTGGTGCAGTAAAGGGCTTAAGGCACTTAGATGAACAAGTATTAGCTATTTCTACACGTGAAGCAGCTGTAACATCAAAGCTATCAACATTGAGCACAGATCCAAAGATAGTTGCTAAAAAGTTGCCACGCGCAGCAGTACGTGAAATCTTAACCTCAATCTGGTTGGGGTCTGTGGTGTTAGGAGTGCCATCAAGATAATACGTTACATCACCATCTTTCAGTGCCGCTGTCGGTACATCGCTATCGCTCAGATTAGCATGACCATAATCTAGCGCCTCAACCGTTACAGCCGCTAGATCAGCACCTTCCACCATCAGGCTGCGTCCGCCTGCCAGCGCAGCGATATCAGCGGCCTTTTGCAGATGAGCGCGTTTTGCACGCAAAAGTCCCACGTCGACACCAAATGCCACAAAACCCAAAACAACCACGAGAACTATTGCCATGATAACGCCTACTGCACCACGCTCGTTTTGAATAAATTTATGTAGCGATCTCATACCATCCCCATAATGTTTGGTACGTTGCATTTGTGTATATTAACTCTGAAAAACAACTAATAAAGATCAAATAGCGAAGTGTTGAGGGAGAGCTAGTCTCATCATCAGTCTCCGCTATTGTTAGCGTACCTACTTTGATTCCTGCATCAAGTATTACACGCAAAAAGGCAGAACTGAATAAGCTGGTATTGACCTACTACGATACTTCTGCACCAAATATGAAACTCTGCTGCGCTTGCATCAAGTCATGCCCAGATAAAGCACAAAGCATAAAATAAGGGGCAATCAAAGATATCGCTCGACGCTTGAGCACTATGTGCAAAGACCATCAGGACCCTGTTTTTTTACCAGAGTAGTTAAACTGTTCATCCCAACACAAAAAACGGCACTAAATATATCCTTAGTGCCGTTTTAATATTAATTATGAACAGTTCGGTTAAGAAAGGTAGTTACCCTACCTCCTCTTGCCGGTCTTTAATCTCTCACAGACCCGACCACTCTTCAAAAGCCTGATCGTAATACCAACAAAAACAAGCCCCTCAAGACGACCTATCCCCATATTATCCTTCTGTAAGTCTGAAAAAGCCCATTCCTACTCTGCGAACTTCAGCGGTTATATCTTGGCAAATCATTGTTTATGCCTCTGTGTACCATCTATAAACACGTATTAGTCTCAGAGTGGGGCCTTCTGTTTTTGATACGCAAAATAAAAAAGAAACGATTGGATCCTTAACGATAAGATAATGAGGTGGTTATGAAGAGTATCGCACCGTATTGGCTCAACAATATTCTTGGTAAGTTACTAAGAATTAGTGCCATTCTATCAATAGTTCTTTGCTGTTATTCTATGGCAATTGCTTTTGAAGCCCCCAAAGCAATACTTATGATGGAGCTTACCAAAAAGCCTGTTGCTTTTGATCACGTACCCCATGCTGAACTTGAGTGTGTTCAATGTCACCACATGGTTGAAGGCAGACAGAGCTTTCAAATGTGTTCTGCCTGTCATCAAGCTAAAGATAAAAAAGCAGAAAATTCATACTACAAGGTCATCCACAACAAAAAGACAGCCAATCCGGAAATGTCTACTTGCATAACTTGCCACAAGGAAATCGCTGGTAAAGACAAGAAGAAACGCAAGGCGTTAACGGGCTGTAAGAAATCAAAATGTCACGAGTAACGTCATAAGACTACGTGGAGGACATATGAAAACAACACGAAGAAAAGTATTGCAATATATTGGTGGTGCAACTGCGTGTACAGCACTTTTCCCTATGTCATTCAGCCTTGCCGCGCCCACTCCAAGTACTGTTTTTGAACCGACCAAAATAGGTAGCCTCACAATAAAAAATAAACTCATTCGCTCTGCTACATCCATGAATATGTGCGATGAGTCCGGCGTACCGCAACAGGACCTGTATGATGCTCATACAGCGCTTGCAAAGGGAGGCATCGGTCTTATTACCACTGGCCTTACATACGTGTACAAGGATGACCAATTTAGCAAAGCTGGAACAGGCTTATACAGCGATGACCTTATTCCTGAATATAAAAAACTCACAGACAATGCCCATAATCACGATACAAAAATTGCCGTACAATTGGTGCTTGCCGGTGCTTTTACCGACTACAACATCGAGAAACGTCCCATCTGGGGACCATCTAATGTAGCGCACCCTGTATATGGAACTACGCCTCAAGCAATGACCAAGGAAGATATCAACGATGCTGTTAACGCCATGGCAGCTGCTACGGTGCGTGCTCAAAAAGCAGGCTTTGACGGTATTGAGCTTCACTTTGCTCATAATTTCCTAATAAGCCAATTCTTCATGCCATATTTCAATAAACGAACAGATGAATACGGCGGAAGCATTGATAACAGAGCTCGCTTGGCATTTGAAATCACTGAAGCATGTCGAAAAGCAGTAGGATCAGATTTCCCCCTCTGGGCAAAAATAAATGGGAATGACTACCTTCTAAGCGGAGGTGCAAGCGAAGATGAGATTCTCTTTATTGTTAAAGGGTTACAAGAACGCGGTCTTGATGCCATCAACATAAGTGGCGGCAACCTTATTACTGGCCCTCTCCCATCTCGACCGGACATCCTCAATATCCAAGACCAAAGCTACTTTAAAGACGATGCAAAGCGTATTGCCAGCAAGGTGGATATCCCACTTATCTTGACTGGCGGTCATCGTACAATTGACCTTATGGAGACCGTTCTTGCAGATAACCCTAATATTAAAGCGCTTGGTATTTCACGTACGGTACTCTCTGAACCAGACTTACCAAACAAATGGAAGGCAGATAGAAATACAACTCCACGTTGTGTTTCCTGTAACTGGTGTCTGGTTAACTATGGCAAACAAGCCTCTATCTGTGTCTTAAACCTGCCACGCCAAGAAACTTAAAACTATTTCGAATCGTGTGAGGTTCAACCTGTTGATATGTAAAAAAAGCTCCCTAAAAAGGGAGCTTTTTTTACCAGCTCTACTCGCTGGAAACTTTAAGCTACAAGTAAACTAATTTTTATTGAGATTAAAATATTGATCTCAAATTGTATGCATCTTTTATGGTACGCACTCACTTTTATATAGACATCATTATTAAAAAAGCATACATCTCCTTAGCTTTTAAAATCGCCTCGCAATTACCAATATATAAATAATAAAAACAATATGTTACGCAAAGAAGTGCTTGGGTGGAAGGAATGGGTATCGCTTACAGATTTTGGTATCGCATGCATTCTCGCAAAAGTAGATACCGGAGCCAGAACCTCTTCACTCCACACAATAGACCAAGAGGTCTTTACTAAAGACAATACGGAATGGGTGCGGTTTACCATTGCGCTTGATGCCAAAGAAAACCGAACCGTTACAGCTGAAGCTCCGCTTGTGGCTAGACGTGCAGTTACAAATTCAGGTGGGATTCCAGAGGATCGCCTCGTAATTGAAACTCAGATTTGTATCGGAAACTGGTGCACGCTGGCAGAAGTCACTCTGGCACGACGAACGGGAATGAAATGCCGTATGCTTATTGGCAGAACTGCATTATCTGGAACTGCTGTTGTCGACCCTGAAAACAGCTTTTTACATCCAACACCATTATGTGATTAAAGAATAATGAAGATAGCAATCCTTTCCCGTAAGGCTGAGTTGTACTCCACCAGCCGACTTGTCGAAGCCGCAGAACAACGTGGACACGAAGTTGAAGTTGTTAACCCGTTACGTTGCTACATGAACATTACAGCTCATAAACCTGCGGTATATTACCGCGGTAACGAGCTTAACGATATAGATGCAATTATTCCCCGAATAGGTGCATCCATTACATTTTACGGAACAGCTGTTGTCCGTCAGTTTGAAATGATGGGGGTATACAGCGTAAACGAATCAGTAGCCATCACCCGCTCCAGAGATAAGTTACGCAGCTTGCAATTGCTGGCACGGCGCGGGATAGGTCTCCCTGTTACCGGCTTTGCAAACTCAACGATGTACACGCAAGATCTTATCGATCTAGTTGGTGGAGCCCCGTTGGTGGTTAAACTGCTTGAAGGCACGCAAGGCGTTGGCGTGGTCCTTGCGGAAACACACTCTGCTGCTGAAAGTGTTATTGAAGCATTCAGAGGTCTTAAAGCAAACTTTATTGTTCAAGAATACATCAAAGAAGCCAAAGGCAGCGACATTCGATGTATCGTTGTGGGCGGTAAAGTTGTAGCTTCAATGATGCGTCAAGGTAAGGAAGGAGAATTCCGTTCTAACCTGCACAGGGGCGGAACAGCATCTGTTGTAAAAATCACTCCTGAAGAACGTTCTACTGCTGTCAGAGCTGCTAAAATTATGGGGCTTGGAGTTGCAGGTGTTGACCTGCTTCGCTCTAATCATGGCCCTGTCGTTATGGAAGTTAACTCCTCTCCCGGCCTTGAGGGAGTTGAAACAGCAACAGGAAAAGATATTGCAGGCATGATTATCGATCATATCGCGAAGAATGCATGCCCAGGCAATACCAGAACAAAAGGCAAGGGCTAACCCCTTACTTCATATAAACACAAAGAGGAGCTCTAAGAGCTCCTCTTTTTTTTGGGTGCTGAACCCACAGTCAGAATGCGTATTGGTAACAGCCAACAAGCCCTGCTAGTAATCCTTATCCCGCATTTTACGGGGCTCTTTGCGCCCGGATGACCAGCTGGCATCAAATTCGTCTAACCATAAGTCGTCTTCGGTAACAGTAGCAGAACGGATGGTGAGATAGTCATACTGACCTTCTTTACGGATGTAGCCCGATACATCAAGCCATTCACCGACATAAGATAACAGATTCAAACCACTGCGGTTTTCCTCAACAATATATCCGTCGTTTGATGTGGTAACTAGCATCAATCTTTCAGGCTCGTCACAACTTTTGATCCAAGGCTGCAATGTTCCGCTCAATTGAACTGTTTTCTGTTCACGACTCATAATGTTCTCCAAACTTATGATCCTGACAAACAGGTTCCCTGCACCCTTAAGAACAGGAGGTTACTTGTTCTTTGATAGGGGGCTTTTTTCGGGATGGTTAATTTTTGGGTGCTCCGGCAAAAAACCGGAGCACCAACCAGATCAGCACACAGTTAAGTACATCCACCGCTGGTAAGAGCCTTCCAGCATGAAACATAACCCAATAATGATCCCCGAAGGATATGAGCAAGAGGATCGGGGCAATTATGGCTATATCCCTCGCAATTGATGCTGTCGAATTCTTCATGCGTTGCTTCAAAGATTAATGAAGAATCCAGTGAGATGTAGTTAACAGCGGATATTTAAGGTCATACCTTACCGTCAGGTTCGGCATCCATCTCTATTGGAACGTCTCCACCTTCATAAATATCCATACTGGTAACGTTAAGTGCAGGTTCATCGTTTACGATGACATAGTCGCCAACAACTTCAACTTGTAGTCCCTCCAGCGTGGTATCAGTAATGTTTATAAGTAAAAGTTGGTACTCACCGTCATCGAGATACACACTTTCACCTTTAACCATAATGCTACCAACCAAGACTGCATGTGGCTCCACTACGTCGTATTCCTCTGCCCTGCATTCACCTATTACCAGCAGTGCCATTGTTACGCTTAAACATAGTGAGAAAACTTTTCTCATTTCATTTTCCTACTGTTAAAAAATTCAGATTTAACAAAAGGAATTACTCTTTTTACGTTGATTGTCTCAATATTGCCGTTACGGGTCACTAACCCTTCCAAAAGTATCGGTTCCCGTAAAAACTCCAGTAGCTGAATGTGTTGAGGAAGGTTTTCAACAACAACTTCTCGCTCACCGGCACACGCGATTGAAACTTTCAAAATATTGAAGTGCTCATCCCTTTCATAAGGAACCAGAACACCAAGTACTTTTTGCAGTACACCGCTTTGTTCTTGTCTAAAGGCATCCATATTGACACCTCACTGTATTTTTCCTTCACTAAGCATAGACAGTGCCAAAATAATAACATGTTAATTTTAATCACTTTTTCAAAGCAGTACATAAAAAAAAGGAACTTCCGGTTCTTATTTCTAAGATCTGAAAGTTCCAATTATTCGAAACAATTAGAGTAAAGCTACAACTATTTGTTTTTTAAAGCATTTTCTAAATAACACAAGTAAGAACTTTCAGTTCCCATTGTTTGCAAACAGGAACTGCCGGTTCCTATTTGAAGTCTTCTTTTTTCAGTTTGTGTTTCTGCATCAGCTTATGAATCTGGCGGGTTGTAATACCTGCCTGTTCTGCAGCCTGATTTATTCTTCCTTTAGTCGCCTGTAGTAGTTCCGTCAGATAAATATATTCAAACTGGTCAATAACATTTTGACGTGCTTCACCAAGAGGGATGGAAATATCTGCCTGCGTATCTAATGTTGCGCTGGAAAGAGCAGAAATTTCGTTGGGAATATTCTCCAGTCGAATAACTTTTTCGGTCTCAAGAATGCAGGCACGCTCAATAATATTTTCGAGTTCACGTACGTTACCCGGCCACGAATACCGTTTAAAAGCAGCAAGTACCTTAGGGTGAAGCCCAACGACATCTTTACCAAGAACGAGGTTGCAGTTTTGAATAAATGTCTTAGCAAAAGATGCCAGATCTTCTTTCCGATCCCGTAAGGGAGGAATAGGGATAGGGAAAACATTCAATCTGTAATACAGGTCCTTACGAAATGTCCCTTTTTCGCATTGAGCCCATAGATCATCATTTGTAGCGGCAATAATGCGAACATCAACAACATGTTCTTTATCGCTGCCTACCCGTTGAATAGTGTGCTCTTGTAGAACATGTAAAAGTTTGACCTGCATTGAAGGGGTAATTGTGCCTATTTCATCTAAAAAAAGGGTTCCCCCTTCTGCCGCGCCAAACTTGCCAATAGTATCCTTTAACGCACCGGTAAATGCGCCGCGTGTATGACCAAATAGTTCACTTTCAATCAAAGAATCAGGAATAGCCCCGCAATGCAAGCTTACGAACGGCTTGTCTTTTCTTGTGCTATGTGAGTGGATAAGCTTTGCAAGAACGCTTTTCCCGATGCCGGTCTCACCTGTCAATAAAACCGTTGTCTTGGTTGCTGCCATCTGCCTGACCATCGAAAACACTTCTCGCATGAGCGGGCTGCTTGTTTTTACAAGCTGCAATGCCGTTTCGTTCCAAAAATCATCATGTAAGTAGCTAAGTTCATTTTTTCTAGCCAGCTCTCGATCAAGACGAGAAAGCACCAAAGTCACTTCAGACTGCATGAGAGGATACGCCAGATAATCAACAGCTCCGGCATTAATACCCTCGATGGCGTATCTGATTTCTGTTGAATTCACCAAAATAACAACATCTGCATTGGGTGCTGAGTTCCAGATGAAATTTAAGCCTTCAGAAATATCTACTTTTCCACCTAACAACAGTCCATGATCGACAAAAACCACATCAACCTGACTGTTAATAACGTCGCCTTTAAGTTCGCTAACTGTACTTAGTGTCACATTAGGCTGCACAACTAAAATACTGCGCTTAAGTATTTCGCTAGCTTCAACATCAGGAGTAATAATTTGATATTGTGACATATTTAATTCCTATTTGAGGAATTTACGAGCTAACAAATACATTGGCAATCAAAAAGAGCTACCCAACCTTATCCTACTCATTAAAAGAGTAATTGTGGCATGTAACAACCAACTCATTGATTTCGTCTTTATGCTGCTCAATCATCTGAAACATGGAGGGAGAAATCGACGGGGCTATTTCATTCCGTATTATGTTAAAAGCCTTATCAATAGACATACCCTTTCGATAAGGGCGTTCTTCCAGTAAAGCGGAGATAACATCTGAGAAAGCTATAATTTTTGCCCCTACATCAAGGCTGGACTCATCCAAGGCATGTGGGTACCCCGTTCCATCACTCTTCTCATGATGCCTTTCCGCCCAAGTCACAATTTCACGGAACCAAGGAGACTGGCTTAGTTCATTAAGAATTTGCCCCGTATAATACGCATGCAACTTCACAAGATTATACTCTTCATCGGAAAGTGGCCCTTTTTTTTCTATCAATTCGGGATCAATACCTATTTTCCCGATGTCGTGCAGGTAGCCGCTCACCAGTAATTTCTTACATCCCTCTTCCGAGAACCCTAAATACTTACCAAGAAAGCTGGATAGATGTGCAACTGTGTAAGAATGCGAGGCGGTAAAGCGACTTCTAAAATCGATTATTCTGGATAGAGTTAGAGCAAAATCAATAATATTATCTATCGTCAGTTCGAAATCCACCGAGACATCAAGTCTGCGAAACAGTTGATCCATCTCCAGATTGTTGATTTCAAACCAAAAAACATCCGCCTTAGAAACCTCATTAAAAGCTTCAAAAACGTCGGGATGAAAAGTCGTTCCCACCTTCGCTCTGATTGTTTCAGTTACGTGTTCTTTTTGATTAAGGATAAAGTTATCTGGGTTGATAAGCACATCCACTCTATCAGCAAGATGGATAATATGACTTTGAAACAACACCTCGCCATCTTGAACATCTAATGAATCTTGATATCGTATATGATGGTGCCTAATAATTTGAGCGATGTTCTCAAATGCATCGAAAGACTCCAGCATACGGTGGCCCATAATACAATGCGGCGTCGGATTAACTACATCTTCCTGCACAAGCAGATCACGTTCCTGAATTGACAATGCGCCAATATCATGAAGTCCTGCTGCAACAACTAGTTCGAACAGGTCCTCATTACTTAACCCCATTTTTTTGGCAATAGCGTATGATGCCACGGCAGTTCGTCTATGGTGCGACTTCAGCAAATAGTTAAAGCTATCAATAGACTTGATTATCGGAACCGCTAGATCTTTCAAAGAGATTCTATCCATGTTTCTTGTCCTTTTAATCTTCCAAGCGATACTCTGTAAGGAAGAAGGCTGCCGTTGACAGACATCTTAAAACTCATCGGTTTCAGTATAGTTGAAATGTTCCATTAGCAGAACGCTATTTCACTTGAATTCTGAATCCTGAATGAGACGCTTTGAACTTCCCCATCTCTCCCGTCCAGACAGGAAAATAGTAAGTATGCGCTCACTCTACTTTGTAGCAAATTAAAAGCTTTAAGTAACACTTTGCGATCTAAGTAATCATCTTAAGGCGCTCTTTTCGGACTTCTCTCGGTACCTCACGGACTTGAAATAGGCATAGCGTAACGCCACTCTCTCCCTTTATTATTTAAACGGATACAGTTTTAAAACTTTTGGGAACTTTAGATAAACACTTAAGTCAACACCTTCATCAATAGCCCACATGACAACCACAGTGAATACTACAAGAACAAGAGCAGCTACAAGCAGCTCAATACGAATTACACCGTATTCTTTCCTAAAAAACTGTTTAATTTTATTAAACATTCGATACCACCGGTGCCTATTGATAATGTTCTTGAGTCACAAATCATAGCCAATTGATATAACTATAGCCTTCCTGACATAACTAGTGAATTAAAACACACCGCTGATGCTATCTCGAATCTTGTGAGTTCCGGACGAGTCATATGCAATAAAAAAACTCCCCACTAAATAGCGGAGAGCTTTTTCATATCGATATTAGGTTCGTAGGCACTTTGGAATTACAGGTCGTTACTTCAGGATATTAAGATGTGTAACAAACACTGTAGCGGGCTGCATTCAAGCGACCATGGAGCATTTTGGAATCAAAAAATGATTGCCAAAGACAAAGAATACAGTCACTTCAATCGAAACAAAAGAATCATAAATAAGCATCATCCCAACTGCGCTGGTATACGCAGAGTTTTAGCTTGCAGACCATTGAGAATAGGATACGTAGTCTCAATCATTTGAAGATAGTTACGCTTTCTCTTGCCGTTCTGTTTCAGGAGTAATATGCACCAGACATCAGGAGCCCAGGACAAGTACCCGTTAGACTAATACCATTGGCATTATTATGCATGAAAGGCACGTTATGAATAAAATTATACTGAACCTTATGTGCTCACTATTTGTTCTCGTCACATTGCCCGACTATGCTCAAAGCAACATCACTAAGCTGGATAATATTAAAGCCCAAAAGGTCTCAGACGTAACGTCTATCAATGTCCGTGAAAAGATAATTCTTGGTGGCGCGGAACAGTGGATATCAATCCAAAGTGAGGATACTTCAAACCCCATCTTATTAATTCTTCACGGCGGCCCTGGTTTTGCCATGATGCCCTTATTCCATATCAGCAATAGCGAACTTGAAAATTACTTCATCGTAGTCAACTGGGATCAAAGAGGGGCGGGAATGTCATACTCATCCAATATTCCCAAAGAGACTATGACTCTCTCACAGCTTCTATCAGATGCACACGAATTAACAGGGTACTTAAGAATACGTTTTAATCGTAAAAAGATATTTATTCTGGGACATTCTTTCGGCACCATTCTGGGTACTTTTTTGATACGTGATTATCCAGAAGATTACTATGCATATGGCGGTATTGGGCAGGTAGTTAACGTTATTGAAAATGAGCAGCTAAGCTATGACTTTGCCTTAGAACAAGCGTATAAAGACAGTAATAGAAAGGCCATTGATGAACTTAACAACATAGGTCGCCCAAATGAAGCAGGTGAATATAGCGACGATTCTGGCTATGATATCACCATGAAATGGGTAGGCTATTATGGCGGTGAACTCTATGGAAAAAGAGATTCCGAAGAAATAGAACGTACTATTCTCAATAGTAAAATGTATGAAAATATACGAGATGATGTCATTAAAGGCTGGTCTTTTTCGCAAGAGTTATTCAATGATAACGCGATTTGGTCTTTTGACTTTCGATTAAGTGTTAATCACGTGGATGTCCCCATGTATTTTTTTACCGGACGCCATGACTACGACACGCCATGTACACTTGTTAAGCAATACTACAACACGTTATCTGCTCCGATAAAAGAGATCATATGGTTTGAAAACTCGTCCCATTTTCCATTTTATGAAGAACCACAAAAATTTAATAAAATGATTATTGAAAAGTTTACCACTCATCCCTTTTAGCCCAATTTGCACAGCTTTTCTAAACAACGCTCTTTAGTTAAAATTAAATCGAGTCAGTAACTTATTTTGATCTAAACAATATTTCGCTAACCATAAAAAAAGTTCTTGTATAACAAGAACTTTTTTAAACTCTTCTAAATGTGAATAGCCCGACTAACAGAAGTCGAACCTGTGACTTGTCGTTTACCAATCAGCAAGTTTGCCCATACTATTCCTTGGCAACTCACTGCCAATAGATATCTTCTTTGGCAACTCAGCAACACTGCAGCGTTCACGGCACCAAGCATGCAGATCTTTCTTTAGTTGCTTCCAGTCTCTGCACTCTGCATTGGGCACAATATACGCTTTAAGTCTGTTTCCTTCTTCAGGGCGCATCAAACGAACAGCACATTCAACTATATCAGAATGCTCCAGAATCACTTGTCGAACCCGATCTGGATACACATTACGTCCTGCCACTTGAACTGCATTATCTTTACGACGAAAAGGCATAAAAGAACGTGGGGAATCCCAACGCACATTGTCAGGAAACGGCAAAGCACAGATTATATTTCCCACCCCGTCAGTACGTTGCAGTAAATCATTTTCCATCCCCCAGTAAGGAAAAAGTTCATATGGAGTATCCGGTAGCGTTCTATATCCAACGCCACCTGTTTCGGACGATCCATACACTTCCACAATTCTTGAAAAGCCGTCAGCTCTAAGCTTCAGAATAACCTCAGCTGGACATGGACCTGTTGAGGTTATCCCGACTACATCCCTGCCGCATGATAAATGTAAATCTGACTGACCCTTCCAAAACATTGGAAAAGCAATCACAACATCACCGTCCTGCAATAAATTAATAAATGATTGCCCTGGGTATGGTGGAACAATAAGGCGATCAACCTTTAAGATGGTTGGGAGAAGCACCGTAAAAAGGAATCCATAAATATGGTGCTGTGGAACGACGCATACAATTCTGGAACAATCCTTAACAAGAGTTGCTAAAAATCGGGCCTCTTGCTCCAGTAACTTCAAAGACTGCTCACAAACAACCGGAACTCCTGTTGAGCCGGAAGTGCGGAAAAAAAGTACTGCTGGACCATTCTCCCACTGTGCATAAACATTACGACACACAGTGCGTACCGGCTGAGATAAAACATCGTTCCAGTCATCAGCTTTGGCACCAAGCATCTCACATAGCTGTTTATAGACATCTAGCTTATCGTCTACAGTCAGTGCAGGAAACGCCTCTTCTAAGGAGCTGGCAACGTCTACATTATCTCCTTGCAGCAACCCGCCGCCCTTTTCCAACAAACGCGAGCGCAACATGCTGATCAACAACAGTTCAACATCAAAAGACGTAAAAATACTCATGCACAAGAACCATTAATAGAAATTACTGACTCAAGACCTGATGCATCATTACAACGCACAGCTACATCCTGCTTCAAGGCAATCGCTCTTGCGACTTCCAAAGCTTGCCCTGCCGGAAAAGCAGATTTAATTGGGTCTGGCGCAGTTCCACGCTGAATCAGCACTTCTTTTAGCTTTCCACGCTTTCCCACTTTATCTCGCGTTAACAACATAAACATCGAGCCTTCAGCTGGGGAACTATGCGGAAAAGAATTTTCAATGGCTTCACCATCTACAGCCGCAATAGCGTCGCACAACGTAGAGTCATATTCGTCCACGGCACCTACGAGAACTGCATCAACACGCCCTTCATCTAACCAGCAACGTGCAGATACAAGAGCAGAAGCAAAAGACGTTTCAAATTGATTTATACTCAGACAAGGGCCAGCAATACCAAGCTTCAAAGAAATGATGGATGCAGCAATATTATGCACAGAGGTAGAAAAAGCGAGCGGGGAGGCAAGCTTGGCACCAAAGTCGTGAATAGAATCCAAAAAATCAAATGTCGTACGTGCTGGCCCATAACCAGTAGCAACTATTACACCTAATCTTCCAGAGTCAAACGACTCAACCGACATACCAGCATCCCTAAGAGCCAAGTTAGCACCAAGCAAGGCTAAACGACTATACTGAGAAGTTCTTCGTAGCTCCCGTTTAGTATGAAACTGCTCCAACATCTGAACATCGGCTGTTTTTGCCAAATCTAACTCTTTCTCAGCAAGGACATCAAAAGAACTCCCTTCCGGAGTCACTATACCCATCCCCATAATGGCACATGACATATTACAACTCCTTCGAAAAGATCAGCACAGAGTTATTCCCACCAAATGCTAATGATTCAGAAAGGCCATAACGAGCAACGATGGAAGTCTCACTACTTACCGGGCACACAGCAAAACCATCTTCCGGTTCATCAAAGCCAACGCTTGCAGGCAACTTCTGATCAAGCAACGCCTGAATAACAAATACAGCTTCAATCGCTCCGGCAGCACCAAGTGTATGGCCGGTAAATCCTTTTGTGGCTGACACAAGCGTATCAGGGAACATGTCGGTCAATACGCGAGACTCTACCCTGTCATTATCTGGAGTTGCAGTGCCATGAACATTAATAAAATCCACATCGTCACGGGTAATTCCCGCCTGCTCCAGCGCACTTTCAATGGCACGCTTCACCCCATCCCCCTCGGGTGCGGGAGCGGTCAAATGATATGCATCTGCAGAGGTTCCATACCCCGCGCATTCAGCCTGCAAAGCAATCCCACGCGCTTCAGCATCTTTCCGTTTTTCAAGCACCAGCATCGCAGCGCCTTCTCCAAGATTCAGCCCCTTGCGTCCAGCATCAAAAGGCTTACACGGTTCTGAATCGTATACCCCGAGACGAATGAATCCATTGTAAGAAACAAGACTGAGTTCATCCACGCCTCCGGCCAGAACAATATCGCAGACATCATTTTCTAACCACGACATGCCCAACCCAATAGCATCAGTACCAGATGAACAGGCATTCACAACTGTTTGGCAAGGCCCGGAAAGTCCCAAGTACTTCGAAACAGCGAGCGCTGGATTAGAATGCAACCATGAGGAAACCTGACTCACGGACTTCCACCCATGCTTCTTATGCGCAAAATAGTCATCGGCAAAATTAAGCGAAGCACCGGTAGTTGTACCTATACAAACACCAACACGCTTGTTTACAAGATCTTGTGGTGTAAGTTGAGCCTGAACCAACGCCTCCTGAACAACCTGCATCAGCATACGAACAGAAAGAGAATCTTCTGAACATGCCGCTGGTGAAAAATTCTGCACCTCAAAAACAGGATACACTACATCCAGTTCACAACTAATTCGTTTAGGTGGCGCAGCAAGACGGGCTCCAGAGTATAGAGTGTCCATAACAGCTGACACCCCTTGCCCTGCAGCACATAAAATCCCCATTCCGGTGACACTGGTACGGCATTTCATACTACGCCTGACGCTCTTCGATAAATGCAGCTAAAGCGTTGAGAGAGGAGAAGGCGACTCGGTCTTCTTCAATATTTTCGATCACTACACCAAAATGCTTTTCTACCAAGACTACAAGTTCTACTGCATCAAGGGAATCCAGACCAAGTCCATCGTCACCAAAAAGAGGCTCATCACCTTTAACTGTTTCAGCCGAAATATCTTCAATATATAACTCATCAAGAATTGCTGTAAGCAACTTGTCGTAAACAGACATATTTTCTCCTTAATTCCACATGTCAAAAAAATTAAAAATTTGGTATGGTTGCATCCACGCGAGCCGCTCAAGAGACGTTGCAAAACGTTGAACATACGGACGGCACAATTCTGTTCTCTTGCCAACATTAGCAGGCACAGAAAACACATCCAGCACATGTGCACGGGCAACACACGCGCCCTCGCGAAGCGTCGCCATTACAGCTACCGGCGCACCCGCAGCAGCCGCAACAGAAATAGGAAACATCGGCAGCTTAACCTGTTCCCCGAAGTATTTTACATCAACGAGATTTTTGTCACCCGGTAAATACCGATCCCCCATAACGCACACAATCTCGTTACGCTTCAAGGCCTTCAACATTTCAATCATTCCACCAAAAGGCCCTGATGGATCGATAATGTTTACTGAAGGCCCACGAATGCCTTGTTGAAAAAAGTGCAGATCAACATTTCCCTGTTCTTGCAACAGCACAACATTAATGGGTACTCCGCCACACGCAAGACCGGCCATGCCTGTCTGCCAGCATCCAACATGGGCAGAAAGAACAATGAGTCCATTACCTTCTGCAAGCAAAGAACGAATACGCTCATTATCCTCTTCCTGAGCTAAAACAGCACCGCGTCCAAGCACTCGATAAATAATGCGATCCAACAAAACCATGCCGAAAGAAAGATTGAGTCGGAACCCTTTCCAGAGTCGCGACAACCAACCGCAAGAGGCAAATCGGCGAGTTAAGTAAGGCTGCGAACGTCGGCGTACCGAAGGAAGTAAGCTGTACCAAGCGGCTACAAATACAAGAACAATGTACGGCGGAATAATTCCACCAATACGTACCAAAAAATAAAAAAACTGATGCCGCAACTGGCCGCCAAGGCTCTTGCTGCTCCATTTAGATGCTGTCATGCTAGTCATGCTGACCTCTAGCCTGCAAACCACTTTGGATAAGGTAAGACAACAACCAAATGATTCCACCGACCAAAACAGCGGCCACGGGTGCCACAATCAAAGACCCGATTACCCATTCCCACAAACGGTCCAACGCCTGATAGCCAAGCGTTTCCATTGATATTTCAGTAAGCCATCGTCCATGGCAAACATAGTGTCCGACCTCAATACAAATGGCAGGCACAAAAGGTGGAATACATAACTGACTGACGGCCAGCCCGCATATTTTGTTTAATCGCAACCACCCCGCCAGTAATAAAATACCGATAGAATGCAACCCGATAAGAGGAAGCGTCCCTAAAACCGCGCCCAGCGCGCCAGAAAGAGCCAACTCATGCGGAGTAGCCTCGTCTTCAAGCAGCATACGCAACGAACGAATAGGATGGGTTACGGTAATACCTTCTTCCAGCGAAGAGGAAAACTTACCGTGCGGTAAAGGAAGCATAGAGCGCATTGTCAGTCGCGTGTTAAGCAGACTGATGGTCACATTATCTTTAAGCTTATGAAAGTGAGATACGCGCTCTTCCGACTTTGGATAATATACAGATATCGGCACCGTTTTCAGTGGAATACCAGCCCATGCGGCCTTGGCAAGCACTTCAATTTCAAACGCATACCGAGTTTCACTCAACTTTAGATTATTCAGCAGAGCAACGGGGTACGCCCTGAATCCGCTTTGCGGATCGCTAACATCCCATCCCGTCTGGACTCGCAACCAGAACCGTGAAAATTGACGGCCAAATTTTGATGAACCAGGCACATTCGGCACAGAGAAATCTCGTGCTCCTACGTAAAGCGCATTCTGATCTTCTTCCAGAGCAGCAAAAAAAACTTCAAGATCTTCCGGAAAATGCTGTCCATCTGCATCAATAGTAACAATGTGTGTCTTCCCAAGAGCCGCTGCTTTCTTTGCAGCAGTCAAGATAGCTGCTCCCTTGCCCATGTTCTTCTCATGTTTAACCACATGACAAGGTAAACCGGACAGAGTTTCCGCACCCCCATCAGTGCTGCCGTCGTCAACAACAAGAAGATGCGGATGCTGCTCAAGAACACCGCTTGCCACACTGCGCAACGTTGCACCGTGGTTATATACAGGAATAACGACTAAAATATCATCACGCATTGCTACAACGCCCCGCTTGACCAACGGGAAAGAAAACCCTGATAGAAGTCAGGTGGTGTCACAAGAAGCTCTCTTTCAAGCGTCACCATCAACAACACGGAGTAACCGCGCGTAACAACTTCATCCTGTTCATTGCGAATATAAAATTCATACGACAGCTTGGCGGCTTCACTCCAATGAAGCAATGCCTCAACGGAGCAAGTGTCACCATACTCAAGGGGCTTAATGTAATCGACATGCATCTGCTTGATAGGCGTTACAATCCCCTGCTTGTAAAAATCCATATAGCCAATGCCCAAAGAGTCACCCAGAGCAACTCGGGCGTCTTCAAAATAACTGGGATATCGGCCGTGCCAGACAATGCCCAAAGGATCTACTTCTTCAAATCGAATCCGCCTTTCAACCTTACAGGAAAGCGGCTTTGGTCCATCAGAGGAACGGAAATACGGCTTAATCACACACCCTCCGTACTGCCTGCTACACGGGCGAGCTGCAATGTAAAGGAGGAGGCAACACCATTTTCTGTTGTCAAACGAACATTTACAGAAGAACACTCCTTATTAGCAGGAGTACAAGACACAGCCACGTCCATATCCGGCGATACAGGCTGAACGAACTTTGCATTGCTAATGGCAGAAATTTCCAAGCTGTTTCCACAAATGCGTTCAGCAGTAACCACGCCCATCAACATCTGAACTATGCCAGGCAAAATAGGACGTTCGGGAAAATGGCCTTCAAATCCTACAAACGATACAGGCAGCCGAAAGTGAGATACCCACTGCCCTGTTTCCCCCTGCTGCACCGAGGTCATTGCATTGATAAGTTCTTTACGCACCCTGTTCATTTCTTCTCTCCCTCGGCAACAGACACAACGACAAATTTAACACGTGCATTTATCTCGTTATTCTCTGGCTCTAAATATACAAGCATTGTCGGCATCCATTGAGAACCGACAGATGTATGATTACTGTACGTTGCTTTCCACAACAGTGAAGACTCGTTATACACGGCTGTTTCACCGCGCACGACTTTAGCTACCCCATTGCCCCCAACAGCTTGTCCGAGCTGCTGATCCTCCACTTGGGGATGACCAACGGTAATGTTACCAAGCGGCTGTGGCATAAAAGTATTTGTCAGACAAATTTGTCCTTCGCACCGCTGCAAAATTTTTCTTTGCCCATCAGAACGAGCAGAATCGCTTTCTAAAGGCATATAGTTTACCAACATCCGGCGAACGCTTCTCACCACCAGTTTGCGCACCTGTGATAATCCGATACCGGGTAGCGTCGAATGAAGCTGTTCCCCCTCCGGCATCACAGATACATCAAAAAGCTTGGTCCCTAATTCGGAAAATGTAACAAGTCGGGCAATCCGAGTTACACCGTTTAAATGCATAAGGCCTTGG
Organism: Halodesulfovibrio marinisediminis DSM 17456; assembly: GCF_900129975.1. Lineage (NCBI taxonomy): Bacteria > Pseudomonadati > Thermodesulfobacteriota > Desulfovibrionia > Desulfovibrionales > Desulfovibrionaceae > Halodesulfovibrio > Halodesulfovibrio marinisediminis. The sequence continues at coordinate 909,620 of NZ_FSRG01000003.1, forward strand.
AAGGTAAAACTCTTGCCGTTGGTCGACACATCTCCGGACAGTCTTATTCGATACATCGCCTTGCTTTGACTCCAATGGGTTACGGCTTCAATAGCAACGTCACCATCAGGAGGCATCGGATGCGGATCGATACTGCCTGCGGAGCACCCCGTCAGCAAGCAACAAAAGAGTACTAATAAACGAATCATCGCACACTCCGACAGCTTTTAGACCGATACAGCATAGGGACAAGAAATAACGCAGCCGGAATAGCTGCTCCAACACCGAGAAGCACGGTTATACCCAGCGAATACATTGCAGGATGCTCTGCAAAAACAAGTGCACCGAATCCAGAAACCGTTGTTAAACCGGAAACCAGTACTGCACGGAGCGTTCCATGCTCAACACCTTCTTTACAGGCATTCACAACAAAAATTCCATAATCAGCAGCAAGGCCGATAATTAGTGGCAACGCTGCAATACTGAATAAGTTGAATGAGGTTCCTGTGACTCTCATTACGCATAATAAAAATGTCAGACCAGTACATAACGGGAGTATTGCAAGCAGAGTCAGCCCTATGTGACGGAAGAACAACAACATCAGCACCGCCATGGAAGCAAAAGCCAATCCGACGAACAGTCGGAAGTCCTGCTCAATTGCTTTACCGAGTTGTTCCCCAAGATTTCTTGCCGAATAAAAATATATCCCCTCAGGCAATTCAGAAGAACGAGCGAGATCACGAATTTCCGGCAGATCTGGCACAAGAGTCTGTACATACTGCCTGCCGTCCTTTTCGGCATACAAAAGCGACGAAATACCGCCGATACCTGCTGCGTTCAAATCTGCCAGTCCAATATCAGCTGGAGTAGTGGTCATCCATTGAAAAAAAGGATCAAAGGCATGAGGAGAAAATCCGTATGTAGATTGCGCATGTAACACTGCCTGCTCCATAGCCGATAACTGACTGGCGGCAAAAGTATTCCACCGGCTACGGTTGGCAGCCCTTTTGTCTTCAGCGGGCAATACGGTCGACAAAGAATATGCATGCTTCACTACGCCGTGTTTACGTAAATACGCGCTGAGCTCTTCGCCTCTTTTAAGAGCCTCTTCCTGTGTTGTTCCTTCTGCAAAAAAAATTGCGGATTCATTTTTCCCACCCCACTCCTGCCGAATAGTATCCTCTGCCTGCAACAAAGTTTTTGGAAAAACACTGAGCGAGCGTAGCTCGTTGTCCATCTGCACATGTCCCCCGTAAAACAAGGCACCGGCGAGCACACCGCAGGTAACGATACAAAGAGGAACATTCCACTCACGTTCACCATCATAAGAGATAGAACTGCCGAACTGATTCGGAACTCGTCTACAACCTGTTTCAATACCAGAACTTGGCACTAGGCAATGAGGAAGAAGAACTAACGCCAGTACTAATCCACAGCACAGACCGACTATGCCGAAATACGCCAATTGCTGAATGCCCGGCATAGCGGAGAAAGCCAATGCACCAAAGGCAGCCAGAGACGTTATGCCACCGAACAGTACCGGACGGGCGACTGCAGCAAGTGTTTCAGCAGGAGTACTGGAACTGTACCGAAAGGCAAAATAGACATGCAGGGCAAAATCAACAGAAATTCCAAGCAGTACTGCACCGAAACCTAAGGTGATAGAAGAAACAACCGACTGGGTAACAGCCAAAACAGAAGATGCAACAAGTAACACAACGCCAGGTACAGCAGCCACCCACAAAATATCCCGAGAGCGGATGAACACAAAAAATATTGCCAGTAAACCGACGAGCGATACCGTAAGCACCACACGCAAGTCCTGCTTAATCGTGCGAGCATTTTCCACAGCAAACTGATGTCCGCTAAATACGGTTGTGCTAATATCTCCAGTCACCGTATCCCGCAGCACTTTCGAAATTCCGGCAAGCATTAATTCAGCATTGCCAGAGTCGGTGGGAGCTACAGAACTTTTCACCAACAACAAAAGTTTCCGCCCGCCGTCCTTCGATAACACGCCCTGCTGCACAGTCACATCTTTTGCAACTCGAAAAGAGCGCAGCAACTCGTATAAAGGCGACAGAAGATGAAATGGATCGTATTGGATAAATTTCTTGGAGACAAAACTGGAAGCATTAAACAAATTCAGATAGTTATCCCGCATCACCGTATCAAGCTCATGCTCAGCAAGCTGCTTTTCTAGCGAGTCTATAACAGCCTGATCAGCCAAAGAGGGAAGAATTCGAACAAATGCTTTCGGGTCCGGCAATACATTGTCCGGTAAACAAGGGGTCAGATTATCTGGTAATGCAGACCGGAGCCTTTTTGCTGCTGCAAACAAAGTCTGTGGAGAGGTATTCTCGCCAGCCTCAAGTTGAATAAAAACCATTCTGGAAAATGGAGCCAACTCCATAAGCTTGAGACTGTACGATAATTCCGGATCGTTGTTGGGCAAAATCATACCGATATCTTCACGCACCTGCATGCGACTTAACATTACGCCACAGCAGACAAGCACCAATACGGCAAAAATAAGCAGCTTTCTTCTATGTGGTACAAGAGCATGGTACCACGCTGCGAAATAATGGATCTGATTCATAATGTATGCAAAGCGTTCCAGACTTCCATGCCCAATCATGGAGTCAGTAAAGAGGCGTCAATATCGGAATTAATTATCGTATCAAAAAAAGTATATGTTGTTACATCGCCATCAGCTTCGATAAACTCAAGCTTGGCAACATCACTCATTGCAGGAGATAAGGTAACCCGTAACTCTCTCAACAAACGGCGTACAACTGTACTCTTCGGAGTCAGAACTAGTTTGAGCGGTTTTTTACTTGCTACAGCAAACTCATATTGTTCGCGAAGCGCATCAAGATCAAAACATGTCCATTTTAGCACCTGTTCTGTCAGAATACGCATTTCAACATCATCCGCCACACGAAACGGTTCATCCGTTCCGGCAAGCGTATTCCAGCGTCGTCCCTGTTTTCCTGCAACAACAAACCCCGCTTTGACGGGTGAAATATATTCCCATCTTAAGCGGTCAGGGCTTTGAAACAACAACACCCCTTGCGACTCTAGAGTGTCATCAAACATAGCCAGTGTCTTGTGCTGCACAAAGCGACATTTCAAGCTCTGTACATTCCCCATTGTCGTCTTAAGCTTATCCAAAACCTCTTCTGTACCTGCATACGCATACGCTCCGCAGGAGAACAACAAGCAAAGACACAACAGAATTACACGCATCATACTTCCGGACCGCCTTCTTCCGGCACGTAAAGTTTTAGACGCACTTCTGCAATCAGCCTTTCACCATGGGTAACGGTGCCATCCACCACGGCAAATCCCTGTAGCAATCCTACAGTTGTAACTGTCACAGTCAAAGAATCACCGGCAACTGCTTTACTAAACACCTTCATTTTGCGAATACCAACGAGATATCCTTCTTTAATATCCTCGTTAGCCTGCGCTAATTGATATCCCTTAAAAGCAGCGTATGCCTGCGCCACCAGCTCGGCATATACAACACTATCAAGTTCAGCGTTTCTGCCGACAAGAATACAGTCTTCGTCAAGCCGAGCGGTAACTACCGCCTGCTCATCTTCAACATGCACGAGACGGTCTACAAGGCGCATAGGCGGCTTATGTGGTAAAATACCTGCAACATCTAATGGCAAAGAGGACACTACTTAGCCTCCTTTTCAGAATCTGTCTTTCCCTTATCAGTATCTTTCTGGGCAGGCCTCCAGCACAGCGGGTCCGAAGCTAAATAGTCCCCTGTTGCCTGATACGCCATCCCTCGACAGCCGTAACATTCATGAGCAAGGTCGCACTCACGACATTCACCTTTGATGTGTTCCCGAACGTTACGTAATTCATGCAACACTCGGCTTTGACTCAGAATATCCGCAAGCGGCTGCGTCCGAATATTACCAACAGAGATATCAACACCAGGACACGGAATAATATCGCCGGAAACCGTTACCGTGCAGGAATATGCATGCCTGTTACAGCACAATCCAACAACGGATGGATGCGGCTCCCAGTGCAGGTCATATCGTTCCCGATCAATGCGGGCCAGCTCTTCAAATAATGCTTGGGTTTCCGGAATGGTAACAGCAAGCTCTGGATGCTTCTGTGCCCGACCTTGCAAGGTAATCATCTCGAAATAAGGAATAATATTCCGATCACGAAGCCAGACCCACATATCCGGCAGTTCATCAATGTTCTGCTTGCAAATGATAGACTGGACCCCCAAAGGAATTTCCGAAGTGGGGTATCCAGCTTCCATCAATAAATCCAGACCGCGTCGAATATCGACATAAGATCCTTTTTTACCGGCTAACCTCTCCTGAACATCGGGACGCATGCTGTTCATCTTTACAACAGGAGCAACCCCCAACGAAAGGAACTCACGTGCCATATCAGCAGTAACGTGCGTACCGTTGGTAAAAAGATCGATTCCTATACCTTTAGCAGCAATTGACCTCATAATGTCCAGCGTATGAGGATATACAAGAGGTTCACCTCCCCCGAGCACAATCACACGACGCACGCCAAGGTCTGCGGCTTCATCCAGCACAGAATAAATTTCATCCAGTGAAAGTTCATCCTCTCTGGCAGAACCGGACTCAGCGTAACAGTAAATGCAGTTCAAGTCGCATTCGCGACTAAGCTCGAGCTCAAGAGAAAGGATGCGATTCTCTTTTCTGGCAGCATCTATGTCTTCTTGGCTAAAATTAGATCCCCAAGGGCGGTCTGGCATACTCAAGATTTACTCCATAACAGCCAACGGAATTGTTGCCTGAATATCATTTCGCAGATTTATGATCCAAGTGTTATAACTACGATGAATAGTCTTACGCTGTGCGTTATAATTCATATTCACACTGTTGAGGTACGTAATAGAAAAAGCTTCAGTGTTATATTTAACATTAACCTGAACCATATGATTACGTACATTCAACGTACCAATCATAAGCCCATTACGTTTCTTTTTCATTACCCAACCACGCTTTGCACCGGCAGTCACAATTGCTTTTTCTACCTGCTTCAGGGTAAGCGACCCTTCAGGTGCCTGAAAAGACTGATCATGGTAGCTCATCATAGTCTTCGAACAACCAACAGAAGCAACAACGAACATCATAACAACAAGAAAAGAGAAAACGCGTTTCATAACAACCTCTTGGGTAACACAAGATTCATAAAAAATAGCTACCGTCGTTTACGGGCAGCAGCTATGGCCTGCTTAACATATTTTCGCATCGCAAGATGGGGCACATCTTCATGCATAAACTGACGAGGATAGACCGGTTCCAACCCTTCAACCACGATCTCTGCCGGCCGCATTGCCCATTGCCCTCTGGGCAACAGTTTATCCGTACCGGATATAGCAAGCGGAACAATAGGAACATCATTGTCTAGAGCCACCTTAAAGGCCCCTGAATAAAACCTGCCCAGTTCTCCGTCGCGGCTTCTATGCCCTTCAGGGAAAAAGAGAATACTCCCTCCCCTGTCGATGACATCACGGCATTGTGCCATAAACTCATCCTGATCAAGCTGCTCGCTGTTCAAATACTTGGCTGCCCGCATAAAAGGAGCATAAAACCACATCTTAAACGGCCATGCGCGAACAACAATAGAAAAGTTTGTTACAGGCAGTGTCCCCATGCAATACACATCAAAAAATGACAAATGATTAGCCACAAAAACACAAGGTGTCGGTACACGTTCCTTTTGCAAGCCTTCTTTACGAACCCGTCCAAAAGGTCTCAAGAACTCCATCCAGACTCTGCCGTAAAACCAGATAAACATACGCGCAACCCTATCCAGCTCCCATCCTGTTACCAATCTCCATAGATGAAACAGGGGAAAAGCCAGAAGCACACAAAAAACAGTCCACCCTATTAACAACGGATACTGAATCAAGTTCATAAGCAGAAGAGACAAACGCATACCAAAACCAAGCTACCCTTCAAGCTCGCTTTTCTTTCGCAAAATATATTTATGTAAATCATCAAGAGTGCGAATTTCTCTCAGTGCCTGATTATCACGTAACTTAAATCCAAACTCCTGCTCCAAAACAACAACCATATCAACAGCATCAAGACTGTCTAAGCCCAGATCATCGTTAAAACGAGCTTCAGGAACCATCTGTTCCATTTCAAGTTCAAACTCTTCCGCAAGTGCGGCATTCGCAATCTCAATTACTTCCTTCTCGGTCATGTAGCATTCCTTATAACTAGTACAGAATTAATGCCCCCGAGGGCAAAACTGTTTTTAACGACGGTGCTAACCGCCTGATTATGATTTACAACAGGCAAATTCACGGCTCCGCACCGTGGATCAACCTCAGTGAGGTTACGGGTAGGAACAATGATGTCATTGGTTATCATCAACACAGATGCAATGCTTTCAAGTGCCCCACTGGCTGCCATTGTATGGCCCATATGCCCTTTTAAACTGCTAATCATCGGCATAGAGGTAAATATCTCAGCTATGGCAGTCGCTTCTGCAATATCCCCCTGCTCGGTGCCCGTAGCGTGAGCACTGATATAATCAACGTCTGCAGGTGATACAGAAGCGTCTTTCAACGCAAGTTCAATACATGTTTTAATGGAGTTAGCGTCTGGATTAGCTATGCTGCTTGGAGAGCTATTGCAGGCAAAGCCTACAATCTCGGCAAGAATATTCGCACCACGGGCTTGCGCATGTTCCAGGCTTTCAACAATAAGCAAACCTGCTCCCTCAGCACAAACAATTCCATCACGACTACTATCAAACGGGCGAGATGATGCTTCTGGAGAGGTTACGTCACTGGATGAAGCAGCATTCATCAGACCAAAAGTAGCAGCAGTAAGCGGACTAAACTCATCAGCTCCACCACACAGCATGACATCCTGCCTGCCATATGCAATGCTCTCATAGGCAAGTCCGATTGCCTGACATCCGGAAGCACAAGCTGCAGAAGGAGCTTCTACACGTCCAGTAACACCTAGCACTTGGGCGAGGTTGGCAGCTACAGTATGCCCCATCACTTTAAAAAATGTTGTAGAACGAATAGCTTCCAGACTATTTTCTTTTACATACTCAGTAAAAAACTCTTCTAAAGCATCCGCACTTCCTATAGTGGAGCCAACACAAACTCCTAATCTTCCAGAAGCTAGAACCGCGTCAGAAATGTTTGCCTGAGTCAAAGCTTCCTGAGCAGCCAGTACAGCGTACTGCGTCATGCGCGACATCGAACGACGATACTGACGGGGAATTACTTTAACATTCACAGGCGGAACCATACCAGCAGCACGGACACTCAACCCAGAAATTTCAGTGCCAGACGGCAACTCACCAACAGCTGAGTCACCAGCCACAAGCCCATCCCACATACTCTCGACACCGGCGCCAAAAGGAGAGACGGCTCCCATGCCTGTAATTACTACTCTTCTCGAATACATGCCCGTAACTCCTTATGCAGTTCTTTCATCCCGACCAAGCACCCGCAGGTTACAAAGGCAGAAACCATTGCGCCAAGAACTCCCGGAAGAAGAACAGATTGACCAGCCAAACCAAGTCCCTTAACTTTTGTCATAGGCATCGGGGAAATCTGATCAATGCAATGCCGTACACCATACAAACTACCTGTAGGGCTCGCTACCCAGTGCTGCATTGTCAAAGGAGTTGCCACATCAACAAGGCTCACACCATCTCTTAATTCAGGACACCCATCTTGAACCCTTTGCCAAATAGCCTTGCCAATACGTTCTTTTTCCTTGTGATATGCATCTGGTCTGTTTCCATATGACGTCGCCTGCCATTCGGAGAAAGCTTCAGTTGGAGCAGCCGTTACTACTGTTATGGCTTGTCGTCCATCCGGCAAAGGCTCACCGCCTGCCAGATAAATAACTCCTTCATCCGCTTCAAAAAATTTTTCTACACAAGGAGCAGTGCAAAGAAATACGTTACTGTCCGTAAGAAGTTCCACAGGATGATCAGCAATAGCAAATAGAACCATTGCCTGAGCTGTATCCTCCAAACGTTTCAGCCGCTTTGCCCATTGGGGACGTACAGCACCTTCCGGTAACAGGTCTGGCAACAAAGCCGGATGACCGGTATAGACACACTGCCTGCTGTGAATCGTGTTACCATCGGTAAACTGCACACCGGCAACACTACCGTCATCCACCAAAATACGCTCAACACCCTTTCCGCAATAGACATCACAGCCTAGCTCACGTGCTCTCTTTTCAAGCGCATCAGCCAGAACCTTGCCCCCACCGGGAAATGAGTGTGCGGAATGCACATACGATGCGAGAGTGTAGGCATGTGCGTCGAAACGCGCCTGCTCAGGCGAAACACCATACAGTAACGCATGCAAGGAAAATGCCGTTTGCAGATACGGGTTCGCTGTCGCCCTACGGGCTTCATCCGCCACGCTTGGAACGTCCAAGTCAGGGATCAGTGCATCTTCATCAAGTGAGTGCTGTAAGTTCAGAAAAGGAGACTGCGCTGCGGTTTTTTCCACACGTTCCCAAAAAGAGACAATCCCGTCCGCTTCTTCAGGGAATTCTTCCATAAGCATAGATACAAACGAATCAGCACCATGCGGAAAAGCTATTTCGCGGGATGAGTCCAGAAATTTGAAAATATTAGCGCAAGCAGGTCTCAGTTCCTTCCGTTCAACATCATCAATGCCTAAGAATCTAAAATAAGACTCCAGCACCCCGCCTGAGCCAAGTCCACCGACATAGTGAACGCCTGTATCAAAATGTACCCCTTGCCTGCTAAATCCACGCAGTAAGGGAGCAAGCCGCTTATCCTTCTCGACAACAGCAACACGTTGTCCCAATTTCGCAAGAGTGATGGCAGCTGTCAGCCCAGAACACCCGCCACCGATTATGATCACATCATACTGCATCAGGAAAATCTCAAAACAAGACTGGCGTTTGTACCGCCGAATCCAGCGGAATTACATAATATATTATGAACGCGAGTTTCTTTGGTCTGTTGAAGAACATTTAACGTTTTAAGCGCGTCATCCGGCTCGCCAAAATTGATGTTTGGAGCAAGAAATTCCCGTTCAGCCATTAACACGGAATAAACAACCTGAGATGCACCAGTCATCCAGAGTTCATGTCCTGTCATTGACTTCAGCGACGCTACCGGCGGTGTTGTATCGCCGAACACTCGTAAAATATTCTGCCCCTCTGCAGCATCGCCCAGAGGTGTAGAAGTCGCATGAGCGTTGATATAGTCGATGTCTGATGGTTGTACATCCGCATTGCGGAGCGCCATGGACATAGCGCGAGATAATCCCGTTGAGCTAGGTACAGAAAGAGCTTCGCCGTCTGAAGAAAATCCATACCCACAGACTTCGCCCAAAATATGTGCGCCACGCTCAACCGCAAGATCGTACCGTTCCAAAACAATTGCGGCTGCACCACCGCTTGGAACAAGCCCGTTGCGTTGAGAGTCAAAAGGACGAGACGCCTTAGTAGGATCATCATTTGTGGCAAAAGCCCCAAGCCCATCAAAACTGCACACAGACTGCCAGTTAAGCTCTTGCGCGGCCCCGCAAATAACTCGTTCCTGACGTCCGAGGGCAATAAGGTCAGCAGCCTGCCCCACGGCATTGCCGCCACTGGCACACGCAGAACTGATGGTCCAGCAGGCACCTTGCGTCCCCAAAATGGAATTCAAGTTCAGTGTCACGGTGGAAGTCATCGCACGGAACACATGCCCGCTGCCGATAAGACAGGTCTCACCACGCTCCCGAAGCAAATCAACTTGCTCCACAGCAGTTAAGCCGCTTGAGTCGCAGCCGAACACAAGTCCGGTCATGTCATTCCGCAACTCTTCAGGAGCAAGACTGGCATGTTCCAACGCATCTGCCACTGCAGCGTAAGCCTGCACAGCAAAATCTGGCATTGTTTTACGTTGCTTGCGCGTGAGATATTTTTTTGGAGAAAAATCGATGGCACCGGTAAGCGAGCTTGCAAAGCCTAGTTCGATTCGCTCTGGATCTGATACAATGCCGGAACGCCCTTCATATAACGCTGACGCAACCGTCTCTCTGTCGTTACCAAGACAAGAGACAATACCGACACCAGTAATAGCGACTCTATACATAGAGAATGTCCCCCTGCCCAAAAATTGGGCTAAAACTACATGTGAACGCCGCCGTTCACAGAAAGAACCTGACCGGTGATATATCCTGCATCAGGGGAACATAAAAAGCGCACCACACCTGCAACTTCTTCAACAGTTCCCATGCGACCAACTGGAATCATTGGAAGGATCTTCTCTTTAGGTAGACCATCTGTCATATCGGTCTCGATAAAGCCGGGAGAAACCGCATTTACCAGAATATTTCTTTTGGCAACTTCTCGCGCAAGAGATTTTGTAGCCCCAATAAGACCTGATTTTGCAGCGGAATAGTTCACCTGACCGGCAACACCTGTCTCACCAGATGTGGAAACCATATTAATGATGCGGCCTTCACGCTTGCGAAGCATATAGGTCAACACACATTTTGTGACATAGAAGAAACCACTCAAATGGACATCCAGCACACCAGTCCAGTCTTCATCGTCCATCCACATCATCAGGCCATCTTTAGTATAGCCAGCATTGTTCACCAGAACATACGGAACAGCATCTTTTAGTAACGGCTCTAACGCAGCCCTGACAGCATCTTTATCGGCAACATCAAAAGGCAAAAGCGTACATTTACGCCCCTTCTCAAGGATAGCTGCCTTAACTTGTTCAGCAGCAGCATGATCACCACGATAATTTAACCAGATATCGTATCCGGACTCAGCAAGGGCCAGAGCCGTTGCTGCACCGATACCTTTGCTGGCACCCGTTATAAGCGCAATAGGAAAAGTCATAGTTCTCTTTTTGATTATAAGTGTTAGACAGGCGCGTTATAAAGGATAGACAACAGAGTTGGCAAGATGATCCGATAACAAATATGTCACCAGTCATGTAGCGAGAATGAATTGGCGGGACTCAAGACAAATAGTAACAACAGGTGACACTTAAGCGCCCAAAAAGTTGGGTCCTCCCTTGTCGCATTGCTTATCCTCAACATATTTCAACTATAGAAAAAGCGCTCTTACCTGTGGTAAGAGCGCATAGAATACACTGCTACCTATAAGCTAAATGTAAATATGTCAGCTACCTGTGCGGAGAATCAAAAACAGTCACAGCCGGTATTTTTCCTTTGAACTTTTCAATTTGCACAAGAGCTGTATTTGCAACAGTCGCCTGAGCAAGTTTTGAAGACCCCTTGTCCAAAGTCAGCACATTCACATGACCATACTTACATAAGGAATCATCTTCACCAGGATTAAGCGGATCATACCAGCCGCCTTCACGTAATCTGATAACACCTGCTCTAATTCTATCGGAAACTTTTGCACCGGCTAAAACTTGTCCACGGTCATTAAATACTCGTACAATATCACCATCTTTAATGTTACGTGCTTTTGCATCTTCAACACTCATTAAAACAGGTTCACGATCTTTTACAGTGTACTTTTTACGTAGAGACTTAACGTTATTCATTTGTGAATGAAGACGATTTTTGGGATGAGGACTAAGTAAGTGCAACGGGTACTGTTTTGCTTTTTCCGAACCAAGCCATTCTGCTGGCTCAATCCAACTTGCATGCGGCGGACAGTCATCATACTGCATTTTTTCAATATCACGACTAAAGAGTTCAATTTTACCGGATGCTGTACCTAAAGGCTCCATATACGGTTCTTCCCTATACTCTGCATGGCGGACCCAATTCTGAGCTTCTTTTTTTACCTCAAACTTCAGCTCTTCGTTCTTTTCCCAAAAAGATGAGAAGTCCGGCATTGCAAGTTTTTTATTCTTACCTTGTTTTCGTGCAGAATCATAAAACGATGCAACCCAGTCCATCTCGCCTTTGCCTTCCGTAAAGGCATCTCCATATCCCATCTGTTTAGCAAGAAGCGAAAAGATTTCGTATGTTGATTTAGATTCATAAAGAGGATCAATCACTTTCTTCATCGGCATTATGTATTTTGCCGAGTAATCGCCTCCACGCTCAATGTCATTTTGCTCAAAGTTGGTGCATGCCGGTAAGACAATGTCTGCAAAACGAGCTGTAGAGGTCCAGAACATTTCGTTAACAATAATTGTCTCTGGTTTTCTCCAAGCCTTAATAAGCTTGTTGCGATCCTGCTGATGATGGAACGGGTTTCCACCAGCCCAATATATAAGCTTGATGTCCGGATATGTAACCTTTTTACCGTTAAAGTCGATCGTCTTACCCGGTTCGAGCAATGCGTCTGTAATACGGGCTACCGGAAATGCTGGCGGCATGCCTTCCGGTGTTTTTCCTGCGCTAAAACCAGGAAGCCCTGGTGCATCAGCTGTAGGTGAACCTGCTCCAGAGTAATGATAAGCAAGACCGAAGCCTCCACCTGGCAACCCGATCTGACCGAGCATTGAAGCAAGTGTAACAAGCATCCAATGAGCCTGCTCACCATGATCTGCCCGCTGCATAGACCAACCGCTCATCAACATGGTACGATGTTTTGCTGCACTTCTTGCCAGCTCACGAATAACGCTTGCAGGTATACCGCAAATATCAGAAGCCCACTCAGGAGTTTTCGCAACCGAGTCAGAACCGCCTGTAATATATGAGGATACTTTATCGTATCCTACTGTATATTCATCAAGAAAATCTACATCAACCAAATCTTCTTCGATCAGGGTGTATGCCATACCCAGCATCATCGCCACATCAGTATTTGGCCGAGGTGCGATATGCTCGGCATGCAAATACTCGGAGGTATCATTGCGAATAGGATCAATTACGATAATTTTTTTTCCGGACTGCTTTAGTTTTTCTATCCATTCCTGTCCTTCATGGTCTGGAACAGACCACCCCATTTTCAGGGTAGTAAGCGGATCCGAACCCCAAATAATAATCTGCTCTGAATGTTCTATTACTGTAGGCCACGTACTTTGCTGGCTATAAACCTCCATATTACCCATCACATAACCCATTACAATCTGAGATGCGCCGGTACTATAGTCACCGACACAACTGGTATATCCGCCATGCAGGTTAAGCAATTTATGCAATGCTGCGGAAGAGTTGTGCAATTTTCCAAGGTTACGCCACCCAGGGCTACCACCATAAATGGCAGAGACACCATGTTCTTTTTTTACTCTGTGTAATTCTGACGAAACTAACTCAAGAGCTTTTTCCCAACTAACACGAACAAATTCTCCTTTGCCACGCTCGGATGTATCACTTGCCTTTCCCTTCTCTAAAAAGCCCTTTCGTACCATCGGGTATTTAATTCGACTTGGCGAGTAAACATATTCTGGTGAAGATGTAACTAAAGAGTTCGGAAACTTATCTCCGGAAAACGGTACTGCTTCGACAAACTTGCCGTCTTTGACCTTGGCTCGAAATGCTCCCCAATGAGCAGCAGTCAAAACATTATCATGCCCGCCTGCGGCATATGCCGAAGTAAGAAAAGAAGGCCCAAGCAACGTTGCAAATCCTGTAAAAGCGGAAAGTTCCAAAAACCTTCTTCGAGAAATGCCTTTATGGGTATCAGCCATTGTCATACTCTCTCTCCTCTCTGATACATAGTGATAAGATTATCTTTCTTCGGGACAGACAGAGCTACCTGCAAATCTTTCGCATCTGCTTGTACAAAAGATACTAGCCCCTTTACGACTAACGAATAAAAACCGTCCGGCTCAACCTGAACACACATATTGGCGAACTCAGGGAGCCAGTTTAATAAGTGTTCTTTGATAAACAGCTGTTGACGGGCAAGAGAAACAAAAGGCTCTTCCACCATCTGATCTTCTGTACAAAGCACACTCATAAATTCAAGAAGAACAGCTAAGTGATCGCAAGGCTCAGTAAAGTCAGAACTGACACCTAATCCGTAGTCAGCCATAATTGACCTTACATCCGTTTCTGCCTGCTGATGTGTAGAAGCAGAACCGCTTGTAAATACAGACTCATACGGTGGAACAGACCTCATGCCGCCTGCCCCTAAAAATAGCCTTGCAAATTCACAGGACATATCTAACGAAATGCTTGAAGCATCTCCCTTCTTAAAACGGGCTTCAACAGTACTTGACCAAGGAGCAAACTCAGGAATTTGAGATAACGAAGCCAACCAGTCCCGTCCTTCGCCTTGTTGATATGAAAACACCTGTTCCGCTGTAAGCTCTTTTCCTAACAAGCTGGAAAACCAGCAATATAGGGCAGAACGCACTTCAGGAAGAAGCTTTGGTTCATACTTTTTCATTACACAATTCCTAGTGACTGCCGTTCATATCTGAAGCATGCATCTGAAGATACTTAAGGAAGAAACGGTACTCTTGCTTTGACAAAGAAATATTATGTTTCATTGCCTTCAAGTTACCTATCCACTGGTTGGCATTAAAATGTGCAGCAGGTGTTGCGTTGTGACATGTGCTGCAAGCACTGCTCAACATTTCACTACCGTAACTCCAAAGTGGTTCACGGCTGTTGATGACATTTTCAGATTTAATCCAACAGGTAAGACTTACCTGATGCCATGTCTGCTCAGTATCAGGATCAACTTGGGTGCCGTGGACCTTCACATCAGATCTAATTTTTTTAGAAAGAGCGGCACTGAAGATACGTTTTCCTTGTTCTTCATAAATCATTGCATCAACACCATCCTGCTGCCAGCCTTCAATTAATACATTCAGCCAACCATCAGCACGCTCCAACACCTTAACCTGTGTTGCCGGAAGCAACCTGCCGACAGGTTTACCGTCTTTCTCCTTATAAATTGGCATCATTAAAATAGGATACTGGATATCTCCACTAATCCCCTGCTCTTTAGCCAGAGTTATTAGCTCTTCAAAAGCAAGCTTATATCCTGAAGACATATCCGGAAGCTTGTGAGTAATGCCTTTGTGACAGTTGATGCAGGTTTGACCTTCTGAAAGACCTTTCTGCATTCGTTTTGCACCGTCTTGCTTCTTAAATGAATCATATTTAAATGCCTTTTGCTCATGGCATTCTCGGCACTCTCTTGAGTCATTGGCTTCCATTTCAGCCCACACACGCTTTGCAAGACGTAATCTGTTTTCATCAAACTTTTCAGGTGTATCAAGAACTCCTTTAAAAGATTGAACAAGCTCTCGGGACGCCACAATCTTGCGTTGAAGCATTGGAAGAAAATCGGAAGGGACATGACATGAAGAACAGTCAGCACGCACACCAGAGGCACTCATGTAATGCTTACTTTTACTGTACGCAGGAAATACATTTTCCTTCATCTCATGACATGAAAGACAGAATCCACCAGACTCTTTATTTGTGGTGGCAAAAACACCTGCACTGGAAATGCAAGTAACTACAATCAAGCCAATAACCAGCAAGGCTCGCTTAGTTGTAAACAGATGGGTCAAAACATCCTCCAACAGATTCTTTTTGTTTGAAATCTAAGCAAGCTAAGCAAACGCAATGCCAATTATTTCTGTTAATTTTATTTACTATTTCAGTCACTAAAGATGACGAGCTTCAAGTTGTCCAAAAAAACTGGTCAAACCATGTATAAAAAAAAGACAGTACTCCACAAAAAGTGGACACTGTCTTTAAAAAAAGGACACCTTAAGGAAGGTGTACACGCATAAGCTTATTTACAAAAATTACTAGAACATATTACGTTTTAGAGCGTATTCAACAAGCCAACAAGTGGATTATGCCCCTGAATGTTAGCCACAGATAAATACAACGCCCGCCTCCTATAGTCATACGTAGTTAACGGGAAATTTCATTTTTCTTGAGTAGTGAATAAAGGCGACTTCTGCCAAGACCGGTGACCTGACAAGCTGCTCTGATATCCCAGTGAGCATATTGCATTACATCTTGCAGATACTGTTTTTCTAATGCCGCTAAAGCTTCCTGTTTGAACTCCTTATACGGAAGGGGTTCCTTTATAGAAGCTGAAGATCTCAGGCTACGATCCTCGGCTGATGCTGAGAGGTAATCATCAACTTGTTCTATTGATGAAAATTTTGATTGAAGCACCGCCATGCGAATACGTTCCGGCAAATGTCTTGGAAACAAATCCGGTTCCTGTATTGCCGCAACAAAAGCACTTTCTATTGAATTATAAAGCTCTCGCACATTGCCAGTCCATTCATACAGGCACAACATATCTACAAGCTCAGATGCAACTCTTTTCGGCTTGCAGTTGTATCTTGCAGCGATCTTTTTATTGAAAAAGTCAACCAGCTCAGAAATATCCTCTTTTCTTTCACGCAGGGGGGGCAATGATAACGTCATGGTTTGCAAACGGTAAAGCAAATCTCTTCTAAAGCGTCCATCTTCTACCATGGAGTCGAGACTTCTGTTGGTGGCAGCAACCAGTCTAAAATTACTGTATACCTCATCTTTACCGCCTACAGGACGAAAACATTTTTCTTGCAGTACCCGAAGAAACTTTCGCTGACTTTCAAGTGGTAATTCACCAATTTCATCAAGAAATAGTGTTCCTCCATCAGCCTCTCGAACCAGTCCATTACTTGCCTTCTCAGCTCCGGTAAATGCTCCACGAACATGCCCGAACAGTGTACTTTCAATCAGATTATCTGGGATGGCAGCGCAATCAACTGTAATAAAACATGAGTTTGCTCGTGAACTGTTTTCATGCAAAGCTCTTGCAAAAAGTTCCTTTCCTGTTCCTGTTTCACCCGTCAGAAGAACTGCAGCATCGCTTTGAGCTGCTTTGCGCATTTTCCGTAACGCAGATTTAACGGCAAAACTGCTTCCAACTATTCCGGACCTGTTCAACTCTTTTGCTCCGTTGGCGGAAGCAGCAAGATTATCCCTATATTGAAGTACACGCTTTAAGGGCAGCAAAAATTTTTTAGGTGAAAGGGGTTTTTGCAAATAGTCCCACGCACCATTGCGAATCGCTAACTCCACCCCCCCTGGGTCCCCCTGACCAGTCATAATAACTACTTCAGGAGGCAGAGAAAGATCTCTAAGCCTTGGAAGCAGGTCCAGCCCGCTGCCATCGGGCAATTTTACGTCCAAAAAAACTACATCAAAGTTTGCAGCCAAGCCCTTCTCAATACCGTCAGTAAGAGAGTGTGCGACTTCTGCTGTATGCCCGATAGTTAAAATCAACTCAGAAAGAAACTGGCATGTAGGTATATCGTCATCAACAATGAGAACGTGAGCCATAAGTTTTCCCAAAAAGTTTCAAATAAATTACATTGAAATAAACCGGCTGACAGTGTCAGCCAATTCCCTGATGCTCACCGGCTTTTTCAGAAGAGCCGCTAATCCCAGTCCTTCTGCTTTCCGTTCATCAAAGCGGGAGCTGAACCCAGTACACAAAATCACTGGAATATCAGGACGAATATCTAGAATGCTTCGTGCAAGCATATCTCCAGTCAGTCCAGGCATATTATAGTCTGTTATAACCAGCGAATAACTTTCCGGCGACGTAGAAAATAACTTCAAAGCAGCTTCAGCGCAGCGCTGAGCTTGAACTGTGTATCCAAGCTGCTCCAACACTTCAGAATAGGATAAAAGAACCGTTTCTTCATCATCGACAAACAAAATTTTTCCATCACCTTGCGCTGTCGAAATACCACTTTCTTTACGCAAAGAGTCCGGACTTTGGTCGCAGGAAGGAAAAATTATATTTATCCGAGTCCCTGTCTCTACTGCACTGTCAACATGCACAAATCCACCATAGGAAGAAACAATCCCCGCCACAATAGACAGTCCAAGCCCCGTACCTTCTCCAGGAGGTTTTGTTGTAAAGAAGGGATCGAAAACATGCTCAAGCACCTCAGGGGGCATCCCCGGTCCATCATCCTCAACACTAAGTAAAATATAGCTGTCAGATACAGACAAGGCACCTTGGAACATATGTTTCGGTACCGTGAACTCTTTTTTAAGAAATATTCTGATAGTCCCTTTTGAATCCCCTATCGCCTGCACCGAGTTCATACACAAATTCATCAAAACTTGAGAAATCTGAGTGGAATTTGCTAAAACTACCGCCTCCTTGTCGACACGCAGTTCCATCTCGATCTTTGCCGGTAAAGAGACTCTGAACATTTTTTCTGTTTCAAATACAACCTCATCAAGACGAAGCGGCTTTACCCCATCACTGTTAGGACGTGCAAAATTCAAAATTTGTTGTACTACGTCCCTGCCACGATAAGCAGCAGCCAGAATTGACTGAAGCTTAGCTCCGACACTTTCTTCTTCCACTTCGTGAAATAGCTCTATCATCTCACCATTGGCAATAATCGCACCCAGAATGTTGTTAAAATCGTGTGCGATGCCTCCTGCCATTACACCAAGAGACTCCATACGCTGTACTCTAATAATTTGTTTGTCTTTCTCAAGAAGAGCACGCTCCGCCTGCTTATGACGCACAACCTGTCCAAATGTCGAAACAAGAGTATTGAACGTTGAAAGAGCCTCAGGCGAGTAGTTATCATTACTCGCCACGCCGACTACAAATTTATCGATATTATCCGTATGAAATGCACGCAGCGCAAAACAGGCAGGCAGTTCACCTTTATTTCCTGTTTTAACGCTTATAGTTGATTGTACAGCCGTATTGCAGCAAAGATTTTCAAGTGGAAATGACACTTGGTTTAGAACAGTTACATAGTCTTCAGGAAAACTGGTCACCATATTCAGCCTGTCATTTTGTTTAACAGCCAAAAAAACGACCTTTGCCCCCATAGTCTGGTGAATTAATTCTAAACAGGTGCCATGCAATGCTTGCTCAGAAGAAGCCTGTAACGACTGAAAAAGCATAGTGTTAACGGCTTCAAGTGCCAACGTACGCTTCTTTACAGTTTTTTTTAAGCTTTGGTTCCATCCAGTAATTAATGCCAGTAAAGCTAATCCAACACCAAGTACGATCAGTGTTCCACCTATTAGCCTGTCATCTTTCCAAATTGGAACCTTTGGAGTAACCAACCATTTGCTATGAAGTTCTGCATGTTTTGATGATGGAATTTGCTGAACGGCTCCCAAAAGCTGTTTTTTAAGCTCAGGCATGTTTTTACGGACAGCCATACCTCTGACCGCAATATAGTCAGTGAATCCAGCGATCTTCATTTCACCAAAACGCTTTTTATCAAGAAAATATGAAGCGATGGTTAAATCAAGAATGGCTGCGTCAGCCTCCCCTTGCAGTACTGATTCTAAAACAGTTGTCCCGTTCCCGTCATATTCAACTAGGTGAATATCGTTCCCGAACAGTTTTAAAAGATACTGCGCCACCCCAGAATATGCTGGAATAGCAATACGCTTACCGCGCAGAGAGTCGACATTTTCCCCAAAGGAGGCTTCCGCAGTTGTGACTACTACTGTAGGCTGCTGAATATATGGAAAAATAAAATCCATTTTTCGTTGTAATTCAGGCGTACGTTCCACTAATGGGATAAAATCCACGTCCTTGAGTTCCACGGCTTTGAACATTCGATATCTGCCAGTACACCGTGTACGCTTAAACTTCACTCCAAGAATTTTCTCAAAAAGATGTACATAATCAGCAGTTATCCCAGAATAAAGACACTGACCATCCACAAACTCATATGGAGGTGTGGCTATGCATGTACCAAATCTTGGAGCACGGGCACGGGACGTCAGCAAATCCGGTCCTACGCTGTTACACAATCCAATTGAAGAGAGGACACTGAGTAGAGCAAGTGCAAGAAGAGAAATCCCAAGCAGACGTGAATATTGTTTCATACAGCCTCTACAAGGTAGTACTATAATTTACTTACCAAAAGCACATTTAGGGAACGAGCAATGGGAACAATCCATACACATACCGCCATTGGCGATTGCAGCAAGGTCACTTCTGGTAATTGCCAGCCCTGCAAGTAGCCTAGGGAGTATAATGTCCAGACTTGTATGCTTATGAAATAAGGCACAAGCCGGAACGCCAAGGGTCTGAACCCCCTGCAAGCTTCCAATAAGAGTCATGGCTCCGGGCAAGACAGGAGCACCATAAAGAATATTTTTCAACCCTGCATCAACAAGTCCTGCACGAGTAACATCGTCAGGATCAACAGAAAGTCCTGCTGTGGTGATTATAAGATCACACCCTTGTTTCACAAGCGACTTAGCAGCATCGGCAATTCTGGAACGATCATCCTGACAAATGATAACTTGTTCAATGCTGCTTCCAAGAGCAGCAAGTTTAGTTTCGATAATGCCTTCAAATTTATCTTGAATTAGTCCGTCAAAAACCTCATTGCCGGTTATCAACACCCCAGCTTTGGCTGCCCGAAGTGGTTTTACCGAAAAAACAGGTTCTTCACCCAGCACTTGTATTGCTGTATCAAACACAGCCCGCTCAAGATAAAGAGGAATAGCCCGAGTTCCGGCAATACTTACCCCTTTCTTTACTAAAGAAAAACCTTTTCTGCATGCAGCCATCACACCAGGGATATGGTTGAAGGCCTCCAGAGTTTTAGTATCGACAACAAGCATGCCCGCCTCTTGCGATATCAGCTCTACCTTGCCTTCTTTTGCAGAGCCTCCGGCTTTAACAAACTCTCCGGCCATCTTGTTAGCAAAGTGCGTAGCACATTGGTTCTCATGAACCCAGCTACCATCTACATCCCCATCCACAACATATACAGAGTTCTTTCCAATGCGCTGAAGACGGCACAAATCACCCACTTCAAACACATGGCCCTTTCGGAAAAGTGGCCCTTTACTTTTTCCGGGATTAATTTCTGTCATGTCGTGCAGTGCGGTTTTACCAACCGCCTCTTCAAGAGGAACAACAGACACATTGCTAGGGACAACGCGAGTTCTATCTACTACAGAAACCTCTTCATAAGGACTTTCTCCCTGACATGCCCTGCAAATTGAACCATATTTTTGGGGGTACGGCTCTCCGCATACTGGACAATCAGCAATTGTGCCCTTGCTTCGCTTTATTAAATGCTTGCCAGAAACTTTAACTGGAGAAATGTTGCAAATTGACGCACCTGCGAGGGCAATCTCGCGCTGCAACTTTTCCGTATCCTGCTCTGCTTTCGGTTTGCGCTTATAAAGCCATGTTGTCAGCTCTTCATACTGTTCCATTTTTTCTGGACACAAGCTAACTCGAACCCCTTCGCCATTATACTTATTGTACAACGTTACTGCATAGCGTCCAAAATTAACCACCTTGAGCCAGCCATTACCCATCGTACACGGAGTGAGCATTTGTGCAGCATCCGGCAAGCACCAAGATGTCTCACTAATAATCTCATATAATACGTCTTCTGACATACAAGCCTTAGCAGCTTCAACCATATACCCGCCAAGCATTAACCCTGGTGCCGGATAATTGTGAAATAGCGTAGCCATATCCTTAAACTCTTCATAAGAGTATTCCCCAATCGGTTTTTCATCACCTTGAATAATAATATCGTGTCCCATCGTTCCTCCAAATATGAACTAGTGAACACAACTAATCAAAATTTAGACCAAGATTTAAAGTCAGCATTTTAAGCATGTTAAGAAAAAAGCTGCTTTAAGAGTCCATCAAAAGTGGACAACAAAAATCCGAGAAATCCGCAAAAACTGGACAGCATGCAAAACAAGTTTTGTTTTGCTCAAAAGTTATTAAAAAACAGATGTTTAACTAGATACTAATTACTCGGCACCTGCTACGAAGCTGCCACACTAGATTATCTTTAACACTCGGCTCTACAGCCAGTTATATTTGAAGTTAATATGAAGAACGATATGATTGAATCAGCACAACGCAGCGCGAAGCACTACTCGATCAGAGTGATCGAGACAAAGAAGATGCTCTTAACAACATAAGAGATAAGCGACGTAACTGGCATCCCTGTTGGAACCCTAAATGTCTGGCGTTCCCGCAAACAGGTCCCGCGCTATATAACAGTCCTGAAAAGCGTATTCCACAGGTCGAACACGCTGAAAAAGTATTTCGAATCGTGTGAGATTCGGACGGTTATTATGTAAAAAAAGCTCTCTGCTAGGTTAGTGGGGAGCCTTTGGTTATGGAAGCAGGCAGTAAACGGCCATCGAACAAAAACGTATCGTTATCTTTCACGATCTTAATTAGCATTAACTCCAGCAAATTTTCATGCAGAGTAATAACCCTGGAAAAGGAAGGTGATTTCATGCGTAAAAAGAATAAATATCTAATTTTAACAGAACTATACTTATCTCTTGCTGTAATTATGCAAAGCAATGATTCTGAAGCCTGCTCGCGCATTGTTGTTGCTACTCCACATCATGGGGTTATCGTCTCGCGTACCCTTGATTGGTCAAAAGAGTTAGGAGAAATCGCTGAGGTATCCGGCGTAGGACAAAAACGGACTACACGAAACAAGTCTGGCCATTATGCCAATCCGGCCACATGGACAGTCAAATATCAAACCTTAAGCTTCATCGAACCAAAGGTGTTCGAATGCACCACTTCCGAAGCCATCAACGAGAAAGGACTATCTGCGTCCGTCCTGTATATGGCTGACTCTGAAAAAATCCAGCAAACGCACAGTGATAACGAAGCACCTGCCGTCAACTTGCAGAACTTGGTTAGCTATCTGGTAGAAAATAATGCTTCTGTTCAGGAAGCTTTGGATGCGAAAGAGGCAGGCAAATGGCAAGTGGCGTGGGCAGAAACTATACACATCAAGGGCGAAGCTATTCAAGGTCCTCATTTTTCTATGCAGGACAAAAGTGGTCACATAGCATTGTTTCAATTTACCGATGTTGGCGAAGTCATCTATGACAGCAAGAAAGGTGACGATGATCTTAACGTAATGACCAATGCCCCACTGCTGTGGAAACAGAGAGTCATGCTTGAATATGTCGGCAAAAACAATATCCGGCGCATGGACGCGGACATCCACCCATACTCCCGATTCCAACGTCTAACCGCATATCTTAATGCTCAACAGTTCGATTCCAAGCTGAGCAGAGCTCAGGTCGACGCCAAGATCAGTCTTGTGATGGATACAGGGGGATCAGTGCCTACGGATGTCAAAGACGAGTCAACAGGACTGAGCTATGAAACCCAGGTGAAAATCCAATATCATTTTGATACTGGGGACATAAGTTTTAAGAATTATCAGGTTGATGAACAAATGAGATTCAATTTTAAGGACATCATGAAGTTCAAGAAACCCATGTTCGCAGATCTCATGGGCGATCTAGCAGCTGGGCACAAGAGTCCAAACTGGCTTCCATATAATCCAGCAAAATGCCAATAACAACCGTTGGCTAAAAATCTATATTGCGTATATGAAAAAGCTTTAACTTTTATTTCAGCTTGTTGCCCCACATAAACAAAGCCAAGATCTTTGTTTAAAATTTTTGCTTCAACCTCCAACATACAGTCATAATTTACAATAACCATCACAGGCTCAGCTTCATTAATAACACCCTCAACAGTATGCGCTGCAAGTTGCTGCACGCGACCGAAAACTGGAGCAGTAAAATTCTTTAGCGTATTCACTCTTCGAGCCTTAACCAATTCTTGTGTTAACTTCTCAATGCGAATTGCTATATCACTTTTTTTATCCAGCAAATCTTTGCGAAATACTGCAACAACTTGCTTCTTTCTTTTGTTGGAAGATTGAATAGCAGCTTTGATTTCCTCAACCTGCTGCTTTTCTGCCCTCAAATCTTGCTCTGCAGTAATCGTTTCGCTTTCCCGCACTAACCAGTCATATTGACGGCCCATTCCGTCTTCATAAAGTTTTTTGAGTGATCTAGGCCATTTTTCTGATATAGTAAGCAATTTAGATAGTTTTTCCACCCGAAACGATGCAGCTGCTAACCTGGCGTCAAATTGTTTAATCTCACTATTTAGAACGCTTAGCTAAGACATCAGCGTTTCTGCATCTTCTCGTACACGTTCATGGTAAACTGATACCACACTTTGCAACGCAGGAGAGGTTGAGCCTGGAAGTTCCAATCGAGGCAGGACGCTGCCTTCCGGTTCCCATTCCAACAGGGATTTAATACGGGCCAAATCGTACTGGGACTCAATTAAATCACGTTCCAGCTGTTTTTCACCAAAAAAGCCCTAACGAACCATCGTTAAGGCTTTTTCATTTTCAATTTAAGGCACCTGAATGAAAGGTCGTGCCTCACTATCAACTATATTTTATTTCTCGTCTTAAATAACACATTATCTCTCTATCATGGCCACTACTGTTTTTTCTTAGTTCCATGATCATGACCTTCATGTTCCTTATCCATCTGCTTCATGTCATCACCTTTTCTCATCATCTGATCATGGTCATGCTTCATGTCACCATCTTTTTTCATCATCTGGTCATGATCATGCTTCATGTCACCACCTTTTTTCATCATCTGGTCATGATCATGCTTCATTTGATGACCTTCATGAGAAGAAGCTAGCGTGTAACCATCTCCTTTCACCATTGTATCAGTAGCAAAAGCAACAGCTCCAGTAAGCACTAGAAGACCTATTGTAATTATTGCGATAACGTTTTTATTCATAACAATAAACTCCCATTGAATAATGTACTTCTTACCCAAAACATACACCATTTCTTAACTAGGATATAATTATTGTTATTATATTTAGTAGTCCAAAAATAAAAAGAATTTAGTTTTTATTAAAACATAACACTACCTATTGTTATCAACATAAGCATGCTATCCATTTTGATTATTACCCATTAATATACAGATGCTTTCGGTAGATTCACAACATGAAGACATAACTGTTACTTCAGCTGTAACATCATGGCTCGTATCTGTTGAGACAAAGTAATTCGTGAGGTAAACATGTTAACAACTGCCTTGCTCGCAATGGGTTTTCTCCTTTCCCCCAGAGCCTTTATGATTACAGGAAGCGGTATCGGACTGGCTGGGAACTGGTATTTTTTAGTCACCGCATTTCTTCTTGCAACACATATAGCCACTATTCCTCCACGTACTCCCAATCGTAAAAGCACCAACGCAGATGCACTAGAATCATTTGGATATGGTATCCGCTTTTTCTCACTAGTTTTCTTTTCATGTTCAATACTGGGGATTGCGGGCTATGCTTTCAACGAAGTCTTCCTATACTGGTTTCCCAACTTCCTTTTCAGTTTCATCATACTGACGTGCTCTTTTTTCACCAGTTTGGCACCTTCCTGCAAGGCAAGGAAAATACAACTCATTGCAATCATCACGATACTTATCGGTATCGTTTTTCTCTCTGTTGCGGCACTATGGGCTCCATCTCCCAAGGAATCGAATTCACCTAACTTCTTTTTGCCGTATGGATCATCTCCTTTCTCCGAAGGGCTCTTTTTCATGGCCCCTCTTTTGATTGGTTATGAACTCTATGCTTCATCTTCCACCAAGGACAAATTTACAGGTTCTTCATACGCTCTGGCTCTGACCATGGCAGCATTATTCCTGTCCATTTTCGCCTACGCCGCACTGAGCATTTCCGGTACAGAAAAATTGGCCGATTCGACTGTCCCTTATATGATCGGCGCCAAAAAGATACTCGGTCAAAACGGACGATATATAATGGGAGGAATCATCATCCTAGGCAGTTATGTTGCCTTCAATACAATTCTCTTGTTTCTCAAAGCCCCATTCATCACACTTATGGACTTCCATCTTTCAGCTCAACTTTCCAGTAGCAATTTAGGAAAGCAAGCTGTTGCGACAACCGTTCCAGCTCTGACGGTTTCTATTCTTCTCCTCCGAGGTTATGCCGGCGAACCAATTACCGAATCATATATTGCTGGAGGCTTCGCCCTTTGGTTTGTGTTCTATGGATTGTCCACAATAGTTTCGGTAATAAACACGGACTTACTTATTGCCAAGCTATTCAAAATAGTTGGTACTTCTTCATGCTTATACCTCGCGTATGCAGTATTAAAGATGTCTGAAGCCCCTCTCAAAGGACTCATCGTGGCTGGTGTCGTCTCGATTGTCATTGCAGCATTGGGCATAATAGGCAGGAAGATGTTGTTACCCTAAGAAGATATGATACAATGAAAAACAAATGTTCATAGAGAGGTTACTATGAAAGCAATTAAATTAGCCGGCTTTATCCTAATGATCTTAGCATTTGTAGCTACGGCATTTGCCGAGGGCGTTCAACGGATAGACAAAGATGCTTTAAAGGAAAATATGGGGTCCTACATCATTGTAGATTTCCGCACTGGATCAGACTGGAAAGGAAGTGAATTTAAGATACTGGGAGCTGTTCGCCCCAAAGGAAACATTGTGGATTTTGCCAAAAGCAAAGGTTGGGCAAAAGATGCAAAAATCGTTTTTTACTGTGCCTGACCGAATGAATCTACAAGCGCCCGGGAGGCGCAAAAATTGATCAATGCAGGGTACACAAACGTTTTCGCCCTGGTTGGCGGCTGGAACGACTGGTATAGAAACAAGTACCCTGTAGAAGAAAAATAGGGCAAAGTCGAAGGTAAAATAAGTCCGTGCACTTGACGACACTATCTAAATCAAAACAACTCAAGCACAAAATATTTTTTTACCAACTAACTCGCCCTAGCTTTGTAGATATTCTTGAATTAGCGATCGTCGATTTAAAAGAATATGGTGATCAGATGATCGAAGTTGGAAGAATTAACAAAGACGTTCCATAGGTGATTAAAACGTCTTTGATAGCGCGTTGCGGCTCTTATGGTAACTTAGAAAGTCTACAAAGCTAGGGCGATTCATATGTCAGGCTCCATGCAGTATAACAGTTGTTCTCCACAAAAAAATTTTCTATTTGTAGGGAGCATCCAACCATCTCTTTTCTAACATGGGTGGTTGTGGTGAACAGGCGCTCCATTTTTTATGCTAGGATCAATTAGCTTTTAATAAGTTTAAGAAAATTATTTCGCGCTTGATCGTTTCCGATAATTGCAATCAGGTCTTCATCCAAAAGGACACAATTCGCGTCGGGATTACTTAGCAGCTCTTCATTTCTAACAACACCAACAATAGAAGCACCGGTCCGTTTTCTAATATTACTTTCCCCGATTGAATGATTTGCCAGTGAGCTCTCTTTAGATAACCTTACCCATTGCAAATCAAATTGCCGCTCAGCGCCACGTAACTGGGATAAGACTTTGTAATTTTGTTTTTGAGTGAATAGGTCAGAATATAGCTCTTGGCGTACTTTTTCTGTTTGGTATTGAATTTCTGTCAGGGGCACGTCCAAATACTGAAGGGCTTGCCGAACGATTTCCAGACTCCCTTCCAAATCTGGTAATACAGCTTCTGATACACCCAGCTCCTTCATAACCTTAAAATCATCATATCCTGCAGAGCGCACAATAATTTCCAGTCGTTCATTTATCTTTTTGGCTAATTTGACAGCTGACTGACTTGTAACACAATCAGAGACTGTTACCACTAAAAGAGCCGCTGAGCTGACTCCCGCCGCCTCCAGAACTATCTCTTGATCCGCATCACCATAAACTGCTGCTATATCAGCCTGTTTCAATTCTTCAAAACGTTTTTGATCAAACTCCACCACAACGTGAGTTTGATTTAAGCGTTTCAAGATTTGAGCCGTTTGAAAACCAATCCGTCCACCTCCAAGTATTACCACGTGATTTGCTAATTTTTCTTGAGGTAAATTGTAGGTAGTAAGCTTTTCATGGCGAAACCACCGTTGTCTGAATCTATAGAGAGGAGCAGTCAATCCCGAAACTACCGGAGTTAACGCCATAGATAGTATTGTTACGGTAAGGACAAGTGAATAAACCTCGTTTGTTATTGATGCTGTTGAAACCCCCAGTCGTGCAAGCACAAAGGCAAATTCACCTACTTGAAAAAGTCCCAACCCAACAGCTAGAGGTACAACATTTCTGTATTTAAAAAGAATTGAAATTGTAGCAAAAATAAGCCCTTTTCCTATACAAATAATAACCAACAGCTTTATTACGGATGAAAAATTATCAACCAAAAACATCGGGTCGAACAACATGCCGACTGAGGAGAAAAATAAGAGCCCAAAAATATCCCGTAATGGAATAATGACACTCAATGCCTGATGGCCATGCTCTGATTCACTAAGAACCATACCGGCAACAAACGCACCAAACGCGAACGAAAGACCAACCATATAGGTCAAGTACCCTACACCTAAACCGATTGCTGTAATCGCCAGCAAAAATAGCTCTTTTGAACCGACACTTGCAATATGACGCAACAACCAAGGAAGCAGACGTGTACCGAGAACAATCATTACTGAAAGAAAGCCAATAGCTTTTAGTGCAGCAAAACCAAGTTTTGGCAAGCCAAGCACAGGGTCATTCAGTTCCGGCAAAGCAATCATCAAAGGAACAACTGCCAAATCTTGGACTATAAGTATCCCTACCATTACTCTACTAGATAGCGTCCCCATCCATCCTTGGTTCATCAAGGTCTTCAAAATAACCATAGTACTTGAGAATGAGACAAGCGCTCCAAGCCAGACTGAAGATTTCCAGTCGAGCCCCATAAGTTGCCCAGCCCAATAACCAAGGGCAATAGTTGCCAACATCTGTATTGGAGTTCCTATTAATGCAATTTTCTTTACTGGTTTTAAATCCTTAAAAGAGAATTCCAAACCTAAAGCAAAAAGCAGTAAGGCAATCCCAATCTCAGCAAGAAGTTCAATTTCGTGAACATCAGAGATAGTATATCCGCTTGTATAAGGCCCAAGGAACACCCCTGCCAGAATATACCCTAGGATCAAAGGTTGCTTTAAACGTTGGGCGACTAACCCAAAAAAAAACGCAAAAACAACAATGAGAATTATATCAGTGGCGAGCCCCATTACGTTACTTCCTCATTAATAATTAAGTAGCCAGTAATTAACCAACGACTGTTACAGCTGGCTCATGGCATCATAATAAATTTTCACGATTACCACTCATAAAATAAGTACTATTTTCAGAATCCAAATAGCAAGAATAACACCCTATCAATTTAAACTTTTCCAATTCAATTCATTAGTTATGGAAAAAATACAATTGATAAACAGTGTTCGACCCCCTCTTTTCCAATTCAAACACTATCTTAGCATATTCTTTTACCCACTCTACGTAACCCCAACCGCTCAAGAGGTAAGCGATGTTACAGGCATTCCAGTTGGAACACTCAACGTCTGGCGCTGTCGCAAGCAGGACCCGCGATATGTAAAAGTCCCAAAAGGCGTATTCTACAGACCGGACACGTTGAAGAAGTATTTCGAATCGTGTGAGGTTCGGACGGTTGATATGTAAAAAAAGCTCTCTGCTAGTTAGTGGGGAGCCTTTGGTTATGGAAGCAGGCAGTAAACGACCATCGAACAAAAACGCATCGTTATCTTTCACTATCTTAATTAGCATTGACTCCAGCAAATTTTAATGCAGAGTAATAGACATGGAAAAGGAAAGTGATTTCATGCGCAAAAAGAATAAATATATAATTTTAACAGTACCATACTTATCTCTTGCTGTAATTATGCAAAGCAATGATTCTGAAGCCTGTTCGCGCATTGTTGTTGATACTCCACATCATGGGCGTATCGTCTCGCGTACCCTTGATTGGTCAAAAGAGTTAGGAGAAATCGCTGAGGTATTCGTGTAGGGCAAAAACGGACTACACGAAACAAGTCTGGCCATTATGTCAATCCGGCCACATGGACAGTCAAATATCAAACCTTAAGTTTCATCGAACCAAAGGTGTTCGAATGCTCCACTTCCGAAGCTATCAACGATAAAGGACTTCCTGCGTCCGTCCTGCATATGGCTTGCTCCGAAAAATTCCAACAAAAACATAGCGTTAACATAGAACCTGCGGTCAACTTACAGAACTTAGTTAGCTATCTGGTAGAAAATTATGTTTCTGTTCAGGAAGCTTACGCTCTAAATTGTTCCCCAAAAGCAATACGTTGAGAGCTTAGAATTTGCCCCCTGAGAATTATGGAAGGCAAGAAAGAATCGATGTTCTAAGGTAAAAAATGAGTTAGGTCTTGAGAAACGGGCAACACCTTTTGAAGCTACCGTTAAAGAAAATTCGGAAGAACTTATGCAAGACGAAGAGCTTGCCACTTATCTTGAGAAAGTACATGCAATATATTCCGGAGAGGTAAGCGAAATAAAGCAATCAACAATAGACCCTGATAGTAAAATTAATTTTCTAGGTAAAGAGCTTGAACTTATGGCGGACTTCAGATTGGGTGAATTGAAAAAAAGTCAAACAATTAAAACACTGCAAGATATTCAAGCTGAAATGGTTCTCGAGAAAGAAAAATTAGATGCGCAATTGATTGAAAAAAACATCTCAACCGTTCATTATGCTGACCAAGTGAATGCCAACATTTTGAAGTTTCTCAATGAGAGTAAAAAGAATTTAGGAGAAGAAGCCTATATAAAATTGTTTGGAATGGCTTCGGATACTATTTTCCAGATTGTAGATCCTAAAATTCTTGCCCAGTATCACCAAGATTAATTTATACATGTATCAACAGCTAACCATATTGCAGAGATAGAGCTTAATTTCTAACCAAGGTTAACATGCACAATAAACGTATGAGTGAAGAAGAGTACAATAAACGTATAGCAGAACTGCTCGATAAAATTCAGTCTACGTCGTCAGCTAACGAAGACAACGATCAATTATTTCAAAGATACAGGCGAGCAGAGTTTGATCTTATGGTCGAATATCGTCTTGGAGCCGACTTTTCCAGAGATAAATGGGAAAAATTGCGAGCCGTCCATGATCAACTGATGGAAAAGGTTGAAAAATTGAGACGCGCACATGCTGAGGGAAAGCTCAATCAAAGACAGTTGCTCTCTAAAATTCAGGATTTCTCGTTTGAAATGAAAAAACAATACTCAAAATTTCTGACTGAAGAAGAGGTAATGTTATTGCTTGGCAAAGAGCAGCAAAATATTCCGTTTTTTACATACGATGCAGATAATTCGTAGCCTGATCCTACAACAAAAAAGGAACTGCTTGATAGAACATCTTTTACAATATGAAATGATTGATAATCCAATCCGTAGCATGGACATAATGGCAATCTATCGCCGCCAGTTTATTAGTAATCGGTGGGAAACCTAATAAACTGGTGGCGATTCATTTTGTTGATTATAGCTCAACTGACCTTCACTTTTTTTGTGGTAGAATCACAAAAAAACACCTGCGACCAAGAAGTCCCCTGGCCGCAGGATATTATTTTTACTTTGATATGATAATAGTACCAGAAGTACCGTCGATAGTAACCTCATTAGCTTGACTGAGCTCTTCCATAGCTGGCTCATCGACACATACGACTGGCATTTCTTTTTTATAAAATTCGCGCATGACCAATGGACCAGTAAGAAGAACTGTATTAGTACGAAGGTTTACTAAAGCTTTGGGAGCCTTACCGACACGAGCTAGCTCTAACAAGACTAAGCCCGCCCCACTTGATCCCTTGCCAAAAGGAAACACAAGAATTTTGTTAGCCATACACTGACCACATTGATCGCTCAACGGATCTAAAATAATACCTGTTTTGGGATCAACACCACCAATGAAGCTAAGTGGCTTCCGAGAAAACAATACTTCGCCTGTAACTTTCCCTTTGATTACTGCGTCACATTTGATGGTGGTTAATGCCATGATCTTGCACTCCTATGCAGTTTTCCAGCAATAGCTGTTTCAACACAATCTTCAAGACTTCCGTATACAGGCTTGATCCCACTATAAGAAAAACAGTAAGTGCTGAATTTCCCAGAGTTGCTCATGATGCCGTTGAAATTCCATTGTTCAAATGGTGAAGACATTGGGCAACCATCGGTGTAGATTTTCACACCACATCGACGCAAAGCTTCATACATTCCATTTTGTTCCATATGTTGCTTGTTGCAACGATTTGTGAATGCCCAGAATTCCATTGAAGAATGTACCTTGCGACCTGCGAAGGCTTTAATTAAACTATCACATTCTGCGTGGGAGAGGTGCGGGCAACCTACTGTAACTAAATTTATTTCTTTAGGTGTGTCATTGCTCATCCGCTCTTCAGACTCACGAAGACGCTCAGGAGTGACAATCACGACATCCTGAGGCTTCTCGCCATGGAAAGCCATTTCTCGAGTCTGTGCTTCGGGAGTTAAACCAATTAGGTGGAATAAGCCAACACCACCGGAAGAAGCGGAAGTTGCAGAGAACCGTTTAAGACCATCAATCTTGCTGTTGAGAGGCAAACCTTCCATAGCACCAATTCTGTCCCCTACTATCTCACCATGCACATATCCAAGCATGTCATAAATAGCATCATCAAGAAAATCTTCAGGTTTAAAACCTTCAAGTTTAAGAAGAACTTCAGCTTTACGGTTTTCGGTACAATGCAAGCCTTGATAAGGAACTCGACCAGTTAACCCTGCGCAAAGATCAAGTAATCCAGCGTATCGCTCAGTACGTGCACCAATGACAGAATTCACATAATTTGTAGCATTTGACTCTGCCCAAGCAACTTGTTCTCCAAAACGCGGAACAAAACCGGCAAAATAAGGCGCACAAGTCCATGAAGCAGAAGCCCCTAAAGATGTATGCGCTTTTTCGATCCTTTTATGGATTACATACAACTCAGGGTCAAAGCGTTGCTCTTGCCATTTTTCTAAGTCCATTAAGCAAGAATTTAAAGACGTTGGAACGCAGAACTTACCACCAAGTTCTACAAGATGTTCAGCAAACTCCAATGCAGCAAGTCCACTGAACCAGGCACTATCGTCATGAACCATAGAAACAGAAATCATTTTTTCCGCCCCCGTGGTTTTTCCTAGCTCGGTTAGAATGCTCATTCCGATGCGCGCGGCTTCACCATAGTCTCCATTTAATAAGGCCTTGTCATAGTCCGTTAAGTACATATGCTTACTTCTCCTTGCATTGCACAATTATGATATTTGATTTTCAATCTAAAAGCACGAAAGTTATTTCTTAATATTCCAAACCATTACAAGCTAAAATACTATCCTGTTATGTGTTGCTTGATAGATTTCCAGTAAACGAACGTTGTTGTTTAACAGACCTCAAGACCATTATTGTAATACGACCATTAATTATACCGTGTCGATAATACATCAAGACCTGTCTGCCGAAATAAGGTCAGTTTGCCAATAAGGTCTTAAGGAGTGGCAATGCCCTTCTGTAAAATACAAAGGGCATTGCCAGAGACTAAGAGGGGTATTCAAGCCTCGACATATGCTGATTCACTCCCTGTAGACTTGTCTGCAGCGAATTATGAAATGTCACAGGAAGATAACAGACAAATATTTTCATCAATTACTAATTGTTACTTAAGGAGTGGTAATGCCCTTCTGCACCACAAAAAGGGCATTACCAGAGGCTGAGCTGGTTTACTTTCAAAAGACATCTTTGCAGCAAGTTTTTAAAGAGATCTTAAGAACAAATACCCAGCAAGCTACTCCACCAACACGAATTTTTTCTTAAGGAGTGGTAATGCCCTTCTATGCCAGAAAAAGGGCATTACCGGAGGCTAAGAGGAGAATAAGCCTCTACTTACGCTGGTTTATTTCCAAAAGACATCTTTGCAGCGGGTTTTTAAAGAGATCTTAAGAACAAATATCCAGCACACTACTCCACCAACACTAAATTTTTCTTAAGGATTGGTAATGCCCTTCTGCAAAGGGCATTACCGGAGGAGGCTGAGAGGAGACTAACCCTCTACTTATGCTGGTTTACTTCCAAAAGACATCTTTGCAGCGAGTTTTTAAAGAGGTCTTAAGAACAAATATCCGGCAACCAACTCCACCAACACGAATTTTTCTTAAGGAGTGGTAATGCCCTTCTGTAAAGGGCATTACCAGAGGCTACGAGGAGCTTTTAAGCCTCTACATGTGCTGGTTTATTTTCTGTAGATCTATTTGCAACGAATTGTGGAGATGTTTCAGGAGCAAATAGCTGACAAACAAGCCCACCGATAACAAGTGACCCAACACAACAACCGAGGGTTGCAGTAGTCCCATACTGTTCTGAAATAACTGGCAGTAACCAAGTACCCATTCCTGCCCCAATACGACTTGCAGCGATAGTCAGACCAACTCCTGACCCTCGAAGTTCTGGTGGGAAAAGTTCTGCAGGGTAAAGGTATTCAATAATAGTAGAAAGAGCGAGACACGTGGAGAATGCGCCTAACAGAATAAGCGTTGGAGTGGCTGGCAAATCACAAATAGTCATAAGAGTGAGAAGTGCAGCAGCCCCATAGAATGTCCACAATAGAAATGCACGTCGTGAAACTTTATCAATAACAGCGACTCCAAGCAAAACTCCGATAAATGTAAAAGCGTTATACATCATACCAGAAGCATGTGGATTTTCGATATTAAGCCCTTTAACAACAATTGGAAGAAAAATAGAGATCGCGAAGAATGGTAAAACTTGGCAGAGATAGAAAGTACAAGAAGTAACAGTACTACGCCATAATTCAGGGCTAAATAGTTTCCAAAAAGAGGCTGACTTAGCTTCTTCTTCAAGTTCAGGAAGAGTGAAGTTTTTTCCAAGATATTTGTGAACTAATTCAAGCGCAGGTTGGGTACCTTTATTCGCGAGTGTCCAGGTAGGTGATTCAGGAGAACCAATGCGAACAACCAACGTGATAGCAGCAAAAAGAGCAGAAGATGACAATATCCAACGCCAACCATTTTCACCTAAGTCACCTAGGGATGCGATAAAGAATCCAGAGAAGTAGGAAATGATATAGCCTAATGTCCAAGCGATAATAAGCCATCCCATTATCTTTGAAAGAATTCTTTTAGGTGTCCATTCACTGAGCAGCGAAACACCAACAGCGTAGTCTGCCCCAACACATACCCCGAGTAAAAATCTGACAATCACCAAATGAAGGGGATCTGTAAGGAAGAACTGTATTACTGAGAAGAACAGGCTAAAGGTTGGCACGATAAGATAAGTTTGTTTTCTGCCGACTTTGTCAACAAGAATACCAGTTAATAGGCTACCAAAAAGAATCCCAAATAACGCGCCTGCTCCAATTAACCCCATCCAGTACCCATTTAAATCTAAGTAACCAGTGGTATAAGATAAGGCGATGCCAATAATTCCAAGAATGTATCCGTCAGAAACTTGCCCCATAAATGTGCCAAGCGTAAGCTTTTTATGAATGGCTGAGTACGGAGCTTTATCAAAGCTTATTGTTGTTTTGTTTGTTTCCAGTCCCATCATATCTTCTCCCTTAATAAAAGATTTGTTCACAAAAAATCAGCCCTACGCTATTCTTGCTCCCTCCCTTTTTTGTAGGCGATTGCATCCAACTCTAATAAACAGCCATGTATAATCTCGCCGGCACCAAGACAAAGCCGTGCAGGACGATGAGTACCCATAAACTCTGAGTAGACTTCATTAAAACCATCGAAGTCATCCATACTTGTAAGAAAGACTGTAGTCTTAGCAATGTTTGAAATACTTAGGCCAGCGGCTTGAAGAACTCCCCGTAGATTGCATAGAGTTTGCACAGTTTGTTCTTGGATTGTTGAGCCGACTAATTGTCCGTTAGCTGGATGAAGCGGTACCTGACCGGAAATATAATAAGTGTTACCTGCAGCGACACAGTGGCTGTAAGGGCCGACAACTTCACCTGCTTCATTGGAGTTATAAAATTTCAAGTTGTGCTCCTTTGTAGTAGTATTTCTGCTGGGAGAATGTATCGCTGTTACATTCTCCCAGCAGAGGATGTGGGGGTAAGGACTTGTTAAAACTTTTCGGTCAGATAACTACTTTGTTATTTTTCGTCTTGTAAGACGATTCTTGCGTCAGCGATTGCCAAACCATTTTCCAGAGCAAAGACCGGGTTAAGGTCTACTTCTGCAATATCTCGTAGTTCATTTACTAAGTGTGAAATAATGCAGGCAGTTTCTGCCAGTGCTTCAAGATCACAAGGCTTAGTGCCTCTGGCACCCTGAAGCATCTTAAGTCCATTAATTTCACGAATCATACTACGACAGGATGGCATATTTACCGGAGCTACTCTGAATGAAACATCCTTAAGGATTTCTACAAAGATGCCACCTAGGCCAAACATTACGGTCGGACCAAAAGTGCTATCATAGCTAGAACCGATAATACACTCGACTCCACTCGGAAGCATTGTCGTCATCATGACACCAAAGATATCCGCATCAGACTTGTAATTGCGTCCATTCGCCATCAGTTTGTCGAAAGTCTCACGAGCCATTTCTTCAGAGTTGATGCTGAGTGCAACGCCACCTGCATCAGTCTTGTGCAGAATGTCAGGTGATACGATCTTCATGACCACTTTGCCGCCAATTTTGCTGTACAATTCAGCAGCTTCATCAGCACTAGTAGCCAAGTAAGCTTCTGCTATGTTAAGCCCATAACATCTCAGAATTTCTCTAGCTTCTGTCTCAACGAGGTTTGTGCGACCAGATTCTTTGATGGCATTGATAATGGCTTCGGCTTTTTCCTTGCGGTCAGATGGCATATTTGGCAGTTCATCATCTGACTCTTCTTGCAAGTTCTTTTTAATTTCGCTGTATTGAGAAAGCAGACCCATCGTTCTTACTGCGGCATCAACTTCACCGAAAACAGGAACATCATTTTCGCTAATATATTTAAGGCATTCAGGTTGCTGTTGTGCGTAAATGGAATGCATAACGACAGGCTTGTCAGCAGCAGAAATCTTTTCAACCATGCTCTTGGCAACATCCATTTCTAAGGTTCTAAATTCCTCAGAAAGATCTGCATAACCGCCGTAAAGACCTACAATAATGACACCGTCTACCTCTGGGTCTTTAAGAAGGACATCAAGACAACGGTCAAAGACCCACATATCTGCTTCAGGAGTTCCGGCTAAATCAACAGGGTTTTTAATTGGGCAATGCGGCATCAGAATTTCTTTCAGCTTGTCCTGAGTCGCATCAGAGAGAACAGGCGCTTCAAGACCAAATTTTTCTGCAAAATCCGTTGCCATAACACCGTGTCCACCGCCGTCTGTTAAGATAGCAATACGGTTACCTTTAGCACTCTTACATTTGGAGAAGGCTTCAGCAGCATCCAAAAGTTGTCTAGGACTATCTACGCGGATTACGCCAGCTTGTTTAAGAGCTGCATCAAAGATTTGTTCGCTTCCTGCAAGGGAACCAGTATGAGACGCTGCTGCACGTGCCCCCGCGGCACTTCGACCAATTTTAATAGCTGCAATTGGTTTCTTTACTGCTGTCTTTTTTGCAGCTTCTATGAACTTGCGGCCATCTTCTTCGCTTTCAACGCGCAAGCCTTCCATGTACAAAAGGAGAACTTTACTGTCTTCATCAGTCTCAATATATTGCACAAAGTCATGAAAGCGCATATCCAGCTGGTTACCAATAGTTGCCCAGCAGCTATATCCAAGATCTCTAGTCTTAGCATTGAAGTTAATGTCAATTCCGAAGTTACCACTCTGAAGAACAAGGCTCATAGGCCCAGGAGCTAAGTCGATGATGCTTGCATTTAAGCTTTTAGCTGAACTGTATGTCCCCATACAGTTTGGCCCCTGCAATCGCATATTACCTTTACGGGCAATTTCAAGCATTTGTCGTTCAAGCTCTTTGCCTTCAGGACCAACTTCACCAAATCCCGTAGACACTACGATGGCGCATTTAACACCTTTTTCAACACATTGTTCCATAACGGGCAGAATGAACTTAGGAGCAATAGCGATGATAGCCAGGTCTACTTCACCAGGAACGGAGGTAATGTCTGGATAAGTTGGGTGGTCAAAAATTTCACCACCAGAACGAGATACAAAGTAAATATCTCCCTCAAATTTGTTTTCAACCAAGCTTTTAGCAGTCCAATAGCCATATTTATTGGGGTTAGAGGAAGCCCCAATTAAGGCAACGCTTTTAGGTTGAAAAAGTGGAACGAGGTCAGACATCAGAGAAGCTCCTTATATTTCCACCTCCATATTCACAGGAGGTGGATTCTTTTAATCTGTTATAATAACGCCAACAGCCATATCTGGGCACACAATGCCGCAAATGTCACAATTAACACAGTTTTCAGGGTTTTCTTGAACTATGTAGTTGTAACCTTGAGCATTGATTTGTGTTCCAATAGCAAGAACCTTCTTTGGGCATTTGTCCACACAGAGGCCACATGCTTTACAACGTTTGATGTCGATCACATGTACTTTATTAGCCATTGTCGACCTCCTCCTTCATAGCGGCGTACCCAGCACGCAATGCCTCAATATTTAAATCAACTAGTTTAGGTTTCTTTGCTCCGAAAACTTCTTTCACTACTTCTTCAATTGTTTCCAACTTAAGAATTGCAGTTTCAGCAAGTACTGCACCCAGCATAACCATATTGGCACAGCGCACGGTTCCAAGTTTTACCCCCATATCTGAAGCAGGGAGGAAAAATTGATCAAAACCGTTAGCTTCTTTTGAGTTCTCGACAATTGAACTGTTGGTGAAAAGTTTTCCATTAGGAACAACGCCTTCAAAGCAGTTATTATAAGTAGACTGACTTAGAGCTACAGCAATGCTGGCATCATTTTCTACGATAGGACTGCCAATGCATGCATCAGAAAGAATCACGTATGCAGTAGAGTCACCACCACGTTGTTCAATTCCGTAAGTCTGTGTCATTACAACTTTTAAATCTTCTTTAGTAGCTCCTAGACAGATCAATTTTGCCATTAAAGCAGATCCCTGCCCGCCTGAGCCAGAAAACATACATTTATGCAACATTGTCCTGCTCCGTTTCATCTTTAAAGACCTGAGGCTTGAAATAGTCAGCTACCTGATTTCCGCACCATTCATAGGAATCCCTAACGTTCTTTTTCAAACCGGTAGGACATGGCACCATAACTTCAACAAAAGAGTATCCCAGGCCTTTAACCTGACACTCAAATGCTTTTTGAATGCTTTTTTTAGCTTTACGAATATCTTTAGGAGTAGCGACGGAAGCTCTGGCTAGATATTTAACACCAGGCATGTACTGCATCATTTCTGGCACAAGCAATGGATGACCTTGGCGAGATACATCTCGACCTTCGACGGTGGTGGTAGTCACCTGACCTTCCAAAGAAGTTGGAGACATCTGTCCACCAGTCATGCCAAACACTGAGTTGTTGACCATAATAGTCGTGATAGGCAAACCTTTGTTGGCTGCGTGCAAGAGATCTCCGAGGCCAATTGCACAAGTGTCACCATCACCAGCATAGGTAAAAACAATGTTATCTGGCTTGGTCATCTTGTAGCCGATTGCAAAAGAAGGAGAACGACCGTGGGTAGCTTCGATGGCGTCAATATCCATATAGTGGTGTGAGAATCCACCACATCCAATACCAACAATAGCTACAGTGCGATTCATAACTCCAAGATTTTCAATGGCCTCAGCCACAAGTCTAGTTACGATACCGTGTCCGCAACCCGGACAGTAACTGGTTAACTTGTCCAGATTTAAAGTTTTTCCGTATTTAACGCTAAGATTGTCCATTATCTATTCCCCCAGAATACTATCTACTTTGGCAATCATTTCTGCCAGGGTGTTCATTGGGAGGTCGCCACCGGTTTTTCCGAGGAAATGAACGGGGATGCGTCCATTTACGGCCAGTTTGACGTCATCGACCATTTGTCCATGGTTCATTTCAACCACTAAAATATTCTTGACAGAATCCGGCAGAGTCTCAAAAGCTCGGTTAGGGAAAGGCCAGAGAGTAATCGGTCTGATAAATCCGACTTTTTTGCCTTTAGCACGCATTTCGGAAATCAAGTCCTGGCACATGCGACCATGAATACCAAATGCAGCAACTACGAGGTCGGCGTCTTCAACTTGTTCCGCTTCCCACATTTGCTCATTTTCTTTAATAACTTCGAATTTGGCGCGGAGCCTTTCATTCATATCATAGCCATCTTGATGTGAGTAACTGCCAGTAATGATAGCTCGTTTGGGATGATCTTTTGTTCCGGTAATGGCCCATTCGGATGTGTCAAATTCAGCAGAATAATCATGATATTCAGGCAGAGTTGCAGACTCAGTCATTTGAGCACTAACACCGTCAAGTACAAAAAGAACTGGAGTTCTGTACTTATACGCCAGTCGGACGCCCTGAGGCATAAGATCAGCAATCTCTTGTCCACAAGACGGAGCTAATACGATTATGCGGTAGTCACCATGTGCACCTCCGCGAGTCGCAACTGTATAATCACTCTGAGAACCGACAATGTCGCCATCACCAGGGCCTACTCGCATGGAATCGTATAAAATGCAGGGTAATTCAGCTGCACTCATAAATCCGATAGCTTCATGCATGAGTGTTAATCCAGGTCCAGAACTAGATGTCGCGGCAAGAGTGCCGGAACAGGCTGCACCTGCCAAAGCGCTGGATACTGCAATTTCACTTTCCATTTGCATCATTTCACCACCATACTTTGGCAAAATTACTGCCATACGCTTCATAACATCTGTTGCTGGAGTAATCGGGTATGCAAAGTGATACTTCACTCCACACCGAGCAAGGCTCTCGGCAAATGTTTCTGTGTTCTTCAAAAACAAAGTTTCTTGGCTCATATTCACCTCAAAAAAATCGTTATGATTTGTCTACTTATTTGCAGTCATATCCGCTCATTGTTCGGGACCAACAGAGCCACCGATCAAGCTAGCAACTTGTACCGCATTGTGGTATTGCGTACCACTAAGTAAACCTTATCCAAGCGCCCCCTCTTCGTCAACCACATTTAGCAATAAGTGTGGTACTTTTATTTTTACTATCATATTAATACGAAATGCTGTTTTTTTTAGAAAAAATTGATAGCGAGAGCTGTATTTAGAGAAAAAATCAAAAAAATCTCTTGATTGACATCGAAATCTAACGAGTCTAACGTTACCACCTAGTGGTACAGCGTTCCACTGAGAAGAATGCAAAAAGATATACGGTGCGAATATCTTGGTACTTAATTTAATTGCACGAGGTTCCAGCACTGTGGTGATTTTCACACCACAGTGCTGGAACCTCGCATCGTCGTCAGATAAAGGGGAGGAGTTTGATGTCAGGGATCAATAGCAATGATGATCGGAAGAAACTTAACCACTATACTTTTTGGCCAGGATTCTTGCTTCTAACTACTGGAATTGTGGTGGGACTATTTTATACTGAATATTTCGTAGTATTATTATCGCAGATAATGGACTGGATTCACTACAACTTTGGCTGGCTAGAAGTTGCGCTAGGTCTACTTATCGTTATCTTTACCATAGGAATAGCTTTTTCCCCTATCGGTGATATCCGACTAGGAGGAAAGGATGCCAAACCAGAGTTTACCTACTGGCAATGGTTTGCTCTTTCTCTTTGTGGCTGTATCGGCATCGGTATTCTCTTTTGGGCCATGGGAGAACCCATTTTTCATATGATGCAACCGCCACTAAGTCTGCACATTACTCCTGGCTCCAAGGATGCTGGGGTATTCGCTATCGCCCAAACCACATTGCACTGGACCATTGCTCAATACTGTTTCTACACTGTTTGCGCAGTCGCTATCGCTCTTGTAAGTTACAATCGTAATTATCCACTATCTGTAGCTGCTGGAATGTATGCTCTAGTTCCTGAAAAATGGCGCCATATATTCTCTCCAGCGGTACATGCCATCTGCCTTTTTTCGCTATGCTGTGCTATCGCCACCAGTATGGGCGCAGGTCTTATGCAGATTGGCAGCGGAACGGGAAGATTATTCAACTATTCACCCGGCCCTATAACGTGGGCGGCAGCCGCAGCAGTAATAATTCCCATATATGTCCTGTCTTCTTACTCAGGCTTGAAGAAAGGCATGAGTTTTCTATCGTCAGGAACCACTCGCGCCTTT
Source organism: Halodesulfovibrio marinisediminis DSM 17456 (assembly GCF_900129975.1). NCBI lineage: Bacteria > Pseudomonadati > Thermodesulfobacteriota > Desulfovibrionia > Desulfovibrionales > Desulfovibrionaceae > Halodesulfovibrio > Halodesulfovibrio marinisediminis. Next base: position 951,455 of record NZ_FSRG01000003.1, read on the forward strand.
TTATTATTAATGCTGTTTGTTCTTTTTTCCGGTCCCACACTGTTTATTCTAGGAATCGGTGTTGAATCATTTGGGTACTTTGTTAACAATTTTTTTCGTAACAGCACACTGCTTAACACCATGCAAATCAATGACAAATGGCCCATGCAATGGCTCGTTCCCTATATGGAGATTTTCTTTATTTTTGCTCCATTGTTAGGACATTTTTTGGCTCGCATGGGAAAGGGAAGAACAATCCGTCAATTCATCTTAATGAATGTTATTCCACCAACAATTTTTTGTCATTTTTGGATTGCAACATTCGGTGGAACAGCAATTTTCTTTCAGTGGAGTGGGTTAGTTGACGTATGGGCTGGCATACAAAAATTCGGTATGGAATCGATGGTATACATTCTTTTTTCTAATTTTCCATTCAGCGACCTGTTGACCGGAGTGTTTGTAGTCATCATTGTATTTTCATTTGCTACTATGACAGATTCTCTGGTTGCTACCTTAGCAATCATTTCCACTCGAGGTCTCCTAGTAAGCGAAGAGCCTCCCAAGAGGTTAAAAATAATCTGGGGTATTGTTGTTGGACTTGTCGCCTATGTCTTATGTATATCGGGCGGAATTGAACCTGTTCGGGGACTTATCTCTTTAGCTGGATTTCCTATGATGTTATTTACTTTTGCCATGTGTGTATCAATTGTAAAAGATGGTATGCACCTATTGACACAGCCCAACTGGCTAGACAATGAATCCGAAACGGACTAAGGGTTTACAAAATTTACTGCTAAATTAGGATTAGTGCATAAATTGAAAATTTGGCTCTCTGAGGAACACAATGGCAGATGATAAGTATTTTATGATGCGCTCGTTGGAAAAAGCTATTTCCGTTATTGAGACAATGGCCACCAACAGTAATTGGAAATTGAAGACGCTCAGTGAGGCCTGCTCAATCCCTAAAGGGACATTGCAACGCATTTTACGGACGTTGGAAGAATTAGGCTATGTACGACAGCTTGAACGTGGTGGTGCCTATACTCTAACGCTTAAACTTCATAAAATAGGCAAGCAGATAGCATCTCAAAATAGCTTGGGATCTATTCTAAAGCCTATTCTTGCAAAGCTGCGGGATAAAGTTAATGAAACTGTAAACTTAAGTGTCCTTTCAAACCTCAACATGGTACTCGTTCATCAAGAAATTTCGGGACATGCTCTGCAAATGGACTCTGTTATCGGTGATTCTTTTTCTGCGTATCTTTCCGCTTCAGGAAAAGTCTTTTTGGCTTTCCTACCCGAAGATGATTTGCATCTTTTTATGGAGAAGTTAAGAGCCAGCGATTCAAGTATTACTACCGATAGGGTTGAACAGACTCTTAAGGAACTTGAAACAGTTAGGAAAACTGGTGTCGGTTTTGATTTTGAAGAGATATACAAAGGCGTCCGATGTGTTGCTGCCCCTGTATTCGATGATAGTGGAAAAATTATTGCAACAATAAGTTGTTCTGTCCCCACTGTACGCCTAGACAGATATTTTTCTCAAAAGCTTCTTTATGAAATTCCTATGGCTGCTGTCGAAGCATCTAAACTATTCCAAGCGCCAGATCGATCATTTTATTTTGATATTGATAACGCTGTTGATCAGCTTGTTGGAACAATATGATAGACTAATAATCATATTAGCTCAGCTACACCCACTCTCGTCATATATTTATGACGTCTGCTCAAGGTTGCATACGTTCTCACTAAAAAGCTTTAAAGCCTGTTAGTTTCATGATATTTACTGACCACCTAGTACGGACTTACCAAATCAGTCTATGTAGGCGTTATTCTGCCTTATACATGAGCAGTTCAAACTATTATCACTAGCCTAAGCGGAGTGAGAATTCTTCACTTTTTTCTAGGAAATCACTTTAGAAAAAAAATCAACCATAGTTCTAGAAAGTTACAGGCAGAGCAAAAGATAGGCCGATTTTTTGTACATCATCCGCATTTATATTTTAAATGTGAGAAGCCTAAAACTCACTGAAACCAATCCTTTTTAAATTAAAAAACTTTGTTCTAAGTAAGCTCCATGCAATCATGGAGCTTGCTGAACTATCTTGTTTTCCCGAAGAACTCACTCTCAGGGATGGTAATTTATTGCCTAATTGGCAACATGGTACCTCTAAAACGCAAGCTAGCCCCAGCTCAGTCAACTGCATTAAGTACAATTTACCGTCTGTTCTGCTTCAAAGCCTTTATCCCAAAGCGTCTTGCCTTCAATTTTGCTGCAAACTTCACAGCTCCAGCATCCTTGCTTGCATAAATGTCCTTGCGACAATCTCGCACCACACCACCATTCTTCAGCTTGTAGGTGATGTTTCCTTCGTTATCGACGGTATAGGTCATTCCTTCCAAAAGCTTCACAACAGTGTGTTCTTTGAAAAGAGCTTTCTCTTTCATTTTTGATGACTGAAGAACGGCTAAAGCGACCATGTTGCCGACCTCTGCTTTTTGCCGCAGAAACTCATTCCAATTTCCATATCTTTCAAAACGCTCCTCCGGAAACTCTGAATGGACGTTGAAACACGCACGAACTCAGGGCAATCCCTTTGAACTGAAAACTGGAGCGGTCATTCCTGGAATCATGATTTCAGGAATCAACTCAGACTTACCAGGGCAACTCATCGGGCAAGTATCACAGAACGTCTATGACACGGTTACAGGGAAATATCTCCTCATTCCTCAAGGGAGCCGGATGATCGGCGTCTATGACTCCAGAGTTGTTGCTGGTCAGTCCCGCGTCCTTGTTGCGTGGAACCGCATCATTTTTCAAGATGGATCTTCCATAACCCTCGGTTCGATGACTGGTGCTGACATGGCAGGCTACAGCGGTTTTTCCGACCACACAGACAACCACTACTTTCGAACCTTCGGTACTGCAGCGCTCATGAGTCTGATCTCAGGCGTTGGAGCCTATGCATCTGACACGTTCAAAAGCGACACAGCTTCAAACGATAAACTGTCTCTTCAGGACGAACTAGGCTCTGCCCTTTCAAGCGAACTGGGCAAATCCAGCCAACGGCTGTTGCAGCAGAACCTCAACGTGCAACCAACTCTCACCATCCGCCCTGGCTACCGCTTCAATATGGTTGTTCAAAAAGACATTGTCTTCAGCAGCCCTTACAAACCATGGAGATAAGTATGTCGGACAAACCTAAATACGGACTTGGCAGTATTAAAAAGCACAAATTCTTCTGGCTTCTCTATCCTGCGATCCTGTTTCTTCTAGCTCTAATCGCCTTCAGTGTAGCCACTCAACAGGTGGCAGCCACATACAACTACCATCCCGCGCTTAACGGCAAGATCTTTGACGGCTGGTATGTACCGTGGGCTATCATCGGCTGGAGCCAGCAGTTTCCAGAAGCCGCAAAGGTCATTGATGACGCGACGCTCACAAGCCAATTGGTGTTCGTGGTTCCACTATTTGCGATCTTCGGTCTTTGGCAGTTCTTCATGCGCACCCCAAACCTCTACAATGATCTTCATGGTTCAGCTCGCTGGGCAAAGAAAAAGGACATTCAAAAGGCAGGGCTTTTTGCTGACAAAGGGGTGTATGTCGGCGGTTGGCAGGACAAAGAGAACCTTCACTACCTTCGGCACAGTGGCGCAGAACACATCCTCGTGTTTGCTCCTACTCGATCAGGTAAAGGCGTCGGGCTTGTTTTGCCTACACTTCTGAGCTGGAAAGAAAGCCTCATTGCCCTCGATATTAAGGGGGAAAACTGGGCACT